>CACXCI010000054.1 GCA_902766105.1 uncultured bacterium
ACTTTTTAACAATTTCTTGTTTGTTTTTTAAGTTGATTGACATATTAGTTTTCCTTTTCTTGTTGAGTGATTATTGGCGTAAGCACTCTACAATGCAAATAATATAATGAAAAATTTTTAAAATCAAGGGGGTGTGCCAAAACATGAACCCTAGAGGACAAGATGTCAGGAGGACAGGCAAATTTAATATTGTTTTTAATAAATAGTTTGTCTTTTAATTTTTGCTCATCAACGAAAAAAACCCTGTACTGTTTGTACAGGGAGATTTTACACTACATTTCTAACCTATCTTTAATCATCATAAATTTCACATTTCTCTTAGTGAGGAATCTAAAATATTATGTTTTTAATAGGTTTGATTGCAGTTTAAGCTTCTTTAATTTCGTCTTTTGCTGCAATTATTGCTGCTACGTTATCATAGTTTGCGTATACATCATTACTAACATATAATGTGCTGTCCATTTCTTTATTTATTGCCTGCAAATCATCTTTGCACTCATTAAAGACTCCGGATTCTATGGCTCTGGCACGCAATGCTCTTGCAATATGTCTTCCGTATTTTACCTTTTGACCGCCTGCACAGAAGAAACCGGAATCAGCATCCCACATAAAGTCATTCATAAATGATGTTCCGTATGTTTGTTCGTATGCTGCCATAACTTCAACAACATTATCTTTTGTCAAATATTCACATACCGCATTGAATGCTTCATCATCTGTTCCTGAACCGGTAATCGCATCGTGAAAAGCATCTGCAATTTGTCTATGCTCATCTGTTATTTTACCTTTTTGTGCTGCAGTCGCAGTAGTAGCTGTCGCCGGTGTTGCCGCCGTCGGAGTATTTTGAGTTGCCCCTTGTCTTTCCGTTGCTGTAGCTTGACCGGGCTGAGCCTGAGTTTGTGGAGTTTGTTCCGAAACCGTTTGAGGAGTTTGCTGCGGTTGAGTTTGCTGAGTTTGTTCTGTCTTTGGTGCCGGTGTTTGTATTTTACTTGCATCAACAACTATTTGTCTTATTTCTTTTTCTATAGCCTGTGCTTGATTTAGAGCTTCTGACGAATCCATATTTTGAGCATTTTTGGATAATTCATTAAGTTTTCTTTCTTGCTCTTGAATTGCATCAAGCAATCTTGTAACTTCTTGTTTATCAGCTTCCGGTAAATCCGGATTAGCCAATAGTCCGTTTAACTTTGTTTTCTGTGCTGACAAATTAGCTAAACTTTGATTCAATGATTGTTTCAACAACCCGCTATTTATATTATTTACAATACCAGCAGCCAATTTACCCGCTTCGGCATCTATTTGCTGCTGAGAAGGTATATGTACTTTAGGGAATGGAGAACCTGTTGCGGCATTTCTATTAACCATTGCCTGCGCCAAAGGATTTAGCAGCAAATATGGATTTGTAGCTGCAAATAAATCCTGATCAAGCGTAAATACCTGAGTATCTCCTCCAATATTTGTTATCCCGCATGGTAGAACACCCATATAAGGTATATTTGCGTAAGAATTCCATGTGTAACTCATAATTTTCCCCGTTTTCTTTTCTTTAGTTTCCCCTGTATTTATATAAAAAATTTTTAATGGTCAAAATTGCATGGACATAAATGTTTTCATGATATTCATAGGGGTTTTATTCAATGTTTACAAATGTTTTAGATGAGAAATTTAATATTAACATTTCTTAACAATTCTGCATGATTTTAATTTATGCTATTATAAAACAATGAAAACATTAGCAAGATTTATACAAAAAAAGCGAGAGGAACTAGACTTAACACAAAAGGCTCTATCCATTTTGGCAAATGTTCCGCTTGAAATCATAGAAGAAATAGAGGACGGAAAAGCTTTATTTCTATCCGTTACAGCTCGTCAGGCACTTGCAAAAGCCTTGAAATGTGAACCTGATGAGATTAAAAAACTTGAAAAAGACATAAGCATAAGTACGATATCTGATGAGGTTATAGAAAGCTTAAAACAGCTTATTCTAAACGGCGCCGGCGGGCTGAAATGTCCAAAATGCGGTGCGCCATTAGATACAAGAGTTGCTAAAATGTACGACCTGGAGGACAACTTAATCCTCCATCCAAAAGCTCATTGTACAAAATGTCCATTTCAAATTCATTCATAAATGGTGGTAAAAGCACAGATATATTATATAATTTCTTGCTATTAATAAGAAAGAGAGTTTTATATGAAAGTTGGCATAATTGGTCTTGGTTTAATTGGCGGTTCTATATTCAAAGATTTGACGAAACGTGATTATGATGTTATCGGAATTTCCCAATCTCAAACGGGAGTAAATATATATAAAGATTACTCATATTTAAAAGAATGTGAAATCATTTTTGTCTGTTCTGCCATGAATAAAACTCTTGAGATTTTGGACAAACTTGAAAATATTATACCTGCAGATACGGTAGTTACAGATGTCTGTTCATTAAAACAATTTGTATGCAAAAAGCAAAGACCATACAAATTTATCCCATCACATCCTATGGCAGGCACTGAACATAAAGGTTTTGAAAACTCCCTTGAAGGATTGTTTAAGGGAGCAAAATGGGTGATTACACCGGTTTTCGGAGAGGATGAAAATTTAGTAAACATAATTAAAGAGCTGGGTGCAACTCCTGTTTTCACGACTCCTGCAAAACATGATGAAGCTGTTGCACTAATTTCACACATGCCAATGGTAATTGCTCAGGCAATATTCAAAACCGCAAAAGAAAATGAACTTGCCCTAAAAATTGCCGCTTCAGGATTTCGTGATATGACAAGGCTTGCTATGTCAAATACAGAAATGGCAAACGACATGGTGCAAATGAATGCCGAAAATATACAAAACTCAATATTAAAATTATACAAATCAATTGGCGAGTTAACCAATTCCAATTATCTTGAACAGATAGAAGAAATTAAATTAAATCGCCAATCGATGTTTATATAAGTATTACTTTTTCAAACTATGGTTTTGGAGCAGCTGCGCTACTTGTAAATAATTTTTTGATAGGATCATAAGTATATTTTTTTACAAATTTTGCACCGGCATCTATATATTTTGTTACGTACTTATAAGCATCTTTAAGGAATTTTTTTACACCTTTTGGTATGTGTTTTTTTACAGATACATAAGCAGTATTTAAATATTTCAAACCACTTTTTACAACATCTTTTACACTTTTTGGAACATACGGTTTAACTTTATTGACCAAACCTAATGTACCGCCTTTAATTCTTCCTCTGAATGCAATTGCTAAAGCTATTGCTCCAATAGTACCTAAAACACCAACAGTTGCGGTTGTTGCACTTGTACGTTTTTTTTGTGGTGCAAATGGATTTATATTTTTGTCTTGTTCAACTCTTGAACCGAAACTCCTGTTTGCATACACCGGAGTGTTAAAATAATCTACATAACCTACAGAATCAATTGCCATACCCAATTTCCTTTCTAACCTTTAAAAAAATAACCTACATAGATATAAAGTTTTTTCATATAGAAAAATTGCATGCATGTTAACTTTTGTAACGAAAGCAAGCCTCAAAATAATTATTTTGAGGCTTAATATAATCGCATATTCTTGGATTTATTACTCAACAAATGAAATACTGTTATTCTTTTCCAGATGAAGAGTATCAATTAACGCATTTAACTTTGTGAAAACTTCCTTGAATTGCGGAATAGAAAGACTTTGTTTACCATCACTCAGAGCTTGAGCAGGATTGTGGTGAACTTCAACCATAACACCATCAGCACCGGCAACAAGACCTGCTTTTGCCATTGGCTCAATCAAATATCTTTGTCCTGTTCCATGACTTGGATCTACAATAATCGGTAAGTGAGAATATTTTTTTATAACGGGTATGGCAGAAATATCCAAAATATTTCGAGTAAACGAACTGTCAAAACCCTTTATACCTCTTTCACATAATATAACTTTTTCATTACCGTTATACATAATATGCTCTGCCGCAAGTAAAAATTCTCTTATCGTACTTGCCGGCCCTCTTTTTAAGATAATCGGCTTATCACAATGACCAACAGCCTTTAACAACTTAAAGTTCTGCATATTTCTTGCCCCGATTTGAATAATGTCTGCATATTTATACACCAAATCCAAATCCGAAGAATCCATAAGCTCTGTTACGACAAGCAAACCAGTATCTTCTTTTGCCCTTGCCAGCAATTTTAATCCTTTTTCGCCCAAACCATCAAAGTCGTATGGCGACGTCCTTGGTTTAAATGCCCCACCTCTGAGAAATTGGCAACCTAATTCTTTTGCTGCCAAGGCAACTTGCAAAAGTCCGTCATAATCTTCTTCAACAGAGCAAGGCCCTACCATCGCAACAGGACGGTTTGCCCCACCGATTTTTACTCCATTCTCAAATTCAATAACTGTATCTTCCGATTTTCTGTCCCTTGATGCAAGTCTGAACGGCTCTCTTATAAACTTAATTTGTTTAACTCCATCCATTGCCTCTATTCGTTCAGGCGACAATGTTGTTTTATCACCCAAGGCATCAATAACGGTATGTACATCACCTTCATGTACAATTACCTGAAATCCGTGTTCTTTTAACAAATCTGATACAGCATGTATATTTTCAGCCTGAGCATCACGCTCCATAATTATAATCATTTATCTATCCTCATATATTATCTTTAATAATTAAATTATAAACTCTTTAAAATTTCAATAATTTCTTGAGGCGTTTCAGCTATATATTTTGCCTGATTTTTTACTAAAAATTCTTTACTTTTAAACCCCCAAGTAACGCTGATACACGGAATTTTTGAATTTTTTGCAGTTAATATATCTACCTCAGAATCTCCAACATATACGGCTTGCGCACAATTCAAATTAAAATTTTTCAAAACTTTCAAAACCGTATCAGGTGCAGGTTTTTTTCTTATTCCGGCGGCTTCATTTTCACCTGCGGAATAGTCAATAAATCCTTTAAAATATTTTTCACACAACTCTTTTACAGCACTATCGAATTTATTTGAAACGACTGCTATTTTATAACCATTTTCTTTCAAATATTCAAGCATTTTCAATATTCCAATATAAGGCGATGTTTTGTTGTACATATTATTTGAATAATGTTTTTTAAAAATTGCTAAACAACTTTCAATTTTATCTTTGGAGGTATTTTTTGGGACAGCCCGCTCAATAAGCATATAAACACCGTTTCCGACAAAGTTACGCACCTCATCTAAAGTCCTTTTTGAAAAAGAACAACTATCCAGTGCAAAGTTTGTACTATCGGTCAAATCCTCCAGAGTATTTAACAATGTACCGTCTAAATCAAAAATAACAATTTCTTTTTTCATAAAACAATTATACACCATAACCGCAAACATGATATAATAATTTAGGAGGCACATATATGTCAGAAAAAAAGAATTATATTCCGCTGATTATTATAAGTTTATTTGTTATTATAGTTATACTTGTCGGAGGACTTACAAATTACAAAGACGAAACTTTAACATGCAACAGAACAGCAAATATATGCAAAATTAACAAAACTAACCTATTTAACATGACTTGCGAAAAAAATCTAATAAAAATATCAGAAATTAATGATATAACTTATTACACTCAAAAGGTCAAAGGCAATCGTTACGGGAAGGGCTACAGAGAGTACTTTTTGGCTTTTAATACCAAGGGTAACGAACAAATAAAAATCTTTTCAAAATCTTATTACGACAAAAAAGAACTGACAGATGCAATACATAGCCTCAAATCAAAGTTATTTACAAAAGGAAATAACGAAACCTTTGATTTTAAACGGGATGAATAAAATTATAGCAAAATTATAAATGTACAATATTCCCTAATTACACATATATTAAGCGTTTACCATTTTAAAAATGAAAAATTTTTGACAAAATTTTTCTATTTTTTATTAAAAAACGCAAAAATTTTGAAAAATTTTTGAAATTATCCTCGAAAATCATCCATTTTGATGAATTTTATTTTATTTTTTATATTACAATTATTAAAAAGTTTAGAAATGTAAAGCACCCAAAAAGCTTTAAATAAAGGATTTTAAAATATTTAAAAAATTATATATTTCATTTATTTTAAAATAGTAGTATGATAATTTTGTAACTTAAAGGAGGTTAAAACATGTTTACATCTAGTAAGAAAGAACAAAAAGAAATGCAAGCTCAAATTATTGAATCAGCAGGAAAAATTTACAACTATTTATCAGACAAAGGTGAAGTTACTATCAATAAATTAAGAAAAGATATGGATTTAGATGATAATTTCACATATATGGGATTGGGTTGGTTATCAAGAGAAGATAAATTGGAATATACCCAAAAACCAAAATCAATCACTGTTAAATTAGTATAATAGTATTGAATTTATGTTTAAAAAGACCAAACCATAAGGTTTGGTCTTTTATTTATCTTTTGTAATATTTTTTATTAAATTACCATTACATGATATAATCGAATAAAAAGAGGGGTTTTGTATATGAACAAAAACATATTGAGTCCAAGGGGTACAATAAATCAAACTTTATTTATTGTTTATTACACCTTGTTAATGGCACTCTACATATTTGGCGGACTTTTTATAATAATTTATGTATACAAACATTATCTAAATTCATTATATTTTCTGTTGCCATTTTTCTTAATCAGACTCTTGTTAGTTTTTAACTATAAAAAAAGAGTTATGGACATAACCGGGCATTTGGGCTGGTCAATATTCTGGGGAATATTTTTAGGCTTTAATTCAATTTGTTTACCGGCATGTTCACTAATTAAAGATAAACAAACATCACTGGTCATATTCTTTGCACTATTGATATTTATAATTTTTATACAACCCGCAATAGTTGCAATGATACCCGGCAAGAGCGATGAAACAATAGAAAAAAATTGATATTATATAAACAAAAAGAGGATTAAAAAATGGATTTAAAAGGAACAAAGACTGAAAAAAATCTCCAAACAGCATTCGCCGGAGAATCACAAGCAAGAAACAAATATACATATTTTGCATCAAAAGCCAAAAAAGATGGTTATGTTCAAATCAGCAAAATTTTTGAAGAAACAGCCAACAATGAAAAAGAACACGCTAAAATATGGTTCAAATACTTAAACGGTGGAGAGATTGGCTCAACAATCGATAACTTGAAAGAAGCTGCTGCAGGTGAAAATTATGAATGGACAGATATGTATGCAGGCTTTGCAAAAGATGCAAAAGAAGAAGGATTCAATGAACTGGCAGAACTTTTTGAAGCTGTTGCCAAAATTGAAAAAGCACACGAACAAAGGTACAGAAAACTTTTAGCAAATATAGAAAACGGCGAAGTATTCAGAAAAATTGGTGAAAATGCTTGGGAATGTTCGAATTGTGGACATATTCACTATGGAGAAAAGGCGCCTGAGCTTTGTCCTGTTTGCAATCATCCGCAATCATATTTCTTTATTAAAGCTGAAAACTACTAGGGGTAAATTATTAGAAATAAATAAAAATAGGTAGTTATATAATTTCCACTAAATTAAAGTCTCAGAATATCAAGGAATAAATGTGTAAAATTATCCAATTATGAGATTCTTCGGGGCAAAATCTTACATCATTCAGAGCGAAGCGTGGTATCTAAAGATTTTACCCCTCTGAATGACAAAAATATATTTTGCGGGAATTTCTATATAAATCCTAAACAAATAAAGAGAGTAAAATTAAAATTACTCTCTTTTATTTTGTTTGTCATATAATAAAAAGGATACATTACTCAAGGTATTAAACATAAAATGAAACAAACAAAATATTCGGCAATAGTAATAGGAAGCGGGATTGCAGGTTTATACTCCGCATTAAAAATAGAACAGCAATTAAATTTGCCTGACGGAGTTTTACTTGTTACAAAATCAAAACTTGGAGAGAGTAACTCATATTACGCTCAAGGCGGGATGGTTGCCGTATTAAAAGACAACAAAAACGACTCTGTTGAATCTCACATATCGGATACAATTAAAGCCGGCGCAGGTTTATCCGAGTTGGAAACTATAAAATTTATAAGCGAAAATTCCGATAAAGTTGTGAAAGATTTACTTACTTTCGGGGTTGAATTTGACAGGGATGAAAACGGCAATTTCACATTAACAAAAGAGGCTGCCCATAGTGTAAATCGAATTCTGCATTCTGGCGGAGATGCAACAGGCAGACAAATGGAAATTGCTCTTTGTAATGCCGTAAAAAATAATCCCGGAATAACTATATATGAAAATACAACAGCAATTGATTTACTGGTTAAAGATAACAATTGCCACGGAGTAATTTTATATATAAATAATGAATATCAAGCGGTATATTCTCACACAGTTATTCTTGCAACAGGCGGATTAGGGCAATTGTACAAATACACAACAAATCCTATTGGTGCAACAGGGGATGGATTTGCTATTGCATACAGAGCCGGAGCGGTTTTGCAAGATATGGAATTTGTTCAGTTTCACCCGACAGCACTCGCTTTTGATGATGAGAAAAATCACAACAGATTTCTTATATCCGAAGCCGTTCGAGGAGAAGGTGCAAAATTATGTGATAAAAACGGTTATGAATATATGATAAACTACCATCCTCTAAAAGAACTTGCACCAAGAGATATCGTTGCCCGTGCAAATTTTTGCCAAATGAGAGATAATAAAGTTCCAAATGTATTTTTGAATGCTACCGTCATAGGAAAAGAAAAATTATTAAAAAGATTTCCGACAATATCAGAAAAATGCCTTGAAAAAGGAATTGATATTTCAAAGGATTTAATCCCTGTTGCGCCTGCGGCTCACTACTTTATGGGCGGAATAAAAACAAACATAAAAGGGGAAACCTCGATTAATGGACTTTATGCGGTAGGAGAAGTTTCATCAACCGGTCTGCACGGCGGTAACAGATTAGCCAGCAATTCTTTATTAGAATGTGTTGTTTGCGCTTATGAAGTGGCGCAATATTTAAAAAATAAAGACCTGTCTCGAATTTCAAATAACAATTTTGATGAAAGTCTTTCAAAATACGATACTCAAACACAGCCTATTTCATCAGATACTAATAAAATCAAAAAAGAATTACAAAATATTATGTGGGAAAATGTTGGAATCTTCCGAAATGGAAAAAATCTTCAAATAGCTGATGATAAAGTTCAAAATTTTCTGCACCTGTTTGAAAATAAATATAAATTAGCTACAAAAGAAGAATATGAACTTAAAAATATGCTGACAACAGCAAATCTTATAATAAAATCAGCATTAAAAAGAAAAGAATCCAGAGGTTCACATTATCGTACAGATTATCCTGAAATCGGAAATATAAGTGAACACAGTTTGATAATACAAAATAAAGGAGAAATAAATTTTGTTAAGTAAATTTTTTGTAGAAGATCACGTTAAATCAGCATTAATGGAAGATATCGGATTTGGCGATATAACGACAGAAAGTATTGTTACCGAAGATAAAATTTTTGAAGCCTCACTTGTTTCGAGGGTAGAAGGAATAATTTGCGGACTTGAGGTTTTTAAAACGGTATTTAAAATTTTATCAGATAAGGTCGAGGTAAACCTCATTTTTAAAGACGGCGACAAAATAAAAAAAGGCGATATTTTAGCAACATTGAAAGGTCCAGGCAAATATCTTTTACTTGGCGAAAGAGTTGCTCTTAACTACATCCAGAGAATGAGCGGTATTGCAACAGAAACTCATAAATATCAACAGGCTATAGGTGATTTACCCTGTAAAATTGTTGATACAAGAAAAACAACGCCAAATTTCAGAGCCTTTGAAAAATATTCAGTAAAAATCGGAGGCGGTTTTTTGCACAGATTTAATTTATCAGATTGCGCAATGATTAAAGATAACCATATCAAAGTTGCAGGTTCTGTAACAAACGCCATAAATCTTGTTAAACAAAATTTATCTCACGCACACAAAATAGAACTTGAATGTGATACAATAGAACAAATTAAAGAAGCTCTGCCGTTGGGAGTTGATATTATAATGCTTGATAACATGACATTAGAGCAAATGAAGGAAGCTGTTGAATTAATTAACCACAGAGCAATTGTCGAAGCAAGCGGCGGAGTAAATTTGGATACCGTCAGAAAGATTGCGGAGTGCGGAGTGGATATAATCTCATCAAGCGCTATTGTTGCAAAAGCTCCGGCTCTTGATATTGCATTAGATATGTAACAGTAAAATTAATATATTACGAAAAATAAAACAAATAAAATATTTTGTACTAAAACCCATACTATTTATGATACAATATAGCCATAAGGGTTAAGTTATATGATGAGTCAGTCGAAAAAATTATCCATAGCTTTTTTATGGCACATGCACCAACCTGTCTACCAATTGTCCGTAAATGGCGACTATTTAATGCCATGGGTAAGATTACATGCGGTTAAAGATTATTTGGATATGGCTCTTTGGGTTAAAAAATTTGAAAAATTGAAACTTAATTTCAATTTTGTACCTGTTTTGCTGGATTCTATCATAGAATATGGAGAAAACGGCGCTCATGATATACATTCAAGAATGACAGTTATCCCGCAGGATAAGCTGACAGAAGAAGACAAAATCTTTATCCTAACCAATTTTTTTGACGCAAATTATCAAACAATGATACTGCCTAATGATGAATACCACAGGCTATACAAAATAGTACAATCCGATAATCTAAGCGATACATCAATTTTGACAAACCAAGAATATGCGGATTTGACAGCATTATTCAATTTGGCCTGGATTGATCCGTCTTTTAAAACGACAAATCCTGATTTAAAAAGATTAGTAAAAAAAGGTAAAAATTATACACTTGAAGATAGAATTCAAATAATCGAAATTCAAAGAAGTATTATTAGAAAAATTATACCAACGTTAAAAAAATTTGTCGAAAAAAATAAAATTGAAATTACGACCAGCCCTTATTATCACCCGATTTTGCCAATTTTGCTGGATTACAAAAATATCAAAAAAAATGGGACAGATGATGATATTTCAAACCTAAAAACAGAATTAGATGCAAAAATACAGACAAAGATGGCACTTGACAGAATTGAAGAGATTTTTGGCAAACGTCCGAGAGGTATTTGGCCATCAGAACAATGCGTAAACGGAAAAACACTGGATATGCTCAGCAGCTTAGGTGTTGAATGGTCGATTTCAGATGAAGGTATTCTTGCAAACACAATCAATTTTGAGTTTGAACACGATTTCAAAGCGTATGTACAAGAACCTTATCACCTTTTAAAAACATATCGCTATAAAACAAAAAACTCCGATATAAAAATGATTTTCAGAGAATCAACAATTCCAAATCTTATAAGTTTTGAATACCAAAATCACAATCCGATTGCAACAGCGAATGATTTATACGACAGAATAAAAATAATGCAAAGCAAAATTCTGTCATCACCAGATAATGAACATTTGCTGACTATCGCTCTTGATGGGGAAAATTGCTGGGAAAATTATCTGGAGGATGGTGCATCATTTTTAAAAACTTTATACACACTTATAACAGAAGACAGTACCTTAGAAACAGTTTTAATAAGTGATTATCTGGAAAACACAAAAGAAGATAAACCGTTAAATAAAATATCGGCAGGCTCTTGGATTAACAGAAACTTTAAATTATGGATAGACGAACCTGTAAAAGATTTGGCTTGGACATATTTAAGACGCGTCAGACACGATTTCTCGGATTTTGTAAAAAGAGAACCCTTAAATCCAAATATTGAAGCAGCAAGAAAAGAACTTTTTATATGCGAAGGCAGCGATTGGTACTGGTGGTACGGAGAGCCAAATGATTCCGGCAGGGACAATATTTTTGATTTTATATTTAGAAATCACTTGAAAAACATATACAAATATCTGGGACTTAGCTGTCCTTCGTATTTAGATGATCCATTGTCTGATATGTCGACCTCTAAGCCGTCTAAATATCCTCGATCAAAGATTACACCAACAATCAACGGAAAGTCTGTAACCACTGAAGAAGATATCTGGAATAACGCAGGTTTTATAGAAATTCCTGACGGTCCTGTTTTGAGAGAGTCAAAATTATTTGATAAAATCAGATTTGGGAATGATGATGAAAATTTCTATCTGAAATTCCACTTAAATAAATACATAAAAGAAAATCCGCAACTAACCAAACGAACATACCAAATGTATATCTACACAAGAAAAGCCAATCACAAACAGGATTTGGCACCGGTAAGACTCATTAATAAAACTAAAAATATATCACCCGTTTCTATGGAAAAATTTCATAACGAAATACAAATTGCTATCAGAAACGATAAGATTCAACTGTTGCGATTGATAAGAGCAATACCCGGTGATATGTGGGTATTGGAGCAATCTAAACCAATAGAAACTGCTTATGATGAAGTATTGGATTTAAAAATTCCGTTTGATTTGTTAGGAGTAAAACATGGAGAATCTTTGGAATTTCTATTTATTAATGCAAATTACGGAATAAAAGACTTTTATATTCCAAACGAGATGGTATTATCCCTAACAAGAGGATAACATTCCTTATATGACAACCCCTCCGCCTATTAAATGACCATCTGAAATGTCATATATTACACCTGCCTGACCTGATGTAATTGAATTTATTGCTTCATAAAATTCAATTTCTGCAATATCATCTAAAATCGTTATATGGGCTTTTTTTGCAGGCATGTTATAGCGAATTTTTACATTCGCATCAAATTCATTTTGATATATAGGATACGAAAAATTCAAATCCTTGATTGCAAGACGTTTTTTATAGTCATCCTCACGCTTTCCAAGATAAACAATATTTTTTTCTGCATCAATGTCGATAACATACAGTGGGTATGGCGCTGCAATTCCAATTCCTTTTCTTTGTCCGATTGTATATTGATAATGACCACTATGAGTACCAAGCTTTTTACCGGTTGGAATTTCTATAAAATCACCTTTCATTTCACCAAATTTATCGATTAAATATTTCTTTGTTGTATTTGGTTTTTGAATAAAACAAATATCTTGACTTTCTTTAGAGGATTTTGGCGGCAGGTCGTATTCAAACGCTAAATTACGCACATCATCTTTTCTGTATTCATACAGCGGGAAAACTGTTTTAGATAGTTCTTTTTGCCCTAATCTATACAAAAAATATAACTGATCTTTATGTTCATCTTTTGCAGGGTACAATTTGTAAATTCCGTCAACACATCTTATATCTGCATAATGCCCCGTTGCAAAAACATCAGCACCAAGCTCATTTATGGCATAATCAAATATTTCTCCCCATTTAATGAATTGATTACAAACGATACAAGGATTTGGGGTTTGCCCATTTTTGTATGAATTTATAAAATAATCAATAACTTTTTGTTGAAATTTTCCACATACATCTAAAACATAATGTTTGATACCAAGTTTATCAGCAACCTGTTTTGCATTTTGACAAATTATATCAGCAGCGGATGTGTTTACCATTCTGCCGGTCAAACCAATCACATTATACCCTTTTTTTTGCAAAAGCAATGCAGTAACCGAGCTGTCTACCCCGCCTGATAATGCTACAACTGCTGTTTTTTTATCTGCCATAATATTTTCTCTAAATTATATTAACAGGCGGATTTAACTTTTCAGCTTCAACCCTGTCTTTTATTGCACCAATTGGCTCGTAATAAGGAGATACAGTCATTACTTTAGCTGCAACATCCGGAAAATAATAAATGAATTTTAATTCACTCTTAGTCAGAGGCTTTTGAGTATGGACATTTGCATATCGTGCAAGTTCAAGAATATTTCTTGCTTCATGTTCATCCTTAAATTCAATTTCCAAATTGTTATAAACGTTTCTAAAGCCTTTAATACCGCCATATTCACCTGTTGTAATCATACGACCTGTTTCAATGATTTCCGGTTCACCTCTGCCCAATTCTTCAAAATCATAAAGTTCGTAATTTCTCCTGTCTTTTAAAGCACCATCAGCGTGGATACCTGATTCATGAGCAAAAGCATTATCACCAACAGCCGGCTGATTCATCGGAATCGGAACGCCAAAAGCATAAGCAGTGTATTTGGCAATTTTCCACGCTCTGTCTAGTCGTATATTTTCATCTATCTTATATTTACCCTTAAAACCGGCTGATTTTAAGCAAGCTAATAAACAAGAAACCAAATCCGCATTTCCGGCACGTTCGCCCATTCCGTTTATTGCAGTATTTATATAAGCATCAACACCGGCATCAATTGCGGCTTTTGCACCCATAACAGAACAAGCTGTTGCCATACCCAAATCATTATGAAAGTGCATTTCAATCGGCATTTCTGTCGCTTTTGCTATTTTATATATTCTGTCATAAGTTGTCTGAGGATCTTCATAACCCAAGGTATCACAATATCTAAAACGATATGCTCCTGATTTTTTTGCCTCTTTTGCATACTTGATTAAATAATCCAAATCACTACGGGAAGCATCTTCGGCATTTACCCCGACAATTTTTGCGCCCTTATCAATTGCACATTCTACGGCTTCTTTGGTCATTCTTATAATATCATCCGGAGTTTTTTTACCCAGATATTTTCCATGAATCATCTGTTCTGAAGTTGATTGAGATAAATTAACATACTTTAATTCAGGAACATTTTTGAAGGACTGCTCAACATCTGATGCAATACCTCTCATCCAACCTGATAATTTTGTAGTCGCAATTACTCCTCTTTTTACCAATTCTAAATTACCGTTTAAATAATTTAATTCGTGCTGTGTTGTTGGAAACCCAAATTCTGATTGAGTGATACCCATATCATTCAGCATTAAATTTATTATGGTTTTTTGAAGTTTTGCCAAGCCTAAGCGAGATGTCTGCACACCATCTCGGTTTGTTACATCTACAAAATATATTCTGTTATCTGACATATTATTACCTCTTTTGACTACATTATACCATGAAAATCTCATTGCCACAGAAAAGTTCTTAAAGCCTTCTCTGTAATTACCAATTGTATTTTTCCCCCCCCCTTACATTTACCTCCCCCCTCTTGATTTTTTGCCAAAATTTAATTAAAATACTTGATAAGCGGATAGTTAAATTATGAAAAATGAAGCACAAATTTTAGATAAAAAAATTGCAAAAGAATTTAAGACAGGGAATGTTAAATCTGCAATAGAATTATGCCAAATCGGACTGCAAAAAGATCCGACAAATGCTGATTTACACCTAAGATTAGGAGATTTATATTTAGCGTGGCATTTGGATATTTATTCCTCCTGCCAATATATTGATGAAGCTATTACCGAATACCAAATAGCTTTGGAAACCTATATAGATTCTGCTGAAATTTATTATAAAATAGGTATCGCACAATTTCATAAAGGCGATTTAGATAAGGCAATCAATTATTTTGATAATGCAATAAAAAGAGATCCAAAATATGCAAAAGCATACCACATGCTGGCAGAAACTTATACAAAAAAAGCAAGATTTACAGATGCAGAACTTAATGCAAAAAAAGCCATAAAGTGTGCGCCTTTTGCTAGTTCTCGCTCACATTATCTATTACACAATTTGTATGAAATTTCTTCTTTTAGAGTTATAAAAAATAAAATTAAATCAGCCTATGAATATCTGATGTCGATTTTAACTTTACCTTTTGATAAAGAAGCACTTAAAAAAGTGAAAACATCATTGTCTTATGTGAAATTTTTACCAATATTATTTAAAGGCTATTTACAAGTTCAGACCAAAGGATTAGATGATGCTTTGGATATTTATATTGAAGCAATAGAAAAAGCTCCGGGGTTTGTGCCTTTATATTGCTTATTGGGGGATATTTATTCTTCACTGGGCAGATTTGACGATGCAATTGTTGAATATAAAATGGCAATTTGGCTTGATAATTTGAATATACCAGCATATAGACACTTATGCAAAGCTTATGAAGATTTGGGCGATTATGATAATGCTGTTGAAATCTATAATAAACTTATTCAGATTTTACCAAACATGCCTGAATTTCATTCAAATTTAGCAAATATTTTATACATCAAAGGCGATATAGAAGGTGCTGTATCACATTTTCAAACCGCAATCACGCTCAACCCAAGCAAAGAATGGACAAGTGTTGTTAATCAAACTCTAGGTTTTGTTTTTCAAGAATCTAAAAAGGATATTGATGCGGCAATTACGTCATATCAAAGTGCATATCTTTTAACTCCTGAGGATATTGATATTTATATAAATTTAGGCAGTGCATTTTATGATAAAGAAGATTACGACAACGCACTTGCAATATACAGAAACGCACTTGACCTTAATCCTGAAAATGCAAAAATACACTGCAATTTAGGATTTTTGTACTGGGGTAAAGGTGATACGGATGAAGCAATACGAGAATATGAATTAGCAATCAAATATGATCCGAATTATGATATTGCATACAACAATTTGGGAGTAATATATCTTGATGATTTAGGCAGAGTACCGCAAGCGATGGAAATGTTTAAAAAATCCGTAGAGGTCAACCCGAATTATGCACTGGCACATTTCAATCTTGCCCGCTCTATTGCAATAACCGGAGATAAAATCGAGGCGGCAAAATTATATCAAATAGCACAGGATGTAAACAAAATTACAAATGAAATAGATCCACAGGATATTGTGGATAAAATCAATGCGCTGTTTGATTAGGGATAAACAATGGTAATTATATACAAAATTGCAGAAAAACAATGACTAAGCGATTTTGAAGGCGTTAAGACGATAAGACGATGAGTTGTCAAGTTCATTACGATAAGTTAGTTTATTCAAGACAAGGGTTGATTTAATCAATAAACCTTATTGAACTTAACGACTTAACGACTTAACGTCTTAACGACTTATAGTAGGTCGGCGTTGCCACGCCGACAAAGTATAGCAGGTTTGGTGAAACCAAAAAATTTTCTCCCCTATTGGGGAGATAAAGAGGGGTACGATCTTATAATTTATAGAACGCTCCCCACCTACCCTCCCTAACGAGGGAGGGAACATGTCATTCCGAGCGTATGCGAGGGATCCAGCTTTTGTAAATTCAACTCATACCTCACCCTACCCTCTCCTATTCTTTAGGAGAGGGAACATGTCAAGCAATTAGTATACTGTAGGTCGGCGTTGCCACGCCGACTGATATTTTGTTGGCAAGGCAATACCAATCTATATTTTATATCCGTTTTTGAGCATTTAGGATTGTTAGCTTTTGTATATTAAAATCACACTAATATATCAATAAAGACTTTTTATGTTAAACTTAAAATAAATTATGTATAATATTGAAAATACAATTAAATCTTTCTTAAAACAATACAAATTAAATGACAAAAAATTGACATATCTAATTGGTTTTTCGGGCGGGTATGATTCAATGTGTCTTTTGCATGTACTTAAAAAAGCTGCACCTAAGAATAAAATTATTGCCTTGCATTTGAATCACAAGTGGCGTGGTGTAGAAAGCGACAGAGAAGAATTAAATTGCAAAAATTTTTGTATGCAGATAGGAGTAGATTTTTATTGTGAAAATATATCAACTGATGTTGCACATACAGAAACTGCTGCTCGTGAGGCAAGATACGATTTTTTTAAAAAGTGTGGTGAAAAATTTAATTCAGATGTAATTTTTACAGCTCATAACAAAAATGATAATGCTGAAACTTTAATTTACAGAATATGTAAAGGTACAGGAATATCAGGACTGCAAGGTATTTCGTCCAAACGTGATATTTTCTATAGACCATTATTAACAGTAACAAGAGAAGATATTGAAAAATATTGTAAAAAAAATAAATTAAATCCCAATAATGACAGTTCAAATACCGATGTTAAATACAAAAGGAATTATATTCGGGCAAAAGTCCTTCCTGTATTAGGGAAAATAAACCCATCAGCTATAGATATGATAAACTCTTTATCGGAAATTTCAAGACAAGAATGTAAAATCATTGATGAGTATTTGTTTTTTGTACAAGAAAAAATCTCGGAAGATGGAGTAATTCAAACAAAAAAATTTCTAAAACAATCTGATGCCGTACAAAAAAAACTTATTTATAACATGTTTATCAATAATAAATTAGATTATGACCGTGAAAAAATCCAAAATATATATGATTTTATTGTTAAAAATTCTATTTCAAAATCCGGTAAAACCTGTTCATTAACTAATGATTTATGGATTTTTGTAAGTGATAAGATTATAAAATTGATTACACCATCAAATGAACAAACTCCATATTTTCATATAACAAAAGAAGGTATATACCAAAACGGGAATTATATTTTTGAGATAGAAAAATTTGTCAAACCCGTTAAAAAATATCCCAAAGATACAGACGATACCGCTTATGTTGATTTAAGCCGTTTTAATTTTGATTTTGAAATACGTACACGTCAAGATGGTGATATAATTTGTCCATTCGGGCTTGAAGGCACTCAAAAATTAAAAAAATACCTGAATTCAAAAAAAATTCCTAACCACGAAAAAGATAATTTACTGTTTTTGGTAAGCGGTAAAGAAATTCTATGGGCAATTAATTTGGGTATTAGTGATAAAATAAAAGTAGTTAAACACCCGACACACAGATTAAAATTTTACAAAAATGAAAGAGAGTAATAATGGAAATTAAGTTTGAAGATTTGAAAGTTCTATATAGTGAAGAACAACTTCATACAAAGGTTAAAGAAATTGCAGAAAAACTAAACAAATTCTATAATGGAGATGAGGTTGTTGCAATATGTGCATTGAAAGGTGCCGTATTATTTGCAGCGGATTTAGTCAGAGAACTTGACATGCCCGTAAAAATGGAATTCATCCGACTTTCCAGTTACGGTTCATCTACAACCACATCAGGAAAAGTTAACGCTGTCGATATTAATTTACCGGACTTGAACGGTAAAAATGTATTGATAATTGAAGATATTGTGGATAGCGGTTTGACAGCTAAATTTTTGATAGATTTTATTCACATGAATTTTCATGTAAAATCCTTCAAATTTTGCTCGCTGTTAGATAAAAAAATTACCAGAAAGGTAGACGTTGAACCGGATTATTATGGTTTTGAGGTAGATGACAAATTCGTAGTCGGCTACGGCCTTGATTATGACGGACATTTCAGAAACTTAAAATATATTGCATACAAAGAAAACTAAAAAGTTTAGTATTCGGAATATATAGTAAATTTTACTAATTATCTAATATTCAATACCTTTTCTTGCGGCAATTCCGGTATCCCAATAGTGTTTTATCGGTTCAATCTCTGATACTAAATGTGCAATTTTTATAATTTTTGGATGAGCATTTCGTCCTGTTAAGACAATTTCCATTTCATCAGGTTTATTTTTCAAAACATCTACAACCTCATCGACATCTAAAATACCCAT
Organism: uncultured bacterium; assembly: GCA_902766105.1. Lineage (GTDB taxonomy): Bacteria > Cyanobacteriota > Vampirovibrionia > Gastranaerophilales > Gastranaerophilaceae > Zag111. Next base: position 19,415 of record CACXCI010000054.1, read on the forward strand.
ATCAATTGCTATATTTGCCTCATCTAATATAATAAGTTGGTACTCGTGATCTTTAATAGCTTTTTTAGTTAATTCCCAACCCTTTAAGATTTCTTCTTTGTCTTTTTCATTCTGGTTGTTACGGTATATTATTCTGTCCAGACCGGCTTGAATAATTTTTAGATTTTGCGAGATTTCAGGCGAAAGTTCTCGAAAAGAATTTAGCTCCCCGTAGTCATTTCCGCCTTTTGTAAACATTACAATCAGCACTTTCCAATTACGCCCCAAAGCTCTCATTGCAAGTCCTAAAGATGCGGTTGTTTTACCTTTCCCGTTTCCCGTATAGACCTGAATGTAGCCATGCTGCGCCCAATTTGGGTTTATTAAATTGTTATGATTTTCCCCTGTCATTTTTTATGAATTTATTATATATTAAAAAGATGAATAAGAAAACGGAACTAAGACTTAGTGCAAAAGAATTAAGAAAATCTCTTGATATAGGCAAGATTTCAGCTTCTGCCGTAAAATCTGTCAGAGAAAATAATCTTTACATAAACTCTAATCATATAATGTTGTTTTATCCGACTAAATATGAGATAAATCTTTTGGAACTATTGAATGATGAGAAGAAATTTTACTTGCCAAGAGTAAACAGCAACGATTTGGAAGTTTGTCCTTATAAAAAAGATGATATGTTAAAAATATCAGAATTACATATTGAAGAGCCTCAAACTCAACCTATAGATGCGAATATAATAGAGTTGGTAATTGTTCCTGCCCTTATGGCAGATAAAAATAATTACAGATTAGGATATGGTGGGGGGTATTATGACAGATTTCTGTATGGTAAAAACTTTAACACTATTTGCACTTTACCCAAAGAGCTTTATGTTGATAATTTGCCACATGAAAATTATGATATTCAAATTGATGAAATTATAGTTGTATAAATGAAAAACAAGAGGGACTCACTTTCCGTGAGTCCCTCGTTTCAGTTAGTTAATATACAGGGGGTTAATTAGATTATTTATGCGTTAAATGTATATTTAGGAGCCATTTCTTTTATTCCGGCATCTCTTGCTTGTCTTGCTGAGTCAAGTTCAGCCTGTACTGACTTTCCTAAAGCTTCGAGTTTTTCTTTTTCTTGAGAAATTTTTTGTTCTTCAACTTTCATATTTCGTTGTTCAATTTGCATTGCACGATCTCTGCCTTGCTGGTAGAGGGATTCCATAATCCATCTTTGCATTTGTTGTTGCTGTTGCGGATTTTGAACCATACCTTGCATTTGTTGCTGCCAGATACTTGTCATATAAGGAGCATTTTGCATCATATACTGATAAGATGTGTTATGCGCAAAAGCCATATATGCCATTGCTCTGCCCATTTGAGAACCCGGAGTTCCTAACAAATCTCCTATTGAGATACCTCCGTTTCCAATCATTGCTGCATAAGACTGCAAGTCTTGTAATTTTTTTGTCAGCTTCGTCAATCTGTGCTCGATATCTAATTTTTGACTAATTAGCGAGTGAATGCGAGCTGTAAACATAAGTACGCCCATTGTAATAACCCTACCTTTTTAAATTTTTAACTAACCTTTTATCTAACCTACACTTATATAAAAACATGCAAAGTCAAGTAATTGCATGTTTTTAGCCTTATCTTAATGTTTCTTAACAATTAATCGCGGGTTTATAATTTTGTATATAGCTAAAATCGTATTATAACTTGACTTTATATAGGTTTAGCTTTATTTAAAAATTTGGCAGCTATATACAAAAACAGGGTGAATATTTAACTCACCCTGTTTTTTATATAAAACTTATCTTATTATCCTCTTGTTACGACTTTATCAATCAACCCGTATTCCATAGCTTCTTGTGCAGATAAATAATGATCACGCTCGCAATCTTCTTTAACTTTTTCAAACGGTTGACCTGAATTTTCTGCCATAATACCGATTAGCATATCTTTCATACGGCGAATTTCTTTTGCTTCAAGCTCAATATCCGTTGCCTGACCTTTAGCGCCGCCTAATGGCTGGTGAATCATTATCCTTGCATTAGGAAGAGCCATTCTTTTACCTTTAGCACCGGCTGAAAGTAAAAATGCGCCCATTGATGCAGCATCACCCAGACAGATTGTTGATACATCAGATTTAATCAAATTCATTGTGTCATATATTGCCATTCCTGCGGTGATTACACCTCCGGGGCTGTTGATATACAGCATAATATCTTTTTCGGAGTTTTCGCTGTCTAATAACAGCAATTGTGCAACAATTGAATTTGCAACATCATCATCTATTTCTGTTCCCAAAAATACAATTCTTTCTCTCAATAATCTTGAAAAAATATCAAATGAGCGTTCCCCCCTTGAAGATGCTTCTATTACAGTCGGAACATAACCCATTATTTTCATATATGTTTCTTGATCCATTTTGGCTCTCCTTTTGAGATGATTTTACACTAAATATAGTTTTTTATCAATATATGTTTGTTGGTAGTTATATAGCAAATTTAATTAGATGTATTATTATGAGATTCTTCGGGGCAAAATCTTTCGTCATTCAGAGCGAAGCGTGGAATCTAAAGATTTTGCCCCTCGGAATGACAAGAAAATATATTCTGTGGAAATTGTTATATAAATCCCTGTTTGTTCTAATTCCAATAAAAAAGCTCTCATTTCTGAGAGCTTTTTTATCTTTAATCTATATATTAAAAGAATGATTTTGTACCTTTTCCACCGGGATTCCATTGAGTATTTGTTTGACGACCTTGTTTTGTTTCAATTCTTACCCTTGGTGTACGTTTTTTTCTTACAGGTTTTCCTTTAGCTGCATCATTTTGTGGAACCATATTGCTATCGTATGTAGCTTGCAAGTGCTCTTGTCCCGGTACTGTAACGTTTATTGCGTTATCAATATGAGATGAAACACCAGATGCTGTTGATTGCATATCAATCGGACTAAGCGGCTCAAGTAACAACGGTTCTAATGCAAGCGCAGGAACTGTTGCAAATGATACTAATAATAATGATGCTAATAATTTTTTCATTTCTTTGCTCCTATTATGTTTTTGGTCTTATATACTTGTATAACGATGTTTTTTAGTATTTGTTCATTAATATACTTATATAACGATATTCTATAAAAATCAAACATGAAAAAATTTGTTATATAATTATAAAAACATATAGGAATTAAAAAATGCGTGAAAGATTGCCGGAGTATTTAAAAAGACCAATAATTGATACTGATAAAACCAAAACGGTGCGTAAAATATTAAAACATAACTGTTTGAATACTGTTTGTGAAAATGCCCGTTGTCCCAACAAAAATGAATGTTATACAAAAAATACGGCAACTTTTTTGATTATGGGTAACAATTGTACAAGAAATTGCAGATATTGTAATATCTCTTGTAACAAGCCTGAAGCGTTGGACAGTGATGAACCCAAACATATTGCTAAAGCTGTTTCCGATTTGGGATTGAGATATGCTGTTATAACCTCTGTAACAAGAGATGATTTACCTGATGGCGGAGCTGAACATTTTGCAAATTGTATAAGAGAAATTCGAAAATTATCTCCCGAATGTAAAATAGAAATTTTAACTCCTGATTTTAAAGGAGATAAAAAATCTCTTGATATAATTATAAATGCACACCCTGATGTGTTTAATCACAATATCGAAACCGTCAGGGGTATATTTAAAACAGCAAGACCACAGGGAAATTATGATATTTCTCTAAATGTGCTTTCTTATGTTAAAAATAACAGCAATATTCAGACAAAATCAGGTTTGATGATTGGTCTTGGTGAAAATTTTGAACAAATAAAAGAAACTTTATGTGATTTAAAAAATGCGGGTTGTGATATCTTGACGATTGGTCAATATATTCAACCGTCAAAAGAGCATTTGCCTGTTGAAAAATATTATTCACTTGATGAATATGAACAATTAAAAAAACTGGCTGATGATGTTGGTTTTATCAAACATCAGATAGGACCTCTTGTCAGAAGCTCTTATAATGCGTCTGAACTTGGGTAATATTATTTCATTTTTTTTATGATATTTGCTGTGATATCTTCTCCGCCGGAAATTACAAAACCAGCCGGGAGAACAAGATTGTAGTGCATTTTTCTTGCTTCGTCCGAAATTATTGCTTTTATACTGTTGTTTACCTTTTCAAGTTTTGCATTGTATTTTTTATCTATTTCTGTTTTTTTTGTTTCAATTTGCTTTCTGTATGAAGCTTCTTTTTCAATAAGTTTGTCTTTCCTTTTTTCATTTATAATTTCGTTTTGAGCTTTCGAAATTAAAATATTCAATTCCTCCATATCTTTGTCTTGTTGTCGTTTTAATTCTTGGATTTCTTCAGAGTGTGAAAGAATTTCCGGAACATCAACTACAGCAACTTTGTATTTCTGAAATGAAACAGCCGTATCATTAAGATTGTATCCGACACAAAATACTAAAATGCAAGCTATAATAAACCAAATATTATTTTTCATATTGCCCCCTTTTTGATATTTTATATATTAGTTAGAAGATTTTTAAAATAAATCAGTAAGTAGGGTAGGTTTTATTTGTCATTATTGATACTCCTCCCCTCGATGTAGAGGAGGTTGGGAGAGGTGAGCTGATATGATTAAGGTCGATGTAGCAACATCAATATATAATTAATACCCACCCTAACCCTCCCTAACAAGGGAGGGAATATTATCTTCTTAAAATCAAACCTCACCCTGCCCCTCTCCTATTCTTTAGGAGAGGGAATTTCTTCATTCATACCCACCCTAACCCTCCCTAACAAGGGAGGGACATGTCATTCCGAACGAATGTGAGGAATCCAGCCTATTATATCAATATCAAACCTCACCCTACCATATCCTACTCTTTAGGAGAGGGGTCATGTACAGTAATGACATGTTATATTTACCCCTCACATAATAAAAAATCTCCTAGCGGAGATTGAAATCAAAATTTTGTAAACAAAAGGAAGAAAATTTGTATTTTGAGAAATCATTTTATGCAAATATGCTTTTTAAAGATAAATCGTTTTCATTTGTTTCTTGGTTGCCATCTTTTTTACTTGTCAGAAATTCTCCGTGATAGAAGGGATTGGAGCCTTGTTTGTCTTTAGATATCTCCGCTGTGAATATATGAGCAAATTGAGATGGATTGGTATCGTTTGCTTTTTGGGTTTCTGTCACAATCTCATTGACTGCGGGCATGTATTTCCCGTCAATTTTTTGGACAGCAGCTTGCGTATTTAAAAATTGTATAGAATTTATTGTTGATTCGTTAAATTGAAATTGTAAGGTATTATTCATTGCAATTTGTTTCTGTACAGAGGATTCAATTCTTCCCTGATACAAATCAATTCCTAACTCTAAAGGTTTTGCCGCAGAATTAACCTGCTGTATTGTTGCAGAATTTGTGTATTGGGAATTTTTCTGAGCTGCACGGCGTAAAATCTCATTAGATACGTCTTTTAAAATGGTCGTATCTATGCCGTACTTGTATAATGAATTGTAATTTACATTCAAACTCATTAGATAAATCCCTTTTGTTTCCTTACATCCATTTATTCGGCAATATTTTTATTAAACTTTAAGGAATAAAGTGATATGTTAAGAGTTTGTTACAATTATTATTTATAAATTTTTCTTGTCATTATTACATTATTATTTTCGTCAAAACATTGAGATTTAACCCAATGAGCAATGAGTTTTCCCGAGGGGTTGAATATAAAAGTTTCCTCTTCTGAAGTTCTTAAAGATATATTGATAAGATTGCCAAAAGTGTTGTATTTATAGGCTTTGTAGGGGTATTCAACGGAATCTTTTAATTCAATATGTGTAAGATATCCGTTTTCATTGTAATAAAAAACATTTGTCGGATTGTTCTTATAAATAATTCCATAACTTTGATCCGAAAATTGTGCAAGTGTGCGGTCTTTCAGTTCAGTTATTCCTCTTAATAAGGCGCTGTTATTAGTATTGCTGTTCGGATCAAGTATATTATTTTTAACCAGTTGAGAAGATAAGAAAGGCGGCTGTGTTGTCATCACTGCGTCTTTTGCGCTGTTTATGTCGTATTTAACCCCTCCTGTTATGACTGTTGCCTCTGCGCTAACAGTAAAAATAATTGTGCAAAAAATTGTTATAAAAATTTTCTTCATGCTTTATTTTTAATAATAGTTTTAAATTTTTCCATAATTTGATATAATAATATTGAAAAGAACGGATATTATGAAAAAACTTATAATAATATTAATGATGCTGGTTGTAGCTGTACCTGTATTTGCCAAGAATAAAGAGATAAAGAACTTTTTATATATAGGCGCAACTCAAGATGAGGTTAAGCAGGCGCTGGGTAAACCTTCCGTAATAACAAAAGATAGTGATGATGTTGCTGTTTGGATTTATGAAAAGCCATCCATTATTCCGGCAAAAGGATGCTCGGATTTTGGCGGAGTCTATTCAGATGCCAAAGGCACAACCGTAGTTGTAAAGTTTGACAGTGATGAAAAAGTAAGTTCTTTTTCGTATCACAAGAGTGTATTTTAGGAGAAAGAAATGATAAAAAAAATACTTGTTATACTATTTGTATTTTGTATGGCGCTTCCTGTATGCGCAAAAAAACGTCAGCAAGAGGATATAATTACTCCAATGGCACAATTGGAAAAAAGAGAATATCAGACAAGAGCTTATGCTACATCTGATAAAGCTATTGTTATGAAGGCTATTTTAAATACTCTTCAAGATGAGGGTTATATTGTATATAATGCAAACCATTTATTAGGCTTTATATACGGTTCTAAAGATTTTGATACATCAGATCCGAATGTGGATATCTCCAAAGAGTTTGGTTTATCTAAATCTCGGTTGAATTTAAACGGTATAAAGGTCGCAACAATAGATGCAAGCGTAAATGTTACTCCCTATGGCGACAGCATGAGAGTAAGGGTTAATTTTAAACGTAAACTTTTGAATACGTACGGAAATGCTCAGTTTATTGATGATGTATCAGAAGAAGAATTTTATACGGATTTTTACAAAAAAGTTGATCAGGCATTATTCTTATTAAAGCAAAAAATATAATGAAAAAACTAATTAGCATAATTTTATCAATAATTATAATTAATTTAAGTATTCTCTGTGCAGACTCAAAGGTGCCTACACCGTTTCAGCACAGACAGCTTGAAACTGCCATTTATGACAATCCTGATGTGGAGCAGGTAATGATGGCTGTTGTCAGCACTTTGCAAGACAGCGATTTTGTAATCAAAGAATTTGAACCTGAACTTGGGCATATCAGGGCAACAAAATTATTTAAACGCAGATATATTAACAAGGGCCGATTTGCAGGTCAATCAATATTATTGGCTGCAGCAACTTCTTATGCTGTTTTTACATGGGGTTCAACTGCAGCTTACACCTATAAACCGGCAAGAAAAATTACCGACGAATTGCATGCGAAAAATATTGTAGTTGATACAAATGTAAATGTCCAAAAATTTGGAAATAATAAGACGAAAGTTCGTATATTATTTGTTGAGAAAATATTGCAAAATGCCGAAGGTTTTTCTTATACAAAGCAGGCACCCCTAAGAGCTTTTAGAATTTATAACAGTGAACTGTATCAGGAATTTTTCAAGCAGGTATGGGCTAAACTTGGAGAAAATTAATTATGCAATATATTCCCATAAAGCAAGAAATTAAAAACGACAAAGAAATATTTTCAGTTCCTGCAATACCTTTAAAAAATTCACAAAAAACCTTAGTGCAAAAAATTCCGCACCCTTTAGGTACTGATACTATTGTGTATTCTACATTAGAACAGGCAAAAGAAGCCGTAACACGTTCAGGCTTTTCATATATTTTACCAAACGGTCAAAAAGGAACAAAGGCAACTGTTAAACAAAAGATTGTTCAGCATGGTACAAATTATGAAGAAATAGTTTTAGATACAATAAAAGACAAAATTAATTCTTCAAATTCAACCGTATGTGCTGCTGCAATTCTTGCGATATCACAATTTCCCTCGGAAGAAACCTTTGATATTTTATTTAACAAAATAGGAGAAGAAAACGATCAAATTCGTAAAAATGCAATTTCAGGAATTTGCAGGTACGGACAGATATTATCAGAAAGAATTATTGAAGCTTTGAAGTCCCCTAACTGGGTTACAAGAAACTCTGCCCTGAGTTGTATTTCTGATTTAGCCGAAATTGGGAATGTTGAAATTTCTCAATATATTATTCCGCTGAGTGAAACATGTAATGATTCCAACACAATAGTTCAGGCAAATGCCCTTACTACACTTGCTAAAGTCTATCAACAGTATAAAAAGAACAGTTAGACTGATTAAAAACTGCCTTTTCTCATAAGTTCGGAAATACGTAATTCTTTCGGCTCAGGAGCTTGTACTTTTGGTCTTTCTACCGGTGTTTTTTCTTCTTTAAATGCTGATAATCCGACTCGTGTATTATTATCTTCTTTTAGTAAAAATATTTCTTGTAAAACTGATATTATATTGCCCATAATTTTCTCCTAATACTATTATAGCTCTTATCTTTCTGTGTATATCATTCATTTAAACGATTTAGGGGGTAAATGTAATTGGATTTTATGTTATATTATGAGTACAGACTTAAAAGGAATAAAATTTGAATAACACTTATTATGAAACTTTAGATGAAAATTTTACACAGGCTTTGAAATTATGCGAGCAAAATTTTTCCCATGAACAACTAATTGAGTTTTTAAAAACTGGTAATATTGTTCAAAGACAAATTTCTGCCCTGAGACTTGACGGAATAAATTCAAATGAAGATGCGCAAGTTTTGTTATCAAATCTGACAGGTCAAGACGGCAAAATCAGAGAAGCCGTTTCTATGCGAGTTAACGAATTTATGTCTAAATCGGAATATTTGGCATATTTTGACGTGGTGAGAAACTACCAAATATTTTTAGATTCCATAATTGATATAAATGCAAACATTTGCAGAAATATAATTAGTGCAATAACTAATTTGAAAAATAATGATGAGTTTTGTACTTTGTTCTGTCAAGGTTTGGTTAATATGACAAATAATTTATTAACTGTTATTGAAAAATTTGATTTTCAACAGGGCAAATATAAAGTCAACAAAGAGGTTTTTAAATTATATTGGTGTTTGGAAACTATTTATGAATTTTTTGACAAAATAAATTTTGATGATTTGAAACAAATTATTATACGTTCAAAAGAAATTCAGGAATACACAATAAGAGAAAAAATCGCCAAAATTTTAACAAGAAATTTTAATGATTTTGAATTGGAAAATATAAGAATAAATCTTAAAAATGATAATAATTATTATGTCAGAAGATTTTAAACACACAAAAGGATTGAATATATAATTCAATCCTTTTACGGTTTATTAAGGGTTTTGTTAGTTTATGCTATAGAATTAAATTTTGTCGGAGGAGATGTTTGATTTTGAACCCGTTGTTTTTCTTTATCAGCTGCTTTTTTAGCATCAAGACAAGCATCTAATAACATTCCTATACCAAGTCCAGCAACCCCAAGAACCGGACAGGTTACTGCCAGTTGTTTAAATTTAAACAGAGTTTTAGGATTTGCTCCTCGAAGCCATTTTACAACATTTCCTGCAAGAGGAGCAAGGAATCCACCTGACGCACATACAATTTTTGCGATATTTGAACCTCCGGATTCTTGCTCATCTGCTATATTTTCTTCTGCTTGCCTTGTATTTTGGGTTTGCGGATTTGAACCAAAAGAAGGCTGGGCGGTTTGTGATATTGACAATTGTTGATTTCCTGAACCTAAAATCTTATCAAAATCAATACTTGCCATCATTACATCATTTGTATAATTATTCCCGGAAGGAGAAAGTCCGTTGTTTGGATTTCCCACAGGAAGATTACCTGCACCTGTTGGTGTCGGCAGTTGACTAACAATAGGATTTAACCCAACCTGTGATACCATATTACTACCGTTAAAACCTTTCCAAAAATAAACTAACCTTAACCTTTAACCATTTATATAAAGTATTTTTATTTTAAAAAATTGCATAAGTTTAAATATTCTTTACATTAGGTTACAAATCATGCTATACATATTTTATGAACAAATCTTGTTATGGGATATTTAAAACGTTTTTCAAAGTCGGGGTATTACTGCTTGGTGGCGGTTATGTAATTTTACCTTTGTTAACACACGAGCTTGTAGACAAAAAACAATGGATTACGTCAGATGAATTATGCGAGTATTATGCGCTAAGTTCATCTTTACCGGGGGTAATTGCTGTCAACACAGCAGTTCTTACGGGCAGCAAATTATTAGGATTTAAAGGTGCTTTTTCGGCTATTTGCGGAATGATTTTACCGGCATTTTTGGCTATTATATTATTGGCTTCAATATTAAGCAAAGTTGTAGAGCTTCCATTTGTTCAGAATATATTTTGGGGTGTCGGAATTGCTGTTATAGCTTTAATTTTTATGGCAATTAAAGAAATGTGGTCAAAGGCTGTCGTTGATAAATTTTCCGTTGCGATATATATTGGCAGTTTAATTCTGGCATTATCAGGGAAGGTTTCGCTTGCATTTATTATAACAGGTGCGTTAATTTTTGGAATAATATACCAAATCTTAGAAGATAAACAAAAAGAAGGGAAGGAATAGATGAATATTTATGCTCAATTATTTCTTCAGTTTTTTCATATCGGTTTGTTTTCTTTTGGCGGCGGGTATGCGACTTTACCGTTTTTGTACGCAATAGCGGAAAAATACCACTGGTACACAACAAATCAATTAACAGATATGCTTGCAATTTCCTCAATTACTCCCGGACCGATAGGAATTAATGTTGCGACTTATGCGGGCTTTACAACCACAGGAATATTAGGCTCTTTAATTGCCACAATCTCAATAATTTTGCCATCTTTGATTATTACATCTTTTGTTTTTAAAATTTTGGATAAATTTAAAGCAAATAAGACTGTTCAGGGTGCAATCAGAGCATTAAAACCTGCCGGTTGTGCATTGTTATCGGCAGTTGGCATCAGATTGTTGTTTGTTTCAAACCTGCATCTTTTGGGAACAATAATTCTTATAACTTTAATAGGTACAAGCTTTGTCAGAAAACAAGATCCGCTTGTTTATTTTGTAATTTGCGCAATTATCGGATTGGCACTTGGACGTTTTAATTTAATAGGTGTTTAATTAAATTTTCCCCAAATAACACGGTCAATTCCTGCCAAGTCTTTTAATATTTTTATATCGGAAAAGCCTGAGTTTTTCATAATTATAGCGACATCAATACTTTGGTCTATTCCGAGTTCAAACATCAAATAACCGCCATTGTTAAGATATTTAGATGCGTTTTCAGAGATTTTTTCATAAAATTCTAAACCTTTAGCATCGTTTGTATAAAGAGCCATATCAGGCTCAAATGAAACCTCTTTTTGAATATTAGTTTTTGCTGATGGCGGGATATACGGAGGATTTGACACTATCATATCAAACTTTTCGTCTTCTCGAATTTTTGAAAAAACATCAGATTTCCTAAAAGTTGCACGATTAAACAGAGAAAGTTTTTCCATATTTGAAATTGCAACATGGAGTGCTTCTGTTGAAATATCCACACCCATTGCGTGAATATTTGGGTTAAGTTTAGCAAGCATACAGGCAATACAACCTGAACCCGTTGCCATATCCATGATGTTTTTGAAATTGTTTTCTTTTATAATTTCGGTTGCTTGTCTTACGAGCAATTCTGTTTCATCTCTTGGAATGAGGACTGATGAGTTTACAATAAATTTTTCCCCCATAAAATCAGCCAAACCTATAATATATTGTATAGGTTGTCTTGTTTTAGCTCTATACCTTGCTTTTTGGGCAACAAGCTCTAATTTGGAATCATCTAATTTTTTCCCCATTATTATGTCTGAAATGGAAAAACCTGCAAAATGTTCTAACAAAAGTTTTGTTTCAACTCTTGCTTCGTTCGGTTCGATACCGGAATCTGTGAGTATTTTTTCAATATCTTGAATTAACATTTTTCATCCTCTGTATGAGTAAATTTTGGAGCATGCTCTGTTATAATTTTATCAATAATATCTCTTGCCTCAAGTTTTGATGAGAGTTCTGTTTTTTCAATATTATATTTTTTGCAAAGTCTGTCGTAGTAGTAGAGTTGTTTTTTGGTAGGTGGTTCTTTTGACATTTTAACCTCTTGCAAAAACTTTCTTTTTTTCTTCTCGAACTCTTTATTTGCTTCAATAATTGGACGTTGTTTTTCTTTATATTCATAATACTTTATACATTCTTTGATATATTTAAGAGTTTCATTTTTAAAGTTTTCATCGTCCAATTTATCTGCCAAAAATTCAAATCTTGAGCAATTCAGCTCAAGATAATATTTTTCATCAGCGGCAAAACTATCCCAAATTTCTTCAGCACAAAGATGTGCTGATTTTTTTACCAAAGCTCGCATATAATTGCATAAAGCAGATTTTTGAGTTTTTGATAAATCCAGATAAATTTGTTTTTTAATCTCGTACAAAACTAACTCCGATAATTTCTATCGTAATTATATCACACATAAAATGTGTTGTTTTTGCCAATTGTGGGTGTTTTATCATTCCGGGATCAAGTAGGTCGGCGTTGCTACGCCGACGAGTTGTTATGCAAAAAGCCTTGTAGGGTGCATCGTTTGATGCACCAAAATATAAATGGTGCGGTTAAAACCACACCCTACAATTTGATTTTCTATGAGATC
>CACXCI010000055.1 GCA_902766105.1 uncultured bacterium
ACCGCTTAGTCATTGTTTTTGTGTAACTTTGTATATAATTACGTTATTTAATATGAACCTTGCTAAGAGGTGTAAAATCAAATCTTTCATAGGTTTCAAATGTCGATTTTCGTTCTTCATAAGCCTGTTCTGTTACATTTTCCCAGTCTTTATCCGAAGAACCGTATGAGATAAACCAAGGCTGCTTTTTATTTGTATAGCCGTCGTATTTGAAACCTACCTGAGGATATAATTCGGTGGAATTTTCAATCAAGGCATAAACCTGCATACCGCTTTCATTCGCACCGGATGAATATTCCCTGCAAACGAAGGCATTATCGCAAACATAATATCTGTTTCTTGAACCGCCGCTTGCCACATGTGCCGTTTTTCTGTTTACCATAGTATAAATGTCGTAAATTACTCCCTTCCATTCGCCTTCAGCAATTTCACCTATTAAAAGTTCATCAATCCCGTCTTTATTTATATCATAATAGGTATATCCGATTTTGTCGGCGGCATTTTCACCGCTAGAGGCTATAACATTGTACATATAACTCATGTTTTCTTTTTCAAGTTTTGTCGAATCCCATTTTTTGTTTATTGCTGTTATATGTTTTTTCAAAATTTCTTTGTACAAATCTTCACCTTTTGTTCCCTGCCCGTTGTAATATACGGAAGCACCCTTCCCGCTGATGATATATTTATCCTTGTCCCCTGTTTTATATAATTTTTCATACGATTTGGAAATGCCGTTTACATAGTCATACTGAACATCTGTAGGCTGCTTTAGAACAATGTCGTAAAGAATTCCTTTTTTGTCTTTTAGCTCCCCGATTTTTCTTGAGCCGGGTAAGACTGCGTGATCTGCAGGATTTTTGAACGGAATTATCCCAAAAGCAAAGCCGCCAAACCCTGTTTTTTTCGAAATTTTGTCATATAAAAGTATGGCATTTTTGCGTTTTTTAACCTGATATGTTCCTTTTAATTCATGAGGTATGCTTATTGTAAATAATGAGTTTGATATGTTAATTTTTTGCGACTTAACCTGTTTGTTTTCAACACCAAAACACAATGTGCATGTAAAAAGCCCTGCAATTAGTCCTATAATAATGCTAAACATAAAATTACTTTTCATAATATTAACCCCCAAGAAATTGTACATGAAAAACTTTTAAAATAAAAGTTAGAAACTTTACAAACATTATTTCTCAATTCATTACATACTCTTTTTTTTGATTTAAAATATAAAATGGAAAGAATTAAGAACATGCGCACAGTAAAATATTCTACACTGGTTATAGGAAGCGGAATTGCAGGATTATATGCTGCAATTAAAATTGTTCAGCGTAAAGATTTTCAGGGCAAACTTTTAATCGTAACGAAATGTCCTTTGGGAGAAAGTAACTCAAGGTATGCGCAAGGTGGTATTGCAGGTGTAATTTCCAAAAATTTGAAAGATGGAGTTTCTCTGCATATATCAGATACAATAAAATCCGGAGCAGGCCTGTCAAATCCAAACGTTGTTGAATATGTTGCTGCAAATTCTGAAAGAGTGATAAATGACCTTGATTCAATGGGTGCAGAATTTGATAAAGATGAAAATGGAGATTATTTATACGCATTGGGCGGCGGACATAGCGTAAATCGTGTTCTCCATGCAGGTGAAGACTCAACCGGCATGGTTATAATAAATGCTTTAGTCCAATTTGTAAAAAATTCCCCCAAAATAGATATTATGCCAAAATCAATGGCTGTAGAACTCTTAATTTCCAATAACGGCTGTAAAGGGGCAATAGTATTTGATAAAGATTTAAAAGAATATACCTCGGTATACTCTGATAGCGTTGTATTAGCATCAGGCGGAATCGGTCAAGTATACAAATACACGACAAACCCTTACGGGGCAACCGGCGATGGTGTTGCTCTGGCTTATATGGCAGGTGCTAAATTAAAAGATATTGAATTTATACAATTTCACCCGACAGCACTTGTCCTAAATAAGGAAACCAAAAACAGATACTTGATATCAGAAGCTGTTAGAGGGGAAGGAGGAAAACTTCTCAATAATTCGGGTGAAGAATTTATGTCAAAATACAGTGATAAAAAAGAATTATCCTCCAGAGATATTGTAACAAGAGCTATAATTTCGGAAATGGAAAAAGAACAAAGTTCTAATGTCTATTTAAAATTATCGGATATAAATTCTGATATTATACTAAAAAGATTTCCTTCAATCTGGAAAAAATGTAAAACAAATGGTATAGATATCACAAAAGACCTTATACCTGTTGCTCATGCTGCTCATTATATGATTGGTGGTGTTGAAGCGCAATTAAACGGTAAAACCTCTATAGATGATTTATATGTAATCGGAGAATTAGCATCAACTGAATTTCATGGGGCAAACAGGCTTGCAAGCAATTCTCTATTGGAATGTGTAGTTTCTGCCGACAAACTGGCGCAAGATATTCCTTTAAAATCTGAAAATATTGAAATTCAGAGTGATAATGAAATAGAAAGTATTATCGAAAAATATTCTAAAACAGAAATTCAGGATGATACAAACTATCATGAGTTAAAAAATCAATTAAGAGAACTTATGTGGAATAATGTTGGTATAATAAGAAATGAAAAAGCTTTAACAGAGGCTAAAAATAAAATAGAAAGATTATTGCAAGATTGTAAAAACAAGGTAATTTACACCGATTTTAACGGGTATGAATATCGAAATATGTTAATAGCGTCAAATTTGATAACAGAATGTGCGTTAAGAAGAAAAGAATCAAGAGGAGCTCACTATCGCAGTGATTATCCTTACACAAAAGAAGAAGCAATACATACATATATAAGAAAAGGAGAATAAGATGAGTGTATTTGAAGCCGGAATGATGGTATGTTTTGGCATAAGCTGGCCGGTTGCCGTTTATAAAACATTTAAGGCAAAAAGTGTAAAAGGAAAAAGTTTTACCTTTTCATGTTTGATTATGGTAGGATATATATGCGGCGTAATTCATAAATTATTTTTTTATTACGACTGGGTTTTATGGCTGTATTTGTTAAATATGCTGTTTGTATTAATAGATATGGGTTTATATTTAAGATACAAATACTTGCCGGTAAAAGAGTAAATGTTATTTTTTAAAAGAGGAATTATGAATATTAAAAATGTTTTGAACAATATAAGTCAAGAGAAAAAAATGTTTTTCATTTTTTTGATTATAAATATAATTGTTTGGGCAGGTTTGGGGATGATTAGAGTAGTCCTGCCGACAGATTCTTTAGAAGGAATTTTCTGGGGATCTTTGCATGATTTGGGAACTCCAAAGCATCCGCCTTTAGCCGGTTGGCTTACTTATATTGTTTATTCCGTTTTTAAATGTGATTTATCTGTTTATTTGTTGTGTGTAACTTTTATTTCTGTCGGGATGTATTTTATATATAAATTGGGCATAATATTTTTGGATGAAAAATGTGCAATCCTTTCGGCTGTTGTTATGGAAGGTTGTTGGGCATATTCTTATGTAACAAGCTATTACGGTTTTAATCCTGATGTTGTTTTGTTGGGGCTTTTACCGATTTTGACATATTTGGGTTATAAGTGTCTGAATGAAAATAAAAAAACAGACTGGATAATTTTGGGAATTATTACAGGTATATGTTTTTTGAATAAATATCAAACGGCTTTAATTATTTTACCTTTAGCCTTATGGGCGGTAATTTTTAAAAAAGAAATTTTTAAAAATGTTTATTTTTATCTTTCAATTATTATAGCGTTTTTTATATTTCTCCCTCATTTATTATGGCTTGTGAAATATGAATTTTTCCCGCTTTTATATTTTGAAGGAGAGTTAAGCAGTAACAGTTGGCTTAATCATATTACTGCACCTTTGAATTTCTTAATAATGCAAATTGGTGCTATTGCAGGTACTTTGGTCATCTTTTTACTGTTGAAATTAAAACAAAAATCTGCATTAAAAATAAATTTTATATCAGACTCAAAAACTTGGTTTTTGTTATTGATAGGGGCAGTTCCTCTAATTGTACATTTATGTATGGGTTTTTGTGCAGGGGGGACTATGCGTCCAAGATGGGGTTTTGAATTTTTATATCTGACCGGTATTATGTTATTTTATTTCTTGCCGGTAAAAGAATTATCAAAAGATGATATCAAATTTACATTCAAACTTGCTTATTGTGTGATGGCGATTATTTTTATAGTTATGGCAACCCTTTTATCCGTCGAAAAAAATTATAGAAGCCGTTATCCTGTTGCACAAATTCATAATGATTTACTAAAAATTTGGTCTGATAAATATGATACCCCGTTAAAATATATCGGAGGTTATATTGAGTGGACTCTGCCTCTTACTATATATGGCGATACTCACCCGACTTGTATTCTCGATACCAATAATTATAAAAATCCGTGGATTGATAATGATGATCTTAAAAAATCAGGATTTATTATCCTAGATAGAAATATTGAAGAAATAAAAGATCATTTTAAAAAAGAATGTAATTATTTGAAAAATATGCCAAATCCTGTGGAATACAAATTCAAATTAACAAACGCATTTGGACAGGAGCGAGAGTATACAATATATTATTTAATTATCCCTCCTGAAAAATAAATGTTTAAGTAATTATATATTATGTTACAGTAAATATAGTAAATTTGGTTTGACATCCACGAAGCAAGACGAAAACGTTATTATTTATTCCCTCTCCTGCGGAGAGGGTATAATTTCAACTTGAACAAAGTGAAAGTTTGAAATTTGGGAGAGTGTTTTCACGTTAGGGATAACCGTTTTGCAAAATCTTGTGGTAAATAATATATAATCGCTATGTTTTATTTATTCTTATTACATTTATTTCGGCAGTTTTTCTTATAGCAAACAGGCTCTGAATGTATTGAAATGGAACAATTCGGATATATGTTTTGAATTTGTTTTTCAATATCATCACATATCTTATGACATTCACAAATCGGGGTATCTCCCATAAATTGTAATATCATATCAATATCTTTTGTCGGACCGACCTGACGGGCTTTTATGCTGCCTTTTTTTAATGTTACATTTCCTTGGTATGATTTTATAACATTTTTTATATTGTTTATATTTTCATCAGGCAGAGAATGATCAAGAAGATTGCTTGCAGCTTTTTTTGAAATTGTGAAGCCGGCTTTAAAGATTATTACGGCAACAAGAATTGCAATAATCGGATCCAGTTCTGTGTGACCTGTGATTTTTATTAAAATTAAACCGATTAAAACTCCAAATGAGGAATATATATCTGTTCTCAAATGTTCGCCATCGGCATATAATGATATTGAATTAGTTTCTTTTGCAACTTTAAAAAGTAGTGAACTTACAATAATATTAAAAATTATAGCTATTGACATAACGGCTATGCCCATAATATTTTCTGCTTCAATATTTATTCCAAAGATAATTTTTCTAGTAGCTTCAAAAATTATATATATGGCTGCAAAAATTATTAAAATCCCTTCAATAAATCCCGCCATATCTTCGTATTTGCCATGTCCGTACGGGTGATCTTTGTCAGCAGGTTTTGAAGATTTTATAACTGAGAAAAATGTCAGAACAGAAGCAAAAAAATCACTCATAGAATGAATCGCCTCTGATATAATACTCAAACTCCCGCTCAGTATCCCGGTTATAATTTTTAATACGGATAGAACGACATTAGATGTTATTGATAAACCTGCAACTAATTTCTTTTTTTGATTAAGTTCCATAACAAAATTCTTCTCTTATACACATATAATTATGGTCATTTTATAAAATTTTTCAAGTATTTGTTCAATGTAAATATTAAATTTTTGCATAGATTTTTTTATATCGGTATAATATGTTAATGATTGTAAACATGTTAGATAGCATGTAGCAACTAATGATATTTACAGGTATTTATTAGTGTGCTATATAAGGAGTAAACATGATTAACAGAATATCAAGTTATAATAATAGTCCTGCATTTACAGGCATGAGTGCTAGAAGTATACAGAATTTTATTCCCGGAATAACTCCCGAAGCCGCAGCAAGACTTTCAAAAACATTGGCGGATGTTATACCTACAGATGAATTAACAACAATGATAAAAGGCAGTAATTACATTTCACATTCAGTAAAATATGGTGATGAGTCTTATGAAATCGGGACTCTGAATTATAAGGGCAAAGAAGATGTAATAAAAAAAATTGAGTATCTTCAAAGTGTAGCCGAAGAAATAAAAAAAGGCACTTTGTATGTGTAATATAAAAGCGTAAAATCTATTATATACAAATAGTTTTCAATTATTTATAAGAGTTTTGTAAACAAATGTTACAAAACTCTTTTGTATATGTAAATTATTTTATATTTATATACTTTATATATCTACAGGGGATATTAAGAGATATTTTTAGGGGATTAAGGATGAACTATTTCGATTATTTGAATAAAAAACTTGAAAACAATGCGGCAGTACAAAATACTGTTACTGTATCAAATCCGTTTTCATCAGGTTTACCGGTATTTGGTAATATATTTAATCCTAATTTACCTGCGTTGAAATTAAATGGTAATTCAATTTTTACATCAGCTGGAAAAGAAGAATTAGGCAAAATTGATTATACAAAAATCGCTCACAAGGATGAAGATAATCAAACTCAGGCTGATGAAGAAAAGAAACTTACTCCGTTAGAATTTGTTGTTAGAGAATTCTTATCATTGGGCAAGGTTAAAAAAGAAGCAGATGATGACGGTAACGGTGAATTATCAATTGATGAAATTAAAGATTACATAAAAGAATTAATAAGCAAAGACGGCAAAGATGATGATTTATCTTTGGAAGATTTCGAAGCAGTTATAAAAGAGCTTGGAATAGATTTAGAAGAATTAGGCCAAACCTCAGAACAAGAAAGTGTTGAAGAACAACCTCAGACGCAAGAAACTCAACCTGTGTCAGAACAAGTTTCTGCACAGCAGACAGCAGCCACTGAATTACCGACAGTATCACAAGTATCATCCAATCCTTTTGGTTCTTCTGCTCCTGCAACACCATCAAGACCTTCCTCTCCTGCACCGGTTCAACCTAAAACACTTGATAATATGAGTCTTGATGAACTTCAAAGCGAAAAGGCTGCAAGAGTTAATACCTTAAATGAAAAACAAAATTTAGTTAATGCGATAAACAACGGACAAAATGAAAAAGTTAAATCTGCCGCATCTGAAGAAGCTAAAGCTAAGGCTGAATACGAAAAAGCCGTAAATGAAGATCCGGGACTTAAAAAATATGCAAAAGAAATATCAAAGAATAATGAAAAAATTGAAAAAAATCAAAAAGCAATTGATGAAAATGCTGTAAAAATTGATGAAACAGAACTAAAACTTTCTGAGGCAGAAAGTTCATTAGATGGTCTTAAAGGTGAATTATCCTCTCTTGAAGCTTCTCTATCAGCTTTATCATCTGATGATAAAAACAAAGATAAAGTTAAATCTTTAAAAGCTGAAATTTCTGCAAAGAAAAAAGAAATTTCTCGTAAAGAAGATGAAGTTAAGGATTTGAAAAAATCTTTGAAAAAGTTAAACAATGAAAAGACAAAGTTAGAAAAAGAAAAAATTAAATTAGAAAATGAAAAAAATGAACTTGATGAAAAAGTAAAACAATACGGTTCAGAAGAAACAAAATCAAAACTGGAAGCATATAATAATGCAAAAAATAAAGTTCAAGAGGTAAAAGCTGCAGAATTATCATCGGCAAAAGCAGATGTTACATCAGCAAAAGCTGCAGTTAAAGAAGTTGAAGAAAAAATCAATATTGCAAAAGCTAATCAACTAAAGAATAAATACTCAGATGCTCCGGCTATGAATTTAAGTGATGTTCCGGAATCATTCAAAAACCAATATGGAGTTTCAGAAAAAACTTTACCCGACGGAACAAAGGTTCTTGCTTGCAGATGGTCCAGATTTAACAAGTGTCAGCAAGAATGGATTGAGCTTCAACAACCAATGCTAAAAGCCGCAAAAAATTTAGGTTTAACATTAGTATATAGCGATGTTGAAAGAACAGTTGCAGAATCAAATGCCGGAAGAGCAAAAAAAGGTGCATTGGTATGCAGAGGCGGGGAATCTCCTCACAATTACGGAGTTGCAGCGGATATCGTTTTATTCAAAAACGGTCAGGCTGTTGATGTTAATTCCAGCCTTCAAACTGCATTTGCTCAAAAAGTTAAAGAAAACAGCAACAACCGTATTGAATGGGGCGGGGATTGGAGCAAACAAGGCGAAAGACACCATTTCAATATAAGAGGCTGGGAACAAAAATATAAAAATTCCTCAAACCTTGTCGGATAATAATAAAAAAATATCAAACATTTATTACTAATATAAAAGCGGAACAATAAAAAGTTCTGCTTTTACTTTTGAAAATATGGTATAATTTATGTATGAATGAAAAACTGAAGGAAAGTTTAAAATTATTACCATCTTTGCCGGGGTGCTATATTTACTATAACTCGGACAATGAAATTATTTATGTTGGTAAAGCAAAAATTCTTAAACGTCGTGTTAAGTCGTATTTTAATCGCAAGCATCATGACAGTGTAAAGGTTAATGTACTTGTTTCTCAAATTGACCATTTGGAATATATAATAACTAATACTGAAGTTGAAGCTCTTATTTTAGAAAGTCATTTGATTAAAAAGCACAAGCCAAAATACAATATTTTGCTTAAAGATGATAAAAAATATCCGTATTTTTTAATAACAAACGAAGATTTTCCAAGAATATCAATAGTCAGAAAAAGAAATATGAATCCTGAAAAAGGGAGGTACTACGGACCATATACCGATATTCGAGCAATGCACTCAACTCTTGATTTTCTAAAAAAAATCTTTCCTCTGAAACAGTGTAAAACTCCAAAATTCAAATCTCGTCCATGTTTGTATTATCACATTGGCAAGTGTCTTGCGCCTTGTCAAAATATGGTTACAAGTGAAGAATATAAAGCCATCGTTCATCAGGCAGAGTTGTTTTTGTCAGGTAAACAATCAGAGCTTATGAAACAACTGATGGAGCAAATTCAAAAATATTCCGATTCTGAACAATTTGAAAAGGCTGCAAAATTGAGAGATAGTTATCTTGATTTGAAAAAAACTCTGGAAAAACAAAAAGTTGTCTACGAAAATACCAAATTAAATGAAGATGTAATATCAATTTTGCACGAAGATGGAATTTTGGCAATTGTTATAATGATGATAAGAGAAGGCAGATTGATTGATAAAAAAGACTTTATATATGATGTTGAAGCTGATGATAAAACTGAGTTTTTTGCAACATTTTTTAAAGAATATTATAACACTTTGTCATTAGAATTTCCTGACAGGATTGTTTCCGGCGAGTTGGAGGCAATTGGCGATAAGCCGTTATATGAACAGTGGCTAAATATTATATCAGGGAAAAAGGTCAAAATAAGTTATGGAAAATCGGCTCAAGGTAAAGAACTCCAAACTCTTGCCGATAAAAATGCAAGAGTAATATTAGATAATGCAAAATTATCAAAAATGTCTAAAATCAATGAAGATTTTAATAATATCGGCTCATACTTAAAAGAAAAATTGAAACTTAATAATTTCCCATATAGAATGGAATGTTATGATATTTCGCACATTCAGGGAACAAATACGGTTGCCTCTATGGTTACTTTTATAAATGGTTTGTCTAAAAAATCCGAATACAGAAAATTTAAGATTAAATCAACAGAAGGTAAACCTGATGATTTTCTATCAATGAAAGAGGTTTTATCAAGAAGATTATCACGTCTTGGTGAAAAAGGTTGGGAAAAACCGGATCTTATTATTATTGACGGCGGTAAAGGACAGCTTTCAAGTGTTATGAAAATAGTCAAAGAGCTTGGAATAACAGGAATTGATTTTGTAAGTCTTGCTAAACGGCAAGAAGAAGTATTTGTTCCTTATAAATCCCAATCAATTCTTCTGCCAAGAGAATCGAGTGCATTGTTTTTGATTCAGAGAATTCGTGATGAAGCTCACAGGTTTGCTATAACATATCACAGAAAACTGCGTTCAAAAAATGCAATTCCCGAGTCTTAAAAATCTGTTTCCGGAAACATGTTATTTTCTTCTTCACTTTTCAATCTTGAAAATTCTTCCGGTGTAAGAATATATGTTTTACCGTTGTAAAAATATTTTCTTTTTTCCGAATTGTTGTTTGCTCTTTTTGTTCTGTGAAGACCTGTACCTGTCATATCGACATTCAAATCTTCATCAGCCATTTCTGCTCTTCTAAGTTTAAGCATAGTGGAAGATTTCTTTGTTGCATCATCGCTATCATCCAATGATGATGCCTCCAATACTACTTTCCAGTGATTTTTAAGCTCGTTATAAATATTTGAACGTCCTGCCCAGCGAGTAACAAGGCCATCTTCAGGGCCTAAACCGCCGTCAATTTTTTTGGCGCTTTCAATGTCATAACAGGCTTCGGATATACCTAATGATACGAAAAAGTGCGGTTCACTGACCTTCATCGGATCCATATATACTTTAAGATTGTTATATCTGTATGCAATATGTCGTGCATCTGTGTGTTTATCTGTCATAGAGTCAATCAAAAAGTCTGTTAAAGAATTTGCAAATTTTGTAATGTTGTTTGTTTTTAATCCCATTTTATTACCCTTCTTAATTATTCAAACTGTGAATTGGAGCAGGAATCCGACCTCCTCGTCTTACAAACCCTGTTGATGAAAGATGGTTTACATCCATAATAGGTGCTTCTCCTAACAATCCACCGTAAGATATGTAATCACCAATTTTTTTACCGTAAGCCGGTATAATTCTGACCGCAGTTGTTTTTTTATTAATCATTCCGATTGCCATTTCATCCGCTATAATTCCGGCAATTGTATCTGTTGGCGTATCACCAGGTATAGCAATCATATCCAGTCCGACAGAGCAAACTGATGTCATAGCTTCAAGTTTATCAAATTTTAAATATCCCTTTTCTGCAGCTTCAATCATACCGGCATCTTCAGAAACTGGTATAAAAGCACCGGATAACCCTCCAACATGCGAACTTGCCATAATGCCGCCTTTTTTTACGGCATCATTAAGCATAGCAAGAGCTGCGGTTGTCCCATGCGCTCCGGCATGTTCTAAGCCCATAGCCTGAAATATCCCCGCAACGCTGTCGCCAATAGCAGGTGTCGGTGCTAACGATAAATCTATTACACCAAATGGTATACCCAATTTTTTGGACAATTTGCGTCCTATAAGTTCACCCGTTGAGGTAATTTTGTATGCAATCTCTTTTATTTTGTTTGCCAGTTCACTCATATCCGCATCTTTTGGTAAGGCTTCAACTGCGGCTCTGACAACACCGGGTCCTGAAACTCCGACATTTAGCGCACATTCAGGCTCTCCTATTCCGCAAAATGCTCCTGCCATAAACGGATTGTCCCCCGGAACATTACAAAATACAACCAGTTTTGCTGCTCCTATACCATCTTGCTCGGCAGTAATTTTTGCTGATTTTTTGATAATTTCTGACATTTTTAATACAGCATCCATATTTATTCCTGCTTTTGAAGATGCTAGGTTTACAGAGGAACAAACTCTTTCTGTTGTTGCAAGAGCTTCAGGGATGCTTTCTATAAGCATTTCATCCCCTCTTGTGCATCCTTTTTCTACTAATGCCGAAAAACCCCCGACAAAATTTACTCCAACATCTTTTGCAGCTTTATCTAAAGTTTTGGCGATTTTTACATAATCAGGATTTTTGCATGCTTCTCCTATAAAAGATATCGGTGTAACGGCAATTCTTTTATTTATGATTGGAATGGAATAATCTTGAGCAAGTTCATCAGCATATTCAACCAGATTTTTAGCATATTTTATTATTTTGTTATAAATATTTGAACACAGAGTATCAATATCTTCCGAAATACAATCCCTAAGACTCAGAGCAAGTGTTACAGTTCTGATATCAAGATTGTATAATTTAATCATATTGATTGTTTCAAGTATGTTATGTTCGTCTATCATTTTCTCAACCCCAGTGCTGTGGATACATTCCAGTCTTTTACTTTTAATTTTAATTCTACTCTGCGGCTTTTGTCAAAATCTTCTACTCCGTTTACTAATATCGGTTCATTGTAGCTTTTACCTTCAACTACAAGAATTTTACGGAATTTATCAGCATATTGCTTGTCATAATTGGTTCTGAACATGTAATCCGCAACTGCATTTGCTCTTTTTAAACTCAAATCCATGTTTCTAATAAATTGTTCATCTTTTGATTTTACTCCGGCAAACATTTGAGAATCCGTATGTCCCTGTACAATAATATATTCGATTTCTTCTGATAATTCCTTATCTGCAAAAATCGAATTTATATATATAGGGGCAATTTTGTCAAGTAGTTTTTTCCCTTTAGGCGTCAGAACCCAGCTGCCAAGTTCAAATAATTCAACATCCGGAATTTTTAAATCCCCTGTCATTTTGTCAATATCAGCCGAAACTTCAGATTTTTTCAATTCGTTGCTGATTTTGTTGGAAACTTCCATTTGTGCTTTTTGCTGTTGAATAGTTTGCTGTGAAAATCCTGTCATTGCAATTACAAACAGAGTAATAAAAACGACAGCCAAACCTAACAATAAATCTGACATTGTTACCCAGAAAATATTTTCTTCATTCCCGCTATTTGTTTGTATTCTGCTTTTTATTGTCATTTTACCTTCTTATCAGTTAGAACAAATCATCAACATCATCAACTGCTTTTTTATCTTTTAAAGATTCTTTTAATTGTTTATTCAATTGGTTTAGTCCAAATATCAGATTTTCAAGATACGGAACAAGATTTGTTGCCATACTAGAATTAAATGCCGATTTAAACTCTTCGGGAATTGCAGTCATTGTATTTGCAACAGAATTGTTAGAAACTTTTGATTCTCTTAAAAGTTCATACAGGAATTTTTCGGCAGAAATGCTTGCAAATAATCCGCCCATTATTTCCTGAACTTTTATCAATTGAGATTTGCATAATTTGTTATACATGGTCCTTTCTATTAATAAATAGATCAGGGAAGATGCAACAGCTACAACTGATACCAATGCTGCAACCTGCATAGTCGCCATAAAACTGGAAATTGAAGATATTGTTTTTTCCTGTGTTGAAAAATCAATTCTTCCAAATGCCAAAGCAATATTTAAAAATGTAAATAATGGACCGAAGCCTGTTAATATTGTCGGTATTGTTTGTATCATTTTAAAATTAAATTTTGATGTAATCAAGGTTTCTTCATTAAAATAATACAAAGGGTCCGAGGTGGTTTGAACATTTTGAACGGTTGATGATACATCTCTGTATTTTACATCCTGTCCTGTGGATTTTAGCGCAATTGATTCAGAAAAAACAAGTGTGTTTTTAAATTCCATCCAAGTTGGTGAAACATAAGGGTTCTGGCTCATCCATACATCAATTTCTTTGAATCTGAAATTCAAATCATTTTTTTTGAAACCTTCAAGATAAGTTATTAAATTTTTAAGGTTTTTTCCGGCTCCTATGTATTTTGTAATACAGTATATTATTGAAACTATAAAAACTACCAAAACAATAAGAATTGGTACATCTGAGATAATACTTGTAATGTTCATAATTTTTCCACCATTCCTTATTATGATTTTAACATAGCATAGGTATTATGACAATTTGTTTACAATACGAATTTTAAACCGGCATTAAGATATTTGCCAATCAAAATTAAAACAAAAGATGCAATCAAATCATAAATGATTTTCAGACCGCTTTGTGCTGCAATCCAACCTGATATAAAACCAATGCCGCTTCCTTTAATTAATGCAATAAGCATCATATATACTATTCCGACAAGATGAATTAATAAAACACCAAATATTGCAGATTTCAGCATATTTTTGTATGTGTATTTTTCTTCCAAAATATTTCCGGTGATTATTATAGCGGGTATATATGCCAAAATATACCCAAAACCGTATTCAAAAATATATTGTATTCCGCCCCCGAGGGCAAATACAGGAGTGAAAAACAACCCCAGCATTATATATAAAACTACGCTTGCCAAACTCATTCGTTTCCCAAGAAAAGAACTTATAAACATTATTGTAGGGATTTGCGGGATAAAATAAAAACTGTATATAAAATCATCTGTGTTTAGATTGTTTCCGGAAAATAAGTTCTGAGGCAGTATGTAATGTTTGATATTAAGATTTAAAAATGTAGAGGCGATTATTAACAGAGTACAAAAAACAATCAACGCAAGATTTAGCCAAGGAATTTTTATTTCCCTGTCTTCCGGTTTAAGTCGTTTCATTTTAGGGACTATAATTTCTTCACTCATTGATTGTAATTTTATCCTCCAGTATTTTTATAATATTTTCGTAATTGTTTTTAAATTCATCAAAGAATATATTTTTTGTCCACATAATCAGCGCATCTTCATTGTTATCCTGATAATAGCCTTTTCTTGTTCCAAATGACGAAAACCCGTATTTTGAGTATAGGTTAATCGCCGCAGTATTGCTTACTCTCACCTCTAATGTGATGTATTTAATCTTTGCAAGATAGCAATCATCAATTACTCTTTTTAATAATGCTTGTGCGTAGTGTCTGTGTCTGTATTCAGGCGCAATGGCGATGGTGGTAATGTGAGCTTCTTCCAGTATATGCCAAGTTCCTGCATATCCTGCCAATTTTCCTTCATTTGTGAATAAAGCATAATAATGCGCTAGCTCATTTGAAATTTCATTCATAAAAGAATCTTTGGACCAATGATGTTCCCCGTAGGCGCTTGCTTCAATACGAATAACCTCGTCTACATCTTCTTTTGTCATTTTTTTTATTGTTACAGTCTCAATATTTGTTTGCATAAATTTATTCTATCACGTGGTATGAGGATGTGCAAATAAAATTAGGTGTCTATATACAATGTTACACAGAAAATTTTTTAGGACGTTAAGTCGCTAAGACGTTAAGACGTTAGGGCGTTAAGACGTTAAGTTCAATAAGGTTTATTGATTAAATTAATTCTGGCTTTGAATTAATTAGTTTCTTGTAAAGAGCTTAACCGCTTAGCGTCTTATCATCTTAGCGCCTTCAAAATCTTTTAATTATTTTTTGTAATTTTGTGTATTATCACCTAAAATTAAAATGTTTATTTAAAAATACACACAAAAGAAATTTTACAAAAATTTACATAAATATTCAAGATGATTATAAATATTACATTGTAGGCAAATTCACGTATATATAGTAGTGTTTAATTATTATAAAAACATTAACATAATATATTTCCTTAAATTACCTTTACATGCAAGATTAACCCTCTTGCAATCAAATCTTTAGCAAATAGAATTGTATATGTTCCATGTATTATGGAAAGATTTACAAAGCCGAAAATGAGGAAATTATGGCAAAAGACGTAATAGAATTAGAAGGAACTATAATAGAATCCATGCCCAATGCTATGTTTCGTGTAAAGCTTGAAAATGATCATGAAATTTTGGCACATATCTCAGGCAAAATCAGAAAAAATTTTATCAGAATTTTGCCGGGCGACAAGGTTAAAGTAGAAATGACACCTTATGATCTTTCAAAAGGTCGTATCACGTTTAGATTGAAATAGATAAAAGACTTAATGACTTATCGTCTTATAGTCTTAAAAACTTAAAAACACATCTCACAGATAATATATAAAGGAAAACAAAAATGAAAGTAAGATCATCAGTAAAAAAAATGTGCGACAAGTGCAAATGTATTAAAAGAAAAGGCAGAATTGCCGTAATTTGCGAAAATCCTAAGCACAAACAAAGACAAGGTTAAAAAGACGATGAGTCTATAAGACATTAGGACGTCAAGTTCTTTAAACTATGAAATAACATAGAACACGTTCTGCAAAGGATAGAAATAAAAGAACTTATCGACTTAAAGTCTTACCGACTTAATGACTTTTGTAAAGTGGAACTTGCACACTGAATTGGCAAGTGGTGAGGAAGTATTTAAGCCTCATATCAAAAAAAATCTAACACTCGAGTAGAAGGCAAGAAGGCAGGATGCCAAGCAGGCAAGCCTGTTACAAATAAAAGATGTAAATAGCTTGACCTCTTGACTTCATGACATCTTGACATCTAAAAGGCCAAGAAAAGGAGAAAAGAAAAATGGCAAGATTAGTAGGGGTAGACCTACCTCGTAACAAAAGAATGGAAGTTGCATTAACTTACATTTTCGGCATAGGACCGACAAGAGCTAAGAAAATCTTAGCAGCTACAGGAATTTCACCTGATTTAAGAACAGATGACTTAACAGATGAAGATATTAAATTATTACGTAACGAATTGGCAAATTATCATATTGAAGGTGATTTGAGACGTGAAATTACAATGAATATTAAACGTCTTCAAGAAATTGGTTCATACAGAGGCTTGCGTCATAAACGTAAATTACCTTGCAGAGGTCAAAGAACAAAAACTAACGCAAGAACATTACGTGGTAAGAAAACAGGTCCTGTTTCTAAGAAGAAGTAGGATAAGTATATAAGTAGGATAAGTTCTTTAAGGTTTAATTTCCAATATTGAACTTGAGAAACAAAAATAAAAAATGAAATGAACTTATCGCACTTATCAAACTTATCAAACGATATAAAAACAAAGTAATAAGAATATAAAGGAAAAACAAAATGGCAAGACCAGTAAAAACAAAGAAAAAAGAAAAGAAAAATGTATTACAAGGCATTGTACACATACAATCAACCTTTAATAATACAATTGTAACTTCTACTGATACTCAAGGTAATGCTATTGCTTGGGCTACAGCAGGAGCTTCAGGCTTTAAAGGAGCAAGAAAAGGCACTCCGTTCGCTGCACAATCTGCAGCAGAAATGGTTGCTAAAAAATCAATTGATCAAGGTATGAAAAAAGTAGAAGTTCATATCAAAGGACCTGGATCAGGCAGAGAAACAGCTATCAGAGCTATTCAAGCCGCAGGATTGGAAATTACTCTTATTAAAGATGTAACTCCTATTCCTCACAACGGATGCCGTCCACCTAAAAAACGTAGAGTATAGCAGATGCATAGATGCGTAGATGTAAGGATGTATAGTATTTAAAAGCTTTGCCTCTTTGCCTCAAAGCTTCTAAGCCTCTAATAAGGCGGGGGCTTGCGAATTTAGTCCATTCACAAACCATAGATGCCCCGCACAAGAAAAGGAGAAATAAAAATGTCAAGATATACCGGACCAACAAACAAATTATTTAGAAATAAAAAAGTTCATGATTTGTCAAACAGAAAGTTGACATCATCAATGAGACAAACAGCTTCAGGTCAACACGGTGCAGTCAGAAAAAAACTTTCTGAGTATGCGCTTCACTTAGCTGAAAAACAAAAAATCAGATTTACTTATTTGGTATCTGAAAAACAATTCGTTAGATATTATAACGAAGCTGCAAGAAGAAAAGGCGTTACAGGTACAATTCTTTTACAATTATTAGAATCAAGACTTGATAACATCTTATTCAGAGCAGGATTTGGTATTACCCGTAAACAAACAAGACAAATCGTTAACCACGGTCATGTTCTTGTAAACGGCAAAAAAGTTGATATTCCGTCATACTTAGTTAAAGCCGGCGATGTTGTTACTGTAAAATCTAAAAGTGCAACATACTTAAATAATGTAATTGGAATGATTGATATGGCTTGTGCTCCGGCATGGATGACAATCGATAAAGAAGCATTAAAAATTACATTCGACAGAATACCTGAAAGAGAAGAATTAGATCCGGAAATCAAGGAACAACTTGTAATCGAATATTATTCTAAGTAGGGAAGACAAGATGTCCGGATGTCAAGAAGGCAAATCTGTTTTAAATAAAATATAAATAGCTTGACTTCTTGCCCTCATGACCTCTAAACTTCTAAAATATTAGTTCACAATAACTAGGAGATAAAATAATGGATTTAAAAATTAAATGTGTTAATACAGCAACAAGTTCTGACGGTTCACAATACGGTAAATTCGTAATTGAACCATTAGAAAGAGGATTCGGAACTACAATCGGTAATTCTTTAAGACGTGTATTGTTATCAAGTCTTGAGGGAACAGCCGTAACAAGTGCAAGAATTGAAGGTATTACTCACGAATATACAGCTATTCCAGGCGTTTTGGAAGATGTAATTGACGTAATGTTAAACTTAAAAGGTCTTGTTGTAAAAACTGATTCAAAAGAATCTCAACATTTAAGAATTGATGTTGACAAACCGGGACCTGTTTTAGCAGGCGATATCCAATTACCGGCAGGTGTAAAGGTTGTTAATCCTGATTGGTTAATTTGTACAGTTGCAGATGGAGGTTCATTCCACGCAGATATCATTGTTGATACCGGTAAAGGATATGTTCCAAATGATGTTCCAAGAGATGCAAAAGATGCTACAATCGATGTTTTACCGATTGATGCAACATTTATGCCAATCAAACGTGTTAGCTACAACGTAGAAAGCGCTCGTGTTGGGGACGCTTTAGACTTTGACAAATTGACTCTTGAAATTTGGTCAAACGGTTCTGTTGATGTTCAAAATGCTTTAAGCCAAGCTTCAAATCTTTTAATTGAACATTTTATGCAAATTGCATCAATTACAGGTCAACCTGCTGTTGCTCCCAGTGTTCAAATAGAAGAAACAATTGGTGAAGAAGTTGAAGAACAACCTACAATGACTATTGAAGAATTGGAATTGTCAGTTAGAGCTTATAACTGCTTAAAAAGAGCAAGCATCAATTCAATGGCTGAATTGTTGAAAAAATCTGAACACGATTTATTAAATATCAAAAATTTTGGTAAAAAATCATCAGATGAGGTTATCGAAAGATTACACCACTTTGGTTTAGACTTAGCTCCAAGCCCTGTGGAAGAAGACTTAATAGGTTAATTAATATAGAAAAGGAAAATAAAAATGAGACACCAAACTAAAAAACATCAGCTTGGAAAAGCACAAGACCAAAGAAAAGCCTTGTTGCGTTCTTTAGCTACTGAATTATTTTTGCACGGTGAAATCACAACAACATTGGCAAGAGCAAAAGCTCTAAAACCTTATGCTGAAAAGATTATCACTTTAGCAAAAAAAGGTGATCTTCACTCTATTCGTCAAGCTGCAAGATATATTTATAATAAAGAAACAGGTGAATATATCGATGTAAAAACAGGCGAAATTTTTGAAGCACCTCAAAAGGATAAAAAATTATCATCACAAACAGTTTTAAGAAAATTATTTGTCGTTATCGGGAAACAATATTCTGATAAAAAAGGCGGATACACAAGAATTTATCACTTGCCGCCAAGACGTGGTGATGCTTCTGAAATGGCACTTATTCAATTGGTGTAATTTCGGATGCGATATGCTTTGACAGTTCAGTATGTGGGTAAAGGCTATGCCGGAAGCCAAATACAGTTAGAAAATGGTAAAGAAATAGCCTTACCGACTATACAAGGAGAACTTGAAAAAGCACTTAGTACTTTGATAAAATCAGGCAGAAATGCCGAAAATAAAAACCGGCCGATTAGAGCAATTTTTTCCGGAAGAACGGATAAGGGTGTTAATTCACTCGGGCAGGTGATTCATTTTGATGCAGATGAAATGATTGTTGCTTCAAAGTTTCTCTACCAGATAAATGAAATCTTACCTGTTGATATATCCGTTACTGATTTGAGAAAAGTTGATGACAGGTTTCACGCTCAAAAATCAGCTAAAAAGCGTTATTATCGTTTTGAGTTTATAAACAGAAGGATAAAAAATGCATTTGACGGCGACTTAATGCGTGTGAAATTTGAGATAAATATTGAAAGAATGCAAAAATCTTTGAATTATTTATTAGGTGAACATGACTTTTCAAGTTTTAAAAGTTCCGGAACGCTAAACCCAAGCAAAATTTGCACTATATACGAAGCAAAGGTTTCGAAGGTCGGCGACAAGGTTATTATTGATATTGCAGGAAACAGATTTCTTTATAATATGGTAAGAACCATTGTCGGAACCCTTCTTCAAATAGAAGGACATAATCTTGAACCTGAGCATATGAAAATGGTTCTTGATGCAAAAGATCGGGCAAAAGCCGGTCAAACAGTTAGTCCTGAAGGATTAACTTTAATGAAAGTGGAATACTAAAAGGAAAGGCAAGAAGGCAGGATGTCAAGAAGGCAAGCTTGTTTCAAATAAAAATAAATAGCTAGACCTCTTGTCCTCATGACCTCTTGACCTCAAAATAATGGAGAAAAAGCAATATGAAAACATATTCAGCAAAACCTCTTGAAGTTGAAAGAAAATGGTATGTAATCGATGCTGATGGCGAAACATTAGGTCGCCTTGCAGTTCGTGTTGCAAACATTTTGAGAGGTAAAAATAAACCTGAATACACTCCGAACGTTGATACAGGTGATTTTGTAATCGTTATCAATGCTTCAAAAGTGAAAGTTACAGGTAAAAAAGAAACTGATAAAATCTATCTTCACCACACAGGTTATCCGGGTGGCTTGAAGAGTGCAAGTTTCAAAGAATTGATGGAAAAAGATCCTAGAATTGTTATTGAACATGCAGTTCGTTGTATGTTACAACACAATACATTGGGTGCAGAGCAATTTAATAAATTGAAAGTATATGCAGGAGCAGAACATCCTCATGCTGCACAAAAACCAATCGTACTTGAAAAGGAGGCTAAGTAATTATGGCAGATAAAGATACTATAATGGCTACAGGCAGAAGAAAGACCTCTATTGCTGTTGTAAAATTGGTAAAAGGCAGCGGAAGAATTTTTGTTAATGGCAGAAAATTATCCGATTATATCGGAAATAGACCTGCTATTGAAATGTTAGTATATAGACCTTTAGTTTTAACAGAAACTCAAGACAGATATGATGTTAGAGTAAAAGCTGTTGGCGGTGGTGTAGTATCACAATGTGGTGCAATCAGACACGGTATATCAAGAGCTTTAGTTAAATCTAATGAAGAATTTAGAAATGTTCTTAAACTTGAAGGGCTGTTAACTCGTGATCCACGTGTTAAAGAACGTAAAAAATACGGTAGAAAAAGAGCTCGTAAGAGATTTCAATTTAGTAAACGTTAATCAAGTGGGCAAAGCCCAAAGAAGCTTTTTCAAAACAAAAAGAACCGAACATTTGTTCGGTTCTTTTTGTTCTCTTATATTTACTATACTTGTACAGGAATAGCGTTACCTTCTCCATCTACAAATTTACCCATTGCAATATTGATTAAGTCAACAATTGCCCAAATCCATGCCACAATAGCCCCAATACCAAAAATCCATGAGCCTAATAATACTAATAAAAGCATTGTTACACCGGTTTTAGTTTGTCCTACGTAAAAACGGTGAACACCTAAGCAGCCTAAAAATAAGCATAATAGTAAGGCTATCAACCATTTTTGATTTAATTGTTTTTCCATATTTTTCTCCTTTCATTTACCAAAAATTAAATTTAGATTGTCCAAGTTATAACTTTCCCTTCAGCATTTGTGAATTTTTCACAAACAAGCATAATCAAATCAACAAGTGCCCAAATTCCTGTTATGTAAAATCCCAAACCGAATATCCACCCTGTTAACACAGTTATTAAAAGCATAGCAATTGCCGAACCTGTTTTCTTTACAAAAAATCTATGAGCGCCAAAACAACCCAAGAAGAAACAAAACAAAACGGCGGCCAAACAATTTGTATTAAAATTTTTATCTTGCATAATCTTTTCCTCAATAATAACCAACTATGTTGCATTGTATTATATATTATTTTATTAATTACGTATTGTCAATCATTCAAAAATACCAAATAAAAAGACCGCTTATGCGGTCTTGTCGTATTCCTAAATCCTTATATCCTTTTCCTAATTCTTTGTTTTACCTTTTATCCTTTGATTTCCAACGAACTTATTTTGCTTTGATTTTGCAATATGGTAAGTTTTTATTTACCCCTATGCAATAAAATTTGTACCAAAACGGTTCGCACCGTGGAAAAATGATTGTTTCATAATTTGTGTCAAAGTCTTTTTAACAACTTTTTTATCATTCAAATTAACTTCTTTCAAAGCCTTTGATGTATCTTTATATGCACTTGTAACCGCATCAGAAAATAACAACATAGTTGCCATAGTTTTAATCCTCTCTCAAAACTTAAATCTTACTTAAATAAAAATTTTCTTTTTCTTTATTTATCTCTTACATTTATATAAAAACTTCCATTAAAAAAATATTGACTTTTTATATTCAATTTATATAAAGTTTGTTACATAACTTTACATTATTTGAAATTTATTAAAGAAAACTTGCATGATGACCGAATAAGATAATAACAAGTATGAAAGGACAACTCTAAGGATATGGGAATATCGGCATCACAAGCAAGGTTGTTGACTATAACCGCAAGATTAACCTCAAATGAGTATGAGTCTCAACAAATATCCAATGCAAAAATGAGATTGGCAACTCAATCTGAACAAGCCAGCAGAGATTATATTGCGGCTTTAAATTCAAAATGCTTGCAATTTATGACTTATGATGCACAGGGTTCGGCAATTACAGAAGATTTGACAGCAAATGCAATATATCAATATGCAGATATGAAAAATCAATATATGCTTGTTAATAATGGGGGACAAGCTATTGTTGCATCTGCTGATGTAAAGAATTTTAAAAATAGTGCAAACTTAGATGAATTTTTATCCAAATACGGTATCAGCAAGGTTTATAAAACTTCAACTCTGGCTGAAAATGCTCAGAAATTAAACGATAAATCAGGTGCTTATACAGCGTGGCAAAATAAAATAGAAGAAGTTAAAAATGCAACATACAGTTTGGCTGATGACAAAGAGGTTTCATCAGAAGTTATGTATCAAACAGATAAATACACGGCAAAAGTTGCTTATGATACCGCTTTAGAAGAATATCAAAGTGCTTTGGTAAAATATAATAACGGCGCTACCATAAATATTAGTAATTATATTGATAAGTTAGCAGAGGCAAAACAAAGATATGCAGATACAATAACCTATCAAACATGGGCAGAGGCACAAGCCAGATATGTAGCCAAAACAGATGAAGAAGGTAATGAGGTTACTGATGGCGAAGGTAAAGTTATTATGGAGTTGTCTGAAGAATATAAAGCCGTTGAAGAATATTATGAAGTTCTGGGCGAATTTTTATCAGAAGCTGAAGATTTAGGCTGTACAACAGTTGAAGATACCTATGAGTATTCCGATAAATCAAAAGCACAATGGTATACAAATTTATGGTACAGAATGAACGGTGAAGCTTCCGAAAAATCAGCAGCCGGTCTTAATGCTGCAAATTATACTGTATTAGATGGACATTTGGCATCAAGCAGTCAATGGATACAAGATGCTCTTTCTCAAGGGTTAATCTCTATTGAGGTTTGTTCAAATGAACAAGTTTCAAATATTTTGGATTATCAGTACATATCAGGTACTTTTGCAACAAAAAGTGCGCCAAATAACATGCTCGAAAATCCTTTGAGAATGAAATTAAGAGGTATAAATTGGCGAACTACTGAATTTAGTACATGTTCCGAGTTTGTAGAAAAAGATGATGCTGCTGCTATAGCAAGAGCAGAAGCTGAATATGAAAGAAAAAATAATGAAATTTCTGCAAAAGATAAAAAATATGAAAACAAAATAAAGACATTGGATTCAGAGCATCAGGCATTGCAAACGGAATATGAATCAGTTCAATCCGCAATGAACAAAAATATCGAAAGATCATATAAAACTTTTAGTGGTTAATATTTATTATTTCATACTTAATTTTTCCCCTACAATTTTTTCCCTCCGATTTTATAGTATAATGTACTCAAAACGGAGGTTTTTATTATGCACACAATTACATTAATAAACGGTGATGGTATAGGTCCTGAGATTTCTCAAAGTGTCATGGATATAATTAAGGCAAGCGGGTTAGAAATAAATTGGGATATTCAAACCGCCGGTGCCGATGTTATAGAAAAAGAAGGTAAACCACTGCCGGATAGAGTTTTAGCCTCTATTAAAAAAAATAAAGTTGCATTAAAAGCTCCGGTTACAACACCTATTGGTAAAGGTTTTCGCTCTGTTAATGTACAATTGAGAAAAGATTTGAACCTTTATGCTAATTTAAGACCGTGTAAAAATTTACCCGGAATTGTTACTCGTTTTGATAATGTTGATTTGGTCGTCGTGAGAGAAAATACCGAGGATTTGTATGCGGGAGTTGAGGAGCAAATTGATGAAAATACTGCGCATAGTATAAAAATTATTACAAGGCAGGCGTCAGAACGAATTTGTCGTTTTGCCTTTGATTATGCCGTAAAAAACAACAGAAAAGAAGTTTGTGCTGTTTCAAAGGCAAATATTATGAAACTGTCAGATGGTTTATTTTTAGATGCTTACAGAACGGTTGCAAAAGATTATCCACAAATAAAACAGCGAGAAATTTTGGTTGATAATTTGTGTATGCAATTAGTACAAGATCCAACAAGGTTTGATGTTTTGGTTTTACCTAATTTGTATGGGGATATAGTGTCAGATTTAACAGCAGGTTTTATCGGCGGACTAGGAGTTGCTCAGGGGGCAAATATAGGCTTGGATTGTGCGGTTTTTGAACCTGTGCATGGATCAGCACCAGATATAAAAGGTCAAAATAAAGCCAATCCGACAGCACTTTTATTATCCGCAATTGAAATGTTGAGATATATTGGGGAAAATCAACATGCGCAAAAAATTGAAAAGGCGTTGTTTAAAACTTTATCAAATGGAGATAAAACACAGGATATTGGCGGAAATCTTACGACAACTGAATTTACTCAAAAGGTTATATCTAATCTTTAGTGTGATAAATAATATGGAACGTTACACAAATAATATTTTTTGAGCATGTTGTGGTAGAATATTTATATAGAATTAGAGAGATGAACATGGGGGATATGTGTTATGAAGGATAAAACTTTTTTAATGATTCCGGGACCTACACCGGTGCCGGAAAGTGTAATGCTGGAAATTGCAAAACATCCGATAGGGCATAGAAGCAGTGAATTTTCAAAGGTGTTGGAAAATGTATATGCAAATTTGAAATACGTTTTCCAAACAAAAAATGATGTTTTTGTTTATACATCATCAGGAACGGGTGCAATGTGCGCAGCATTAGAAAATTTGGTGAATGAAGGTGATCATGTTTTATCCTTAGTTTTAGGTAATTTTGGTAATCGCTGGGCAAAAATTGCCCAATCTTGTGGCGCTATTGTTGAAAAAATAGAAGTTGAAACAGGTGAGGTTATTGATCCTGAGGTTTTAAGGCAACGCTTGGCTCAAGATGTTAATAAAGAGATTAAAATCGTAACACTAACCCATAGTGAAACCTCAACAGGTGCTGCAAATGATATTAAAACCTTGTGTTCAATCATAAAAGAACATGGTGCATTATCAGTTGTTGACGGAGTTACATCAGTTTGTGCAATGGAATGTAAACCTGATGAATGGGGAATTGATGTATTAGTTTCAGGTTCTCAAAAAGGTTTTATGATACCTCCGGGATTAGCTTTTCTTGTTGCTAACGACAGAGCATGGAAAGTGTATGAACAATGCAAACATCCTAGTTTTTATTGGGATTGGGCAGCATATAGGAAATCTACTCAAGCAAATTCAACTCCATTCACTCCTGCTGTTAATCTTTTTGTCGGTTTAGATAAAGCATTGGAAATGATAAAAGAAGAAGGTATAGAAAATATGAATGCACGCCACAGACGTCATTCTATGGCATTAAGAGCCGCTATAAGAGCAATCGGGTTAGATTTAGTTGTAAAAGAAGATAAAAACGCAAGTCATTCAATTACATCTATTTACCCGCCTGAAGGAATTTCTGTTCCTGATATTAGAAGTACTATAAAGAAAGATTTTGATATTGTTGTTGCAAATGGTCAAAATGCTTTAAAAGATAAAATTTTTAGAATGGGAACATTAGGTTTTGTCTGTGACAGAGATTTGATTTCTGCTGTCGGAGCATTAGAAGCAACTTTGTACAAACTGGGTTATAAATTTGAACTTGGTAAAGGGGTTGCAACAGTCATAAAAGAGCTGGCACGGGTGTAGAAAATATTAAAAGTAGGTCAGGATTGCCATCCTGACATGTGAGTTTGTAGGTTGGACATACCTGCCCAACAACTCATAAAAAGGAGAGAAAATGAAAGTATTAGTAACAGATAAAATAAATGAAGCTGCGGGAAGAATAATAGAAGCAGCTGCCGATGTTGATTTTTTACCGACAATGAGTGAAGATGAATTGGTTAAAATTATACCTAATTACGATGCTCTTATGGTAAGGAGCCAAACAAAAGTAACTCCGAAAATCATAGAAGCGGGGAAAAATCTAAAAATTATAGGCAGAGCTGGAGTCGGGGTTGATAATATTGACCTTGAGGCTGCAACTCAAAAGGGTATTATCGTTGTTAATTCACCTGATGGCAATACAATGGCGGCTTCTGAGCATACAGTTGCTCTAATGCTTGCTATGGCAAGAAATATTGCCCCTGCGGCCACATCAACCAAGGCAGGTAAATGGGACAGAAGTAAATTCGTAGGTACAGAGTTATATAAAAAGACATTAGGAATTATCGGATTTGGGAAAATCGGAACTCACGTTGGCGAGGTTGCATTGGCACTTGGAATGAAAGTTGTTGTATATGATCCCTTCACCTCTAAAGATGTTGTTGAAAAATTTGGCGGCGAATATATTGAAAATTTAGATGATTTCTGGGCAAAACCTGATTTTATCACAGTTCACGTTCCCAAAACAAAAGACACCTTAAATATGATAAATAAAGACACTATAGCTAAAATGAAAAAAGGAGTAAGGCTTGTAAACTGCGCAAGAGGCGGAATTATAAACGAAAATGACTTGAAAGATGCCATAGATTCCGGTTATGTCGCAGCTGCAGCCATTGATGTTTATGAAAATGAACCGAATATAACAGAATGTCCGCTAATTAATTGCACAGGGAATATCGTTTTGACACCTCATTTGGGTGCTAGTACACAGGAAGCTCAAATGAATGTTGCAATTGATGTGG
Organism: uncultured bacterium; assembly: GCA_902766105.1. Taxonomy (GTDB): domain Bacteria; phylum Cyanobacteriota; class Vampirovibrionia; order Gastranaerophilales; family Gastranaerophilaceae; genus Zag111. Next base: position 27,142 of record CACXCI010000055.1, read on the forward strand.
CAGAACAAATAAAAGAGGTCTTATCAGGAGGCTCAGCTTCTTCTGCTGTAAATATCCCTTCATTAAGACCTGACAAACTAGAACCTGTAAAAGATTATATGCAAATTGCAGAAAATACAGGTGAACTTGCTGTTCAACTATCCAACGGAGCTGTTAAAACTATTGAAATAACTGCAGACGGAGATTTGGCGGATTTAGATATTCAACCACTTGAGGTTGCCGTGTTAAAAGGTATTTTATCTTCAAGATTAGAGGGTGTGAATTATGTCAATGCGCCTGTTATTGCTAAAAAACGTGGTATTGATATAATTTCAACCCGTTCAAAAGCAGGAACAACTTTTGCAGGAAAAATTACGGTTAAATTAACAACTGATAAAGAAATAACTACAGTAGCCGGAGCATTGATTACAAAAGATATTCCGAGAATCGTACAAATCAATGATTACGCAGCAAGTATAAGACCTGAAAAACACGTTTTGATTGTTCCTCACGTAAACAAACCTTCAATGATTGCTCAAGTTGCAAAAGTTATTGGTGAAAAAGGTATAAATATCGGCTCAATGAACGTTGTTCAGAAAAACGATAAGCACGAAACCGAATCAATAATGGTTATAAATATTGATTCAGCAGTTGGAGATGATGTATTAAAATCAATTGAACAAATTGATGGGGTACACAATCCAAAATATGTAAATTTAACCGTATAAGAGTAAAAACAATATTGTCACATCTTGATACAATAAGTTCTGAATCGAGTTCAGTATGACAATTAAGTAAGAGGGAAAATGAAAAACAAACTGGCAGTATTCGATTTTGATTCTACCTTAATGGATGGCGAAACTTTGGAATTTTTTGCTAAAGAAATCGGCATTCAACAAAAAGTAAAAGAAATAACAGACAGAGCAATGCGTGGGGAGTTAGATTTTTTTGAAAGTCTAACAACACGTGTATCTTTTTTCAAAGGATTTCCTGTTGAAAAAGTTGATACAATATGCCAAAATTTGCCATTAATGCCGGGAGCAAAAGAAATTGTTACAGAATTACATAAAAAAGATTACAAAGTCGTTTGTTTTTCCGGCGGATTCAGAAATGCAACAAAACATTTTGCCGAGTTGCTAGGTTTAGACGGCGAATTTGCGAATATCTTGCATTCCAAAAACGGATTTCTTACAGGTTTTGTTGGTGGGGAGATGATGTTCAATGACAGTAAAGGACAAATGCTTGAGCGTTTGCAGAAAATCTTAGGTGTCGACAAAGAAAATACTCTTGTTGTAGGTGATGGTGCAAATGATTTGAGTATGTTCAAATATGCCGCAAAACGTGTGGCTTTTTGTGCAAAACCGATATTAAAACAACAGGCAAATATAATAATTGATGAGAAAGATTTGAGCAAAATTATAGAATATATATAAAGGGAATTATGACGGAAAATAATAAAAAAACAGCAATAATAATCGGAGCAGGACCGGCAGGTTTGTCTGCTGCGTGTCGGCTTTTAGATGAAACCGACATTAAACCTATTATAATAGAACAAGATTGCGCTATTGGAGGTATTTCCAAAACTGTTTTTTATGACAAAAATGGTACTGATATCGGACCACACCGATTTTTCACAAAAAGTAAAGAAGTTATGGATTTTATAACAAGTTTTTTGCCCCTTCAGGGAAAACCTGCAAAGGACGATATTATTTTAAATCGTGAATTTGAAGAAACTGTCGGTTCTGATCCGGAAAAAGAAGATTTAGTTTTGTTGAAAAGGAAAAGATTTTCAAGAATTTATTATCTAAAGAAATTCTTTGACTATCCTATAAGTTTAAAGCCGAAATTATTTTTCAATCTTGGTTTGATAAGGACAATGAAAATAGGTTTTAGTTATATAAAATCCTGCTTTGTTAAAAGAAAAGAAGTTTCTTTGGAAGATTTTATGATAAATCATTTCGGAAAAGTTCTTTATGAATTATTTTTTGAAAAATATACACAAAAAGTATGGGGAAAACATCCGTCTGAAATTCCAAAAGATTGGGGATCTCAAAGAATTAAAGGGGTATCGTTATTCAAAATTTTATTAAAAGCTATGCTTACTCCGTTTAATAAAGTTCTAAAAAGAGAAACCGAGCGTTCTTTAGTTGAGGAATATTTTTATCCCAAGTATGGCGCAGGTCAATTGTGGAATTTGATGGCTGAAAAGATTACAAAATCAGGCGGACAAATAAGATTTAACTCAAAAATCACAAGATTTTATAATGACGATAAACATATTTACAGCGTCGTTTTAGAAAACGGCGAAGAAATTAAAGCTGATTATATAATTTCTTCAATGCCGATTAAAGATTTAATCAACGGAATGCAATACGTACCGGAAGATGTTCAAAATATTGCATCTAACTTAGAGTACAGAAATTATATCTTAGTAAGTTTATTGGCATCAAAAATTAATCTTGAAAATGATACAAATTATCCGACAATTAATAATATTGCACCTGACAGTTGGATTTATATGCAGGAAGAAGATATTAAAGCCGGCAGATTGCATATTATGAATAATTTTACACCATACGTGATTGAAGATTATAAAAACAAAGTTCTTATCAATTTAGAATATTTTTGTTCGGAAGGTGATGAATTTTGGACAAAATCTCAAGAAGATATGATAAATTTTGGAATTTCAGAACTTGAAAAACTAAATATTATCAAAAAAGAAGATGTGTTAAATACAAAATATATTTCGGTAGACAAGGCATATCCTGCATATTTTGGAGCATACAAAGATTTTGATACCGTAAAAAATTATCTTAATAAATTTGATAATATTTATTGTATCGGCAGAAACGGTCAGCATAAATACAACAATATGGATCATTCAATTTTGAGCGGATTAAAAGTCGCAGAAGCCCTCAAATCAGGTGATGTAAATTTGTTGTGGGATGTGAATACCGATAATGATTATCAGGAAACAAAATAGTGGATATACAAGGAAATATAAAAAGGATTACTTCAAACGTAAATTTTGAGAATTTAATCAAAATAGTAGCGCTTGCTGTATTTTTTATTTTTTCATTGTATCAGGTATTAACGCATGTTCCGTTTTTTGATGAGGTGAATGCGTGGAATATCGCAGCATATTTAAAACCATCAG
>CACXCI010000056.1 GCA_902766105.1 uncultured bacterium
GGTCAACGTGGCCGATTGTACCTACGTTAACGTGCGGTTTCGTACGTTCATACTTTTCACGTGCCATGAGATTAATCTCCTTTTTTTTGTCTACTATATACTACTATTAATCTAGTATTCTACTACTCTTAAATTCTATTTGCTCATAATTTTTTGTCAAGAATAAATTTACATTTCACGAATTGTTAATAAATGTAACAATATTATTGCTCATGTGAAATTTCATCATTAAAAAATACTTTATATATATAGATAAGAATTAATCTCGGAGGAATATTATGACAGAATTAGGTGCATTGAGCGGTATAGACAAACTATCAAATCTGTTCACCCCAAGTGATAATTTTGGAAATGTAAAAGCAAGTTTTGCAAAAATTCACAGGGCCTTGTTTAATGCAGATGGAACAGTCGCAAAAGGTGTTGTTCCTCATCAAAATCCCGGTTCAATCCATGGTTTTGGATATGCGGAAGGCTCAAGTGCGGGTGCTTCTACAAATCTTTATCGTTAAGACTTTATAATACTTCATGTTTATTATAAGATAGTTCTCAAAGTGAGGACTATCTTATGCTGTTAACTGCAGATATCGGAAATACGAGTATTACTCTCGGTCTTTTTGATAATAATACTTTTGTTAATAAATTTCGCATTGCATCAGACAAGGATTTACCAACGGAAGAATATATTGTTTTGATAAAATCACTTTTGGGAGAATTTTCTATTGAAGGCTGTATTATTGCATCTGTGGTTGAGGAATTGAGTTATAAGTTCAAAAGTGCGGTTGATAGTGTCTTTAAATTAAATTCCATTCTTGTATCAAATAACCTAAATCTTGGAATAAAAGTCATAACGGATAGACCAAATGAGGTCGGTGCTGACAGAATAGCAAATGCTGTAGCGGCTTCAAATCTGTATAAAGGAGCAGTTATAGTTATAGATTTTGGTACGGCAACCTCATTTGATATAATTAATTCTAAACACGAATTCATGGGCGGGGTTATTGCTCCTGGCCTTAACACTCAAATGAAATGTTTAAAAAATGCGACATCAAAGTTGCCCAAAATTGAAGTGTCAACATCACCAAGAGCAGTCGGGCATAATACGACAGAAGCTATATTATCAGGAGTTATCAGAGGTAGTGCCTGTATGGTAGAGGGTTTAGTTAAACAATGCGAACAAGAGTTAGGTGAAAAGGTTACTCTTGTAGTAACCGGAGGATACAGCGGATTAATTGCGAACTATCTTAACAGACCGTTTGATTTTACCAATCCTATTTTGACACTGGAGGGGTTAAAAATCATTTATAATTTGAATGTAAAAAGCAAAAACCCTTCTGATAATATATGTTCATAAATCATATATTATTTTATTCCATAAGTAAATTGTAAAAAATTACCCATTAAGTTTTCATTCCATACGAGAACATCGTCAGGAACATTTAAAACTGTTGGAGTAAAATTCCAGATATACTTAATCCCTATTTTTACAAGATAATCAGTAGTTTCTTGGGCGTGCTGCGCAGGAACGGTCAATATCGCAATATCGACATAATGCTGCCAAATCAAAATAGGTAAGTCTTTTATATCAAGTATTTTTTTATTATTAATTTCTTTTCCTATTTTATCTGGATCATTATCAAATAAGTTAATTATGTTAAGACCATAGTTCGTAAAATTATCATACTTTGCAAGAGCCATACCTAAATTCCCTGCACCGATAATAAAGGCCCTTTTGCTTTTTGAAAAACCTAAAGTCTTTTCTATTGATACTTTTAACTCCTTAACAAGATAGCCGACTCTCGATTTTCCGGAATTGCTAAGAAGATTTATGTCTTTTCTTACCTGAGAATCATCAATTTTAAGCCGATTTGCAATTTGTTTACTTGAAATATAATCACAATCTGATTTTATGAATTCTTGAAGAATACAATGATATAGAGTTAGTCGATTGATTACCTTGTCGGGAATTTGTTTATTCATATTCCGTAATATATCATAAAAATATTGAGAAGATTAATATTTAGTGATAGAATAACGTATTATGAAACATATTTTTGAACATAGAGTTTTTTATGCAGATACGGATTCTTATGGTGTTGTATGGCACGGTACGTATTTGCGCTGGATGGAAATGGGCAGAGTCTATTGGACAGAAGCTGTAGGGTTTAATCTTATTGATTTAAAGGAAAATCACAATGTTGTAATTCCTGTTGCAGGGGTTAATATCAGATATAAAATGTCTGCAAAAGTTGACGATATAGTTGTAGTTGAAACCGAATTACAGTCTTTTAACGGGTTATCTGCGGTATTTAAACAAATTATTAAAAATAAGGTTACCGATAAAGTATATACTGAGGCAGAGGTAACTATTGTCGCAATATCAAATGAGGGCAAGTTATATAGAAGAATGCCAAAACTCTTGGCTGATGTATTTGAACAGGAGCTTAAATGTCCGGAACTCGTTTAAATAAATATATAGCATCATCAGGATTATGCTCTCGCAGAAAAGCAGATGAATATATTGAAGCAGGGCATGTTATGGTCAACGGGAAAAAGGTAAAAGAACTGGGTTTTTTGGTGCAATCAAAAGATAAAGTTTTTGTTGACGGCAAAATGATACATCCTGTAAAACACGAGTATTACAGATTTTATAAACCTGCCGGTTATATTACGACAGCTGAAGATGAAAAAGGCAGAAAAACTATTTATGATTTGCTTCCTGATAATTTGCATCACCTGAAGCCTGTCGGAAGATTGGATAAAGATTCGACAGGGTTGATTATTCTTACAAATGACGGGGATTTAATAAATCTATTGACTCATCCGTCTGTGAAAGTTCCTAAATTATATAGAGTTTCAATCGATGGGAAAATTACGCAAAACGACATTGATAAAATGTATAAAGGTATAGAGATTGAACCGGGGAAAACAGCATACGCAGAAGTTGAGGTATTAGATGTTGATAATACCAGCTCCGTTATGGAAATTCTTTTGTATCAGGGATTAAACAGACAAATTCGTAAAATGTTTGAACATTTGGGTTATAATGTGGTATCCTTAAAAAGAATTCAGCATGCCACCTTAACGTTAGAGGGTTTAAAAAGAGGTGAGTTTAAACCTATAAAACCGGGGCAGATAAGAGATTTAAAGAATTTTTTGAATAGAATATCTGCAAATTGATAGAGGTAGAGATGATAAAAATTGCTTTAGTCGGTAATATTGCAAGTGGAAAAACAACTGTTGAAAACTTTTTGACAGACAAAGGCTATCCTGTTTTAGATACAGATGCTGTCTGTCACAGACTTTTAGAAGATTTGGCTGAGGTCAAAGAAGCTTTTGCATTATATGATATTTTTCATAAAGACAAAATTTCTCGTCAAAAACTTGGGAATTTGGTTTTTAGGGATGCAAAGCTAAAAAAAATTCTTGAAGATATTTTATATCCTCATGTCAGGGTGGAAATTGCTAAATTCTTTGCTGAAAATCTTGATGCTAAATACGCTTTCGTAGGCGCACCAATGCTATTTGAATCAAATATGCAGGATTTATTTGATAAAATATTATTTGTTTATACAAATGATGATATTAGACTTGAGCGTTTGATGAAGAGAGAAGGTTACTCAAAACAATATGCTCAAATTCGCTTGAGTGTTCAAGGCTCTCAAGATGAAAAAGCAAAATTGTCCGATTGGGTTGTCTATAACAATACAAACATATCCGATTTAAAAAAACAGGTATTTACACTAATTGAATAAACCCGCTAATTTCAGGGTCGTTTGGGTTGTAATTGTTTCTTACGACGCTATCAATGCCATTTTTATTTGTTACATTACCTTCTATGGTTGTAAATTCACCTGTAGATTTGTTAATTGTTTTAACAATACCTGTATGCGAAGCCCCGTTTTCACGGAGAATTAATATATCTCCGGGTTTTACTTGTTGCGCAATAACACTTGCTTTATCTTCTTTTCCGGCTGTTTGCAGGAATTTATTATTACTTATTGCCCATTGTTTTAAATTCTCACACCTCCAGCTTCCAAAACCTGCAGGAAGCGTTCTGCCGCTTTTTTGATATGCTTCTTTTACAACATAAGTTACAAAATCGGCACACCATTCAGTGCTGTTTGAAAACTTGCGAAAAGAACCATCTTTTTCATTGTAACCAATATAATTTTCAGCATTATCAACAATTGATTTTGCAAATTTGCTATCCGCTTTTAAATCTTTTACTGTTCTATTAAAGGATGTGACATTTGTGCTTGGAGTAGACTGCGTACTTGATTGTACATGGTTTGTTGTATGCGTTTTAACAGTTGAGTGTTGTGCTGTTTCACTGTTTTTTGCTGCTTGTGTATTTGCAGTTGTTGTATTAACTGTACTATTATTATTAGAAAACGGATTGCTGTAATTTGTAAAATTTACGCCGGATTTATCTTTGTTAGCTGCATTATCTAATAACTCATACCCCTGTCCCATTAAGTATGTATAACCGTTTGAGTTTGGAGAAAAAGGATTTAAACTAAATCCGCTATTTTGACTTGGGGTAGATATGCTGTCTAATATATCATATCCGCTTCCCATCATATAGGTATAACCGTATGTCGAATTATTATTATACCCAAATCCAAAAGTACTGCCGGGATTTGCAATACTGTCGTATATACCATATCCGCCATCACCAAGAGCGTACCCCCAGCCATAAGCGATATTATTCCCTGTATTAAACAATCCGGTATATTTATTAACACTTGAAAAATCTGCCAGACTATACCAATTGCTTCCATAATTCAGCAATACTGGATTGATGTCAGTTTCATGCGTAATTGGACAAAAATAATGATTCCCAGTGTGTATATACATGTTTCCCCGTTCTAATCTTTTATATATTTATATAAAGATTTTTTATAAGGGAAAATTGCTTTTTGTTTACATTTATTTATAAATCAGTTTCCTGATTTTTAAATTGCATATCGTATAAATGCTTGTAATTTCCATCAGGTATAGCCATTAACTGTTCATGAGTTCCCAATTCTACAAGTTCACCTTCATTAATAACAGCTATTCTGTCAGCGTTGTTAATCGTTGAAAGTCTGTGTGCAATTACAAAAACTGTTTTGTTTTGCATAAGATTATCAAGCGCTTTTTGTACAATTGCTTCTGATTCGTTATCAAGAGCTGATGTTGCTTCGTCTAAAATTACTATAGGTGCATTTTTAATCATAGCTCTTGCAATTGCTACACGTTGTCTTTGACCGCCTGACAATGAAGCTCCCCGTTCTCCGACATAAGTATCTATACCTTTTTCAAGAGTTGATAAAAACTCGTCAAGATGCGCCATTTTTACAACATTAGATATTTCATCTTCTGTTGCAGTTTCTTTTCCCATAAGGATATTTTCTCTTATTGTACCTGAAAATAAGAAATTATCCTGAAAAACAAAAGAAATATTGTTTCTCAAACTCTCAATATCAATATCTCTGATATCAACTCCGTCAAATTTTATAGAACCGCTTTTAATATCATAAAATCTTGGTAATAGATTGACGGTTGTACTTTTCCCGCCACCGGAATTCCCGACCAGCGCTATAGTTTCCCCTTTTTGTATATGCAAATTAAAATCCTTTAATACAGGTAAATCTTTTTCGTACTCAAACCATACATGCTCAAAATCGATAGAATTTTGTAACCCGCTGATTTTAACAGCATTTTCTTTATTTTTTATATACGGAATTAAATCAAAGAGTTCAAAAACTCTGCCCAAAGCAACAAATGTCGATTGCAAATCCGTAAGAGTTCTGCCTAAATCTTTTACAGGTTTGTACAATAATAACAAAGAGGTTACAAATGAAGCAAAACTTCCGGCTGTCATTTGCCCGCTTATTATAAGATGGTTTCCGTAAAACATTACCAGAGCTATTCCTATTGAACATATAAAATACATAATAGGGGACATCCAACCGACACGTTTTGTTAAAGAAATTGTCAGGTTGAACTGTTCTTTTATCTGTTTTTCAAATTTGTTGTTTTGCAGTTTTTGTAGGTTGTAAGCCGTCATTATTTTGTTGCCGGCAAAGGTTTCGTTAAAATTAGTTGTCATATCACCGCCAACAACCATTGTTGCATTAGATACTTTTTTAATTCTCTTTCTAATCAAAGTAACAGGAGTTATGGCAATACCCATAACAGTTACCCCTATTATTGCAAGTTTCCAAGAGTTGAATAGTAAAACCGCGACCAACCCCAAAATACCAAATACTGTCATAATAAAGGTTTTTATAGTATTTATTATATTTTTTGAAGCCGTTTCAGGATCGGTAAAAAATCTTGTAAGAACAATTCCTGATGAGTTTATATCGTAAAATTTTGGATCTAATGAGGTTAGTTTCCTAAACAATTCAACTTTAAGTGAATTGGAAACCTTGTTTCCCGTCCAGTCAGTCAAATAATTATTTGTGTATTTCAAAAGGCCTTGAATAAGCGCAAAAGTAACTATAGCAAAAGGAATTGCGGTTGCCAGCACATTTTGTTCAATCGTAAAACCGCCTATAACCCAAGATTTCCCGTTAATAACACAGTCCATATACGGTTTTAGCGCAAATGCAACTACACCGTCTAAAAGCCCCAAAGGAACTGCAACTATCATATTTAAAATTATTCTCCCCATGTGCGGCTTTAAAAACGGAAAAATTTTGTTGACAAGATAACCGTATCTAAACGCATCTTTGGATATTGTTTCTTTTAATTTATATTCCATAACCATTCCCCATAAATAAAAAGAGCCATACAAGGCTCTTTAGTAAATTTTAATTGGGCGTGAAGAGACTCGAACTCCCACGCTTTCGCACTAGTTCCTAAGACTAGCGTGTCTACCATTCCACCACACGCCCAAGGTATTTATTTGTCAAATTTCGCTGTTGCATGCTATATCTTGAATCAAACGTCAATATCTGTACGCTTTTTACACTGTGTAGCTATCTAAGAACAAGCATACATATAAGTTATAATAACCAAGATTAAATGTCAAGATTACCAATAAGCCCTATAGGTATATTGTAGTATTTTTTATTATTTATATTTGATATTTTCTTTGAAAAGTTGTATAATTGACTAGTCATAATATTGAATTAATAGATTTAAGAGGATAAATTTTATGAAATTACACATGCAGATACTTATTGCGTTAGGTCTTGGTATAAAGCGTAACTGGCATATTTTCTTTGGTATTATTGCCGGTATTTTGGTTGGTATTTTTCTTCACAGCCATCCGAATATGCTTGTAGATAATATATTAACATTTATAGGACAGGTTTTCATAAGATTGATTCAGATGGTTGTTATACCGTTGGTAGTGTCAGCTATAATTATTGGGATTACCAGTGTTGGGGACAATAAACAGCTTGGAAAATTTGGCACAAAAATGATTTTGTATTATGGTATTTTGACTACGATTGCTGTATCCCTTGGATCTGCATTGGCGATATTAATCAAACCCGGAACAGGTGCGGCACGTTATATTACAGAAAATATTGCAACAACTGTCCAGACTGCTGTTGCCTCAGCTATGCATGAACAACAGGGAAACATATTGAATTTGATGTTAAGCTTTATTCCTAATAATCCATTTGAATCTGTTGCAACAGGTAATATGGTTCCAATCATATTGTTTGTTGTAATGTTTGCTCTTGCCTTGGCAAAAGTCGGCGATGTCAACAGACCAATTGTTTCATTTTTTGAATCTGTGTTTGCTGCAACAATGAAGATTACTGACTGGATTATGGTATTTGCAGCTCCCGGCGTATTTGCACTTACGGCAAGCGCTGTATCAAGCTTTGGAGGAAGCATATTTGTTGCAATTTCAAAATACTTACTTGTATTGGTTGTAGGTTTTGCAATTCAGATGTTTATTGTTTATCCTCTATTTTTAAGATGTTTTTCAAAAGTTTCTGCAGTTATGCTCTTCTCAGCAATCGCTGAAGCTATGATGGTAGCATTTGGTACGGCAAGCTCTTCTGCTACTTTACCATTAACTATTGCATGTTGTGAAAAAAGAGGTATTTCTCATAAAATTTCAAGTTTTGTATTGCCGCTTGGTGCTACATTGAATTTCGACGGAACTGCGTTATTGCAGACTGTTGCGGTAATATTCCTTGCTCAGGCTTATGGTGTTCCGCTTGATTTATTCTTAGTTGTACAAATTGCGATATTGGCAATTGTTGCCTCCAGCACTTGTGCAGGAATCCCTGGTGGCGGATTAATTACTATAGCTTTAATTCTTAACGGTATGGGATTAAGTCCAGAACAATTGGTTGCCGGATTTGCCTTCCTGTTCACAATAGAAAGAGTTACAGATATGCTGAGAACTATGCTCAATGTTACATCTGATGCTGTTGTTGCGGCTGCAATCGCTGATAACGAAAATGAAATTAATTATGATTTGTTAAATAATCCTGCAGCTTATGAAGAAATTGCATAGAGGTATGTCTTATGGGATTTTATTTTAAAAAAAGTATAAATTTAGGTATATGTCGGATTAATTTTTCTAAATCCGGCATAAGTGTTTCTTTTGGTGTTAAGGGTTTAAGATTTTCTCTTGGACCAAAGCGTTCTCAAGTTACTGCAGGCAAAGGCGGTTTATATTATTCAAAAAGCGTAAATAACAAAAAATTAAAATCTGCTGTAAAATCAAAGGCGAAAACTCTTAAAGCAAAAATAAATAAAAAATAGTTGCTTTTGTGTTATTATAACGCTATGAGTATATTAAATTCACAAATTGATGAGATAGCATCTACACATTTGGGTAAAAGGGTTGAGGGTTCAAAGTCATATGATTCATCATTGCTGGTTGCTGTTCCTCGTCTTGAAAATCGTAAAAGATATTCAATTATTCCTGAGGAATTGCCTTTTGAGGGTTATGATGTGTGGCATTGTTATGAATTTTCAACGATGACTAAAAATAATATTCCTGTTACAAGAGTTTTAAAATTAAAATACTCTTGTGATAGTGAGTATATTGTTGAATCCAAGTCTTTAAAGCTATATCTTAATTCATTTAATATGACGAATTTTGGTACATCTGCGGCTGAATGTTTGAATATATGCAGACAGCTTATTGAAAATGATTTATCAGAAAAGTTACAAACACGAGTTGCTGTTGAGTTTTTAACTGATAATTCTGATAAAGTACAAATCTTTGACAATTATGTTAATTTGATGGCTTTAGTAGATGAAGAAAGCTTAAGCACGTCGGTTTTTAAAGAATCTCCGGAAGTTTTGAAAATTGAGCAGACAAATGATAAAAAGAGTGAGTATTATTTAAAATACGATTCTTTACGTTCAAATTGCAGAGTTACTCATCAACCTGATTTTGGTGATGTTTTTATATATTACCGGTCAAAAAAAGTTATAAATTATGACTCTTTGATTAAGTATCTGATTTCATTCAGGTCTGAATATCATTTTCATGAAGAATGTTGTGAAATGATTTATAAAAGGTTATTTGATTTGTTAGATAATGATGACAAGCTTATGATTTGCACATTATATACAAGACGCGGCGGGATAGATATATCGCCTGTCAGATATTCCAAAGGTTTAACTAATTCTGATATTGAGGCATTGGAAAATTTGTCTGTATTTGCTAGATGTGGAATTAAACAATAATGAATAACAGAGAATTTGGAAATAAAGGTGAAGATTTAGCTTGTGAGTATCTTATAAAAAACGGATACGAAATTGTAGAACGGAACAAGCATTTTTCAAAATTTTGTGAAATTGATATTATTGCTAAATTGAAAGATAAATATGTTTTTGTAGAGGTAAAAACCCGAAGAACAAATAATTTTGGCACCCCATTAGAAGCAATTACTAAAGCAAAATATAATAATATAAAGACAGGTTTGTTGTCGTATTTGCAAGAAAATAAAATCAGAAAGTATCAGATAGATGTGATAGGTATAACTCTTGAGCCGGAATTAAAAATAACACATTTGAAAAATGTGTCATTGTAGTATTTTTATAGTAAAATATTGTGGCATAGGGATATTTTAAATATGGAGTGTAAGAATGCTTAGAGGACCTTTTTTAGACAGAACTTGGATGGCTCAAAACCCTGATTATGATTCATCTGATATTGTGATGTTGGGCTTACCGTTTGATGGTACGGTTTCATATCGTTCAGGTTCAAGGTTTGCACCTGAGCAAATAAGACTTGCAAGCTGGGGACTGGAAGAATATTCACCATATTTTGATAAGGAGCTTGCTGATGCAAATTTTCATGATGTTGGAGATTTAGAGTTTCCTTTGGGTAATACATATAAAACCTTAGAGCAAATTGAGAAAAATGTAGATGATATTTATAAAGACGGCAAGAAAGTTTTTGGCATAGGTGGTGAACATCTTGTTACCTTGCCTGAGGTGAAGGCTGTTTCTAAGTATTATGATGATTTAGCTGTCATTCATTTTGATGCTCATACGGATTTGAGGGAAGAATATATGGGTGAAGAAATGTCCCATAGTGCTGTAATTCGTCATATTTCAAAATTTGTCAAGCCTGAAAATATCAAGCAAATCGGTATCAGATCAGGAATGAAAGAAGAATGGGATTTTATGGCAAAACACAATACTCTTTGTCGTAAATTTGAGCAGTTAAATGTTATAAAAGACAAACCTGTATTTGTTACTGTTGATTTGGATTGTTTAGATACCTCAATCATGCCGGGAACAGGAACACCGGAAGCCGGTGGAATGACTTTTAATGAACTTGTTGAATGGTTTAAATATATAAAAGATTTCAATATAGTTGGAGCTGATGTTGTTGAACTTGCTCCTGATTATGATGCTAGCGGTGCTTCTACCGCTGTTGCAACAAAAGTTATTCGTGAGTTGTTAATGATTATCTAAGGGGATTTTTATGGCAAGCTTTGAACAGCAATCAATATTTAATCAGTTGCCTCAACAAGAAATACAGACAGAAGATTATTCAAAAAAGGAAAGAATAAATTTTTTGAAAGACGAAATCAACAAAAGTAATTACAAATACTATGTTGAGGAAAATCCGTATTTGTCTGATTTTGAGTATGACAGTATGTTTGCTGAATTAAAAGAACTTGAAGAAAAATATCCGCAGTACAAAACCCCAGATAGTCCGACACAAAGAGTCGGTTCTGTCAGTGAAAAATTCTTTTCTCATAAACATAAGTACAGACTCTACAGCCTTGATAATACCTATAATGCAGAAGAGTTAACTGCTTGGTATGAAAGAGTTTGTAAAGAATATGGCAAAGAATTAGAGCTTGTTTGTGAATTAAAAATCGACGGACTTGCAATTGCACTAACTTATGAAAAAGGCTTGTTTACCCTTGGAGTAACCCGTGGTGATGGGATTACGGGCGAAAATATAACACAAAACCTCAAAACAATAAAAGCAGTTCCGCTAAAACTTTTTGAAGATAAAAATTTAGAGGTTCGTGGTGAAATTTATATGCCAAAATCTTCCTTTGAAAAATTAAATGAGGAAGCCTTAAAAACAGGAGAAAAAGTATTTGCAAATCCTCGAAACGCAGCCAGTGGCTCTTTAAGACAATTAGATAGCACCATTACGGCAAAGCGTGATTTATCTATGTTCACTTACACAGGAATTTTTGAAGATGAATCAGATAAAGACATAAAGACGCACTATGAAGGGATGCAATATTTAAAAAAACTTGGCTTTAAAGTAAACCCAAACATTAGATTAGTTAAAAACATCCAAGGTGCAATTGACTATTGTAAAGAGTGGGAAACCAAACGCTTTGAGCTTGGGTATGCAACTGATGGTGTTGTAATAAAAGTAAATGATATAGCTATTCAAAAGGATTTAGGTTATACGGCAAGAGCTCCGAAATGGGCGACAGCTTTTAAATTTCCGCCGGAAGAGGTTTCTACAAAACTTTTAGATATCGAATTAAATACCGGCAAAACCGGTATTGTTACGCCTGTCGCTGTTCTTGAGCCTGTTTTGTTGGCTGGTAGTACTGTGTCTCGTGCAAGTTTACATAATTTTGATGAGATAAAAAGACTTGATATCAGAATTGGCGATACAGTTTTAATAAAGAAAGCCGCAGAAATTATACCGAAGGTTATAAAAGTCATGGATTCTGATATTCATAATAGTTTACCAATATACCAAGCGCCAAAGGTGTGTCCTGCATGTGGTGAACCTTTAGTAGAACGAGAAGGTGAGGTCGGTCTTTATTGCAGTAATAAAAACTGTTCTCAGCTGATGTGCGCAAAAATTGAGTATTGGGCAAGTAAAGAAGCTATGGATATTGAATATGTTGGTCCATCTTTAATTCAGCAATTGTATGAGCGTAAATTAATATCAAATCCCCCAGACTTATATAGACTAACAATAGATGATTTAATGACATTGGAAAATATAAAAGATAAATCTGCGTCAAATATCTATAATTCAATTCAGGAGAGTAAAACAAGACCTCTAAACAGACTTGTTACGGCTTTGGGTATTCGCCATGTGGGAAAAGAAACCGCAGATATTTTAACAGGTGAATTTCCTTCCCTTGACATGTTGGAAAATGCTTCTCTTGAGCAGCTTTCAAATCTTGAAGGAATTGGTGAAATAATAGCAAAATCCATACATAACTATTTTAAAGATGAAAATAATTTAAAATTAATTAACGAATTGAAAGAATTGGGACTAAACCCACAAGGTGCAATAAGTAAAAAATCTAATATTTTTGAAGGCAAAACTTTTGTTTTAACAGGAACTTTACCCAATATGACAAGAGATGAGGCAAGTGAAATAATTAAATCTCATGGCGGTAAAACTTCATCATCAGTATCAAAAAACACATCTTATGTATTGGCTGGAGAAAATGCAGGTTCAAAATTGGACAAAGCTCAAAATTTAGGTGTTATAATATTGACAGAAAATGATTTTCTTGAAATGATAAAAGAATAAAAGGAATTTAAACAGTATGAAAATTATTCAAATAGAAGGATTTAAAGGTCTTGTATCAGCAGTATTTATCGGAGCATGCTTGATTGCGGGTTTTGTAGTTTCACCGGGGTATGCTGCTATGACTCTATGGAATAAATATTTGGTTTCATCTTATATGTTTCCTCAGTTAAATCTTTTGCAGGGTATTTTATTGTGGGCAATTGTAGTAATTACATATTGTATTTTGACAAAAGGCGGATTTGCTGTGTCATTAAAAAACACCCCTGAATTGAGTGATGAAGAATTAGATTCGATTATTAAAACGGCAAAAATTTCTACCCAAATGAAAATGTTAAATAGAAATATTTCGAAAACTGATAGGTTTGAAAATCTGGGCAAAAACAATCCTTATTCTGAAGATTTAAACTCTGTTAATAATAGTGAATCTGAAAATGAAAAAAATATTACTAATTTGAAATAGTAACTGTATAAGTGTTTATAAAGGAGGTTTATATGAAAAAGTATATTGCTATGTCTATGGTACTAGGTTTGATGTTATTTACACCAAATACAAGTTTACCAGTAAATGCTGTAGATAACAATGTTGAACGCGGATTTTTGACAGTTTCTTATACCACAGAAAAAGAGGTTTCTCCTGATACAGTTGAATTTTCAATATCTATCAAAACAAATGACAAAAAATCAATGCAGGAAGCTTCATCAAAAAATAAAGAAATTTCCAACAAAGTTTATGATTATTTAAAATCTAATATAATTACCTCAAACGGTGATTATATAAAAACATCTAATTATTCTGCAACTCCTATTTATACATACAAAGATAACAAAAGAATTTTTGACAGATATGAGGTATCAAACAACATAATTGTTCATACTAAATCTTTAGATAAAGTATCATCATATATTGATAAATCAATCCAGATGGGCGCAACAGGAGTAGATAGCTTGAATTTTACATTATCAAATAAAGATGCACAATGTGCAGATATGCTAACATCTGCCGGCAAACAAGTAAGAAAACGTGCAGATATTGTTGCAGCTGCTGTCGGAACATCTATAACCGGAGTTAAAAATGTAAGAACATCCTGCTCTCTAAACCAAAGAAGAGTTGGTTTTGCTTATACTAACAGATTAATGGCAAAAGCTCCTATGGCTGATGGTGCGGTAATGGAGGTTGCTGCTCCTCAAACAAATATTGAATCAGGTAATATCAACGTATATGCAAGCGTTGATGCTGATTTCTTTGTAAAATAGCAAGTTTTAATCAATTAAAAATAAAAAAGGACTCTTAATTTTGCATTTATTAAGAGTTCTTTTTTTATAATATTTTTTTTTATTATTTATTTTTGCCCATTGGAGTATATTTTGAATAAGTCTCGTTATCATAAGCTCTTTTGCCGCCGTTTAGCCAAGGTGCAGCTTCAAGATCATCAATATTATATTTTAACAAATAATCTTTTCCGTCTTGTTTATATACCTGTGCATCTGATCTTTTGTTGCTTACAGTTTTGGTAGCTGAAGTACGTTTTGCAGCTTTCTTGTTATACGCCGCAGAGGCAGTTAACGCTGTAAATTGAGTAGCAACTAATGACAAAGCTATAATCAATGCTAATTTTTTCATATTATATTCTCCTAATTTCATTCTATGTGTTAGTATTGTAGCATAGAAATTATTTTTCCGCAATCACTTAATTTTTCTCTGCCGTGAAGCGCAGTCAATTCAATTAAAAAAGCTGCTCCAACAAGTCTGCCGCCAACTTTTTTTATCAAATTACAAGCAGCTTTTGCAGTTCCGCCTGTTGCAAGTAAATCGTCCACAAAAAGAACCTTTGCGCCGGGCTCTATTGCATCTGCGTGAATTTCGATTTTATCTGTTCCATATTCAAGTTCATATTCTTCACTTATTGTTGCCGCAGGCAGCTTGTTTGGTTTTCTGACCGGTATAAAGCCACAGTTCATCTTATAAGCCATTGCTGTTCCAAATATAAAGCCTCGACTCTCTGCACCTACAATATAATCAATTTTTTCATCACGAAACTGCTCGCTCATATAGTCAATCATTTCGTGTAAGGCTTTTGGATCTTTTATTCCGGTTGTTATATCTCTAAATATGATACCTTCTTTTGGGAAATTCTTTATTGCTCTTATTTTATCTTTTACATAATCCGTAGTTAATGTTGTCATTTATATTTCTCCTATGTTACATTTTTAAAAGTCTTTTTAATTCATCTTTTGCCTGTTTAATCTTTTCTTTAGCTTTTTGTATTGCATGTTCATGTCTTATTAGTCCGTGGGTTGTTTTTCCCCATTTCATATCTTTTTTCATAAATAGTATTTTAAATCCTATGAAAAGAACTAAAGGGAACCATATCAAAAGCAAATAGACAGCCGTATATACAGACTGAATAAGAGCGTCAAGTCTTGGGATGTTATCATAGCGCCTTAAACTATATCTGCACGCAATCAAAAAGCCAAAACCGATTATACAACCCATAATAACTGAGGACATAAGTATATGAGTCGGTTCATCTTTAAATACAATTTTTGCAAGTAATATACCAATTTCTATAATAAACCACGCAGGCATTATAAATTCAGAGATATATGCAATCATATCAATTCTTACTCGCATTGACATTTTTTTAGATGTTAAAATATCCCAAAAATATTCCAAATATCTGCGAATAGTACCTTCAAGCCATCTTCTTCTTTGTCTATACAAAGGAAACAGGTACATTATACCTTCTTCATATACAATCGTATCTGCACAAAATCTTACATCCCAGCCTTTTATGTGAAGCCTTGTTGACATATCAAGATCGTCTGTAATCGTATAATTATTCCAACCGCCAATATCATCCAATGCTGCTCTTTTTATGAGTTCGCCATTTCCTCTTAGTTCAACAGCACCTTTAACAGAATCTCGACTGACTTGAAGATGAGTATCCATTGTCATTTCGTGATTTTGGCATCTTGTTAGTATGTTTACATCTTTATTTCTTATTATTTTCCTTGCCTGAACTGCCCCTACATCTTTTGGTTCAAGCTCATATACAAGATTTGTCAGAAAATCTGGCTCCATTGTAGCATCTGCATCAAAAACCAATATAGCCTCACCTTTTGCATAAACCAAGGCATCATTTAATACTGCTGATTTTCCTGGGAATGCGTCTTGTGGTCTAATAAAAGCTATTACTTTATTTGGATATTTAGCTTCCAGCTCTTTTATAACAGATGCCGTGTTATCGGTACTTCTGTCATCGATTACAATTATTTCAAAGTTAGGATAATCTAATTTTAAGACAGTTTCAACAGTTGTAGTAATTACAGAATCCTCGTTATGTGCAGGAATCATAATACTTACAAAAGGTTTATAGTTTTCGTTTCTTTGAGTCGGAGATTTTAATTTTTTCCTTTGCTTAATTTTATATGCGATAGTTGAAAATATTGCATATACAGCCATTAAAGAGCATAATATTGCCAATCCCCAAGTTGTGTAGCTTTGGAAAACATATATAAATGCAGTTAGTCCAAAAACAATTATGAACAGTAAAATTCTTTCTTTCATATCCTTATAATCTTAAATTCCCTGATAGTATAATAATATTTTAGCAAAAAAGTAACTAATCTGCACAATATTTAACATTTTCGATACATAAATTTAAAAGACTATTAGGAAAATTCGTTTGATTTTATTGATAGTAATTGTTTAATGCGTTATTAATGTTTTCTACACACAAAATAACAATAAGACATTCTTTAATAAATTTCATAATTTTCATAGCTTCCTTCCTTTCCGAACAGTAATCGGTATATATATTAAAACTTATTTTGCCAAATTATGATATTACCTAATCGGTTAATTGTGTAGATTAGTATAAAAAACAGGGAGTAGCTAAATTTGTTACTCCCTTATTTTATATATTATTTTTTTACAGGTTCTGCCTTTTGCGGTTCATTTGGAACCCATGTTGGTCTCAAACGCTTCTTACCAAATCCTGAATGAGCTCTTCTTCCGTATTGATACTCAAGATGATAACCTTTCATATCACCTGGTGTTTTAGCATCTTTAAATCCGGCTTCAGGCATTTGTTTTACGATTCCTGCTCTTGGTGGCATCATTTTATGACACGGATGTTTTGGTTTTAATACATTCGCACTTGTAATAATTGCTAAAGTAACTCCAACATATACTATTAATGCTTTAAATGTAAATTCTTTTAAACCTTGTACTAATTTTTCTCTGCACTCACAGCATTTACATTCTTTGTTCTCTTCCGTCATATAGACCTCCTTAATTGTTTGCAACACATGTAGAACGACAATTTAAGATATTTGTTCAAATTTTATGCACTTATCATTGTATATTTGAATTCCGGATGTTCTTTCATTTTTTTAATAATTTCTTCAAAAGTTAGTAACCCTTGAGTCGCACCAAATTTTGAGCATACAGCAGCGGAATTTATTGATGCAGCGACTAAAGCCTTACCAATATCACCATCAAATTTATGATATGCCGCACAAAAAGTTGAAGCAAAGGCATCCCCGGCACCGAGTGTCGAGGTTACGGGAGCATCAAAACATGGGCAGTAGTAATAATTTCTGCCATTATATGCGTATGCACCATGTCCACCATCTGTTATAACTATAAGTTGATAATCAGCAACTTTTAATTTTTTGAACATTTCTTTCATATCAGGATGAACAAGTTGCTCTGAAAATTTTTCTTCCTTAGTATCGGATCTCAGTCTGATGCCTGTCGCCATTGAAGCCTCTTCCTTATTCATTACAACAACATGCGAATATTCAAGTATCTTTTTTAAATAATTAAATCCCTTTTTTATTCCCGTTGTTCCGGCATTAAAACATACATAAGTGTCATGTTCTTTGGCAAAGCGTACGATTTCATCCAAAACCTTGTTGCTGTCACCATTTAAAGGTGCAATATAAAGTAATAGAGCTTTTTTTATTTCGTCAAAGTCAATTTCTGATTTTTTTATATGAGCGTTTGCTCCTCTGTGAGCTAAAACAGTTCTGTCACCTTCAAAACTTGTTAGAATAATTGAAAAACCTGTAGTGTCATCATCATCTTTTATCACAGAGTCTAGATTAACATTTTTATCTTTAAAGAATTTGAAAATACCTTTTGAATAAATATCATCACCTACTTTAAAGATAGCACTTGTCTTATAACCGAGATTTGCAAAATTTGTCGCAGTATTGACACCACCGCCTCCGACTTGCGTATCAAAGTCTGTTATTTCGAGTTTTGAGCCATAAGGATAACTCATAAAATCTGTTGAACGATCTTTTTTTCGTACCGAAACGATATTAGCATCGTCACATTCAACAAATACATCCATAGTCGCACTTCCAATAGTAATTACATCAGCCATATTCTTTCTCCATATAAATAGTTCTTGTAGATATGTATTATGATATCATAATATTTTTTCTTTGTTAAATACTTCTAAAAAAAGAGATACTTAAATTAAGTATCTCTTTTTCGTGTTTTATGACTTTGTCTTATTGAACATTAGCCTTTTCTTCTTCGGTAACCCCTTTGATAGTAAGGTTTACACGACCTTTTTCGTCAATTTTAATTACTTTAACGATAACCTCTTGACCTATAGTTAAGTGTGGTTCAATTGCTTCAATTCTTTCGTTACATACTTGAGAAATATGAACCATACCGTCTTTACCACCACCAAGTTCAACAAATGCACCTATAGGAATAATCCTTACGACTTTTCCTTTTATAACCATACCAACTTCAGGTTTGAAGGTTAAATCCTTAATCATCTTAATCGCGATTTTAGCACCTTCTTGGTCATTTGATGTAATTGTAACAACACCAGAATCTTGAATATCAATTTCAGCGCCTGAAGCATCAATAATTGCACGAATTTGTTTTCCGCCCGGTCCGATAACTGTTCCTATATCATCAACAGGAATGGTCATTGTTGTGATGCTTGGTGCAAACGGAGACATTGGTCCAGGTTCAGTGATTGCTTCTCTCATTTTACCTAAAATGTGTAATCTGCCTTCTTTAGCTTGACCCAATGCTCTGCGTAATGTTTCGTTTGCAATACCTTTTGCTTTCATATCCATTTGCAAAGCTGTAATACCGGTATCATTACCTGTAACTTTAAAGTCCATGTCGCCTAAGAAATCTTCAATACCTTGGATATCTGTTAAAACGACAGGTTCTCTGCCTTCTTCGGTAATCATACCCATTGCAACACCGCCTATCATACATTTAACAGGAACACCAGCATTCATTAAAGCCATTGATGAACCGCAAGTTGAAGCCATAGATGTTGAACCGTTAGATTCTAATACATCTGATGTTACCCTGATGGTATATCCAAATTCTTCTTGAGACGGTAATGCCGGAACATTAGCTCTTTCTGCCAAATTTCCGTGACCAACCTCACGTCTGCCGGGACCTCTTAGAGGTTTAACCTCACCTACTGAAAATCCCGGGAATATGTATTTGTGCATATAAGTTTTTTCTGTTTCAGGATCAACTCCGTCAAGTTCTTGCTTCATCGCAGGACCTGCTAAAGTTGCAACTGACAATACTTGAGTTTGACCTCTTGTAAATACAGCAGAACCGTGAGCTCTTGGAATAACCCCGACTTCGCACCAAATAGGACGAACTTCGGTTGGCTTTCTTCCGTCAGCTCTAACGCCTTCATCTAAAATCATTGTACGCATAATTTTCTTTTCTGCAGCTTTAAATTCTTCTGCAACAAAGTCGATTCCTGTTTCTTCAATGATTTGTTTTATATAATCATCTTCAGGCAGAGCATCAATTTTTTCTTTTACAAGATTTTTTGCTTCTTCAAGTTTATTTTGTCTGTATTCTCTATCAAAATTATGATAAGCATCAAAAATCATATCGTGAGCTGTTTCATCAATAATTTGTTTAATTCTTGATGTGTCATAAGGGTTAACAAATTCTTCTTTAACAACTCCGCAAACCTTAGCAAATTCAACCTGAGCGTCACATTGTTTTCTGATTTCAACCTGAGCAAACTCAACAGCATTCATAATATCGTCTTCTGTTACGAATTTGCAACCTGCTTCAACCATAATTACAGAGTCGTGTGTACCTGCAACAACTATGTCTAAGTCAGATTCTTTAGCTTGTCTGTGTGTTGGGTTAGCAATCATATTGCCATCAGCATCACGAGAAACTCTAACAGCACCGATAGGGCCTTCAAATGGTGCGCCTGATAACATTAAAGCGCATGATGCACCTAACATAGCTAAAGTGTCAGGTTGATTTTCCTGATCGTAGCTGAATAATTGAGCAACGATTTGAATATCATTTCTATATCCTTTAGGGAAAAGAGGTCTGATAGGTCTGTCGATTAATCTTGAGATTAAAATAGCCTTATCACTTGCTTTTCCTTCAGAACGGTTATATCCTCCGGGGATTCTTCCGATAGAGGACATTCTTTCTTCATAATCAATCAATAATGGGAAAAAGTCTATACCCACTCTTGGTTCTTTTGATACGCAACAATGAACAAACAGCATTGTATCTCCACATCTTACTGTAACTGAACCATTTGTTGATTGTGCATACTTGCCTGTTTCAATGGTAACGGTCTTTCCGCCAATTTCCAATTGAAAACTTTTTGTTTCAGGTTTCATAATAAATTACCTTCTTCTTTCTGCGTTATCCTAACGCTTTTCTAGTTATACACTTCCATTAAGTTTACAAGTTTATTTTACTACAAACAAAAATAAATTTATATAATAATGTATTTTTATGTAGTCAATTATGAAAAATTTGATTAGTGGAAAACAGGAAGGGGTTATATTAATAATTTTTATGATATAATGTTGGTATGTGGTGGCTTCGTAGCTCAGTAGGATAGAGCGGCGGTTTCCTAAACCGCGTCTTGCCCGAGTTCGACTCTCGGCGGGGCCAAATAAAAAAGAGGATAACTTTTGTTATTCTCTTTTTTATGGTTTCGTCAGAGAGGAGAACTCGCAATTCGAGTTCGGAACGAGCGAGCAGAGTGCGAAGCCTGTTTGCTTTTGGCACACCTGCCAAAGAAAGCAATCAGCGTAGGCACGTTTAAAGCGAGCGAAGTGATTACTCTCGGCGGGGCCAAATAAAAAAGAGAATGACTTTTGTTGTTCTCTTTTTTATATATCCGTCAGTGAGGAGGACTCAAAATCGATATCCAAATCTTTTTATTGAGTTTGTTGTCCGTCAAAAATTTTTATTTTCAGGTTTTAAACAAAACATCATGGACACAAATTATAATAACAGAATACCATTTCAGGCAAAATTAATAAATCGAATAAAGATATATAAAACTGATGATATAACCTATAAAAAACGTCCTGTTAAAGTTTCTTTCGTAGAAATTAATACAAAAAACGATGCTGAAGCTTTAAAACATACTTCTGATTATTGGGGACTTGATTCAAAATATTCAGAAGACATTGTAAATACAGCAATTGAGTGTACAAAAGAGAGAAAAGATCAATATTATAATCTGAGCAAAGTTTATGCACTTACTTACCAACAGAATAATTTGCATAATCTCAATCCTAACTCTGTTATAGGAATGTTAGAGATAAGGAAATTGGCAGATAAACATATTTCAATTCCTTTTATACAAGTCGATCCAAAAATAATTTTACCTATATTCAGAGATGTTCATGGAGTTGGTAGTGCAATGTTGAAATCCTTGAAAGGGATCTATGATAAAATTCAGCTTAGGAGTTCCTCAACTAAATCAACCAGAAATTTTTATAAAAAGAATGGCTTTAGAAATAATCTGCGCGATAAAGATTTTTTTGTGTGGAAGTTATCATTAAAAGAGAGGTTTGAACGGCTTTTCAATTTTTTATCTTTTTAGTGTAAATAACAAATATAACAGCATATTAATGTAAATTTTCGTTAAAGAAATTTTATTAAAAAGTAAATTCCTTAGTTCAAATAAACTTTATAAATTTAGGGGAAACTAAGGATTTTAGATGAAAGTTTTTAGCTATCTTGCGGGGAAAACAGTTAGTTTTGGGAAAAGCTTGTTTACAACAGGTGCTGCCAAAACAGTAAAAAACATTTTTTCAACAGGCGCAACCGGAGGTCTACGCAGTACCGGTGCCGTATCGTTTGCGTCTGCGTCAGCACCATCATCTGCTTTAATCTTGGAAAATATTAATAAAGCAAAGACTCTTTCTTTATTTAAAGATGATATTATTTTTGATGAACTGATCCCTTTACCTTCAAAAATAGCAAATGCACTCAAATTTTCATCTCCGGCTGCAAAATTTTATAAATCTTTAAGAACCAATAAGGCAGCCTTAATGAAGGCTTTAAATATTACAAGTGATGAATATAATCAATATTCAGCGCTTGCCTTGAAAATATCAAAAGAAGAAAGTTCATTCGGACTTAGCAGAAAGTATAAGTTATATCATCTGGCAGAAAGAACATTGCTTGGAACAAAATTTATATCAACAGCAAGAAAATTTCTTTCAGGCGAAGGTTTTTTATCGTTAGGTATGACAAGATTTAAAATAAGTAAAGCTCCAGCAGAAGAAAAGGAATTATTCAGACAGTTTGGCATTACCTTTGAAAAAAACAGAAGTAATATTTTAAAACCTGAACAATCGGCTGTGGCAACAATGATTCATCTTGCCAATATGGGTAAAGAATATCCTAAATATCTGCAGGCAGTGGGAGAATTAATGCCAGATTTGTCATCTCCTGCTGTTATACAATCATTATCAAATGCGAGAAGAATTTTGTTTAATGACAGTTTAAGACCAATAGCAATAAAAGCAGTAAAAGCCGGTGAAAATGTCGATATGGCTGTACTTGAAAGTGCGGGATTATCAGTAAAAGATTTGGATGATTTAAAAACTTATGCCAAAACCGTTATACTTTCAAAAGATGCGTTTCTGGCGGCAAAATGGAACGGGAGAAAATTCATACCTATCGGTCAAGGTTCTAATTATGCGTATGCAAACTTACTAAATATAGCAGCACAAAAGGGCTATGTTTCAAATATTGATAAGACATCTCGAGTTTTGTATTAGAACAATTGTAACGAAATTTTACAATATTTATTACATAAAGCAAAAATATCTTATATATAACCTTTATATATATAAGGGGATATTAAGAAATGGGATATTTGGATGGGAATTTTAATATGTTCGGCTATGGCGCAGCAAGCACTCCTTTGCCATATATACCGACAATTTCTAGACAGACTGTGCCGCTATTATTCGGAGGCAGGGGGAGTCAATATACTCCAACATCTACCCCAATTCCTATGGTTACAAATTCAGTAGCCTCTAATTTACCTGATGTTGCAACTGCTTCTGCAAATCTTGCAACTCAAATAGTGAACAGAATTACATCTTCTCTTAAATCGTTTGTTAGCAGTACTGTTTCCAGACCTGTAAGTACCGGAGGTGGGGCATCATCAACAGCTGCAACTATTGGTTCTAATCAGAATTCCTCTGCTTGGTCAAAATTAGGTTATTGCGCCGAAGCCGGCATGCGTCTGGCAAAAACAGCATTAAATTCTGTTGTCGGTTTTATCGGTTATTGCTGCAGATATGTAAAAAATGCAATTAAAAAAAGCGGTTTAGGGGAATATGTTTCCGGTAATGCCTGTGATATGGTAAGCATTATGCGTACTAATAAAAAATTTAAAGAAATAAATCCGGCTGGAGTTAATGTAAAAAATCTTCCTGCAGGATGCGTATTGGTTTATGGCAGAAGCGTTGCAGGGTACAGCAGTAAATACGGTCACGTCGAAATTTCAACCGGCGACGGTAAATGTGTTTCTGACGGTATAACACGTAACCCGAGGAATAATCCTACTGCAATATTTATGCCTATTTCTGCATAATTTACGGATTTTTAATAATATTGCATCCTTATATATGGTATGCCCAGGGGGATTCAAACCCCCGACCTTGAGCTTCGGAGACTCACGCTCTATTCAACTGAGCTACGGGCACACACAAGCAAAATAAAAGACGAGTTATTCTTGTAACTCGTCTTTATATATAATAATTATTTTTTAAAATAATCAGCTGCATTAACTTCTTTTTTTGCATCTTCAGAAGCCTCGAAGAATGGATAAGCCTGAATATTTATCATACTTGCGACAAATGAACTCGGGAATATTTCAACAGCATTATTCAATTCATTAACCGCACTATTGTAAAATCTTCTTGCAGCTGCAATATGCTCTTCCACTTCAGAATATGTTTGCATTGCCTGAACCATGGTTTGGTCAGATTTTAATTGAGGATAATTTTCGACGCTAACAAATAATTGTCCCATTTTTGATGCTATTTGATTATCAAGTTGTATTTTTTCGGAAATTGTAGCATCTGTAGCTTTAATGCTTGCAGCTCTGGTTCTTAATTCCGTAATACCTTCCAGTAAATCTCTTTCGTGTTCCATAAAACGGTTGGCAATTGTTAAGATATTAGGAATTAAACTGTATCTTTTGTTTAATTGTACATCAATTCCGCTCATAGCTTCTTTTACTTTGTTTCTTTTCATAATCAATTGAGTATACAAATTGTAGAAAATAATAATCAAAGCAACTAATACAATTGCCATAAAAATAAATATTCCTGACATTAAGAAATCTCCTTCATTTATATATTTCATAGTTAACCTCGTTTCTTTTTGCTATTATAACATTTTTTTGTAAAATTTCAATTACTTGTTATCTCCGGCTACAACGATTGTGAAATCTGTTGCCGAGCACATATACGTGGCAGGATCATATACAAATTGTCTTGATTTAACCTCAGGTATTTCTTTTTTTAAATTCGCATAATAATCAATTGTTACATATTTGTTATGAGCAATAAATTGAGAATGTGCTGAGCGCAGTGTTCCTGAGCATCTAACCTCAATTCCGGCACGCTCTAACGCCTTTTTCAACGCAGCAGCTTCAGCAGATTCGCTGGGCGCACTCATTATACTTGCACTATAATGTTCTTTCCCATCCTCTGCCTTTTGTCTGTATATTAGTCTGTCTATGACATCTTGAGTTTTTTCAGGATCTAATATCCAATAACTGGTTATTCCATGCTTGTTTGGTTCTCCGGGCAACATAGCAATCTCAATATTATCCATATCAAAACCCTTCGCTAATGATGCGTACTGAGTCATTTCATACATCGACATATCTGTTTTTACATATTTTTTAACTACTGAAATTATTTTTGGAAGTTTCGTTATCGTTTCAGGCTTTTGAAGATTTGCTAATAAGCCTCTCAAAAACCATTGTTGTCTTTGTGTTCTGCCAATATCACCAAGAGCATCATGTCTGAATCTTAAATATTCAACTGCATCTTTTTCCGTCAGATGATGCATCCCTTTATCAAGGTTAATGTGTAATTTGCCTGAGTAATCATTATAGTGCATATTTTTTTCTACGTATATGTCAACTCCGCCAATTGCTTTAACTATTTCTCTTACAGCATCATCATGAAACATTACATATTTATCTACATGAACTCCTAATGTATCTTCAACAGTTTTTATTGTCATTCCAACACCGCCTATTGCGTGTGCGGCATTAATTTTTTGAACACCCATGTTCTTTGGCAGGTACACCTTGCTGTCTCTAGGTATTGATATGGCATTAACAGTTTTTGTTCGAGGGTCAACATTTAACAAAATCATAGTATCAGTTCTCGTTCCAACCCACAAATCAGAATCAGCACCATTTGAATCTACACCTAAAAGTAAGATATTTTGTCGTCTTGGTCCAAATGGAAATACAAATTCAGGCTTATTTTTACTGCTATTACCTTTTGATAATTTTGCCAAAAAATTGGAAATTACGGAATTTTTGCCCAATTTATCTCCTATGAACTCCTGATTATTTGCAAAAAGCAAAATTGCCAGTATTGCAGTCAAAAATACAATTGTCATCATTGTAAGGATTTTTCCAAAAGATGATTGCTCTTTTTTTCTTCTACTTGCATAATTTGCAAACGGATTATCTGCGGCACCGGTTGAGTACTTGTAACCACGACCTTTTGTATATCTTTTCCTGCCTCTATATTCTCTTTCTTTCATTTTAAAAACTCTCGGTTTGTATAATTGCTTATTAATCTTAATAATTATATTTTAGTTTAAATTTTATATAATAAATACTTTAGTTAGTGTATTTAAGTAAAAACTATATATATAAATTATCATGGTATTTTCTTTGAACAGTATAATTATGGCTTATTTTCACAATTAATATCTAAATCTTAACAAAATTTTACAAAAAATTTTTTTGTTAATTTTGCTTGATTATATAAAATTTTTAATATTTTTAGTGTCTTTTTTACAACTTTTTTAAATAAATTTTTAAAATAAGGCATTTTTAATAAAAAAATCAAAAAATTATCTTTACATTAATTTTACAATTGGAAGAATTAAGGCAATTTTTTTTATTGACTACTTTTCAATAACATGTGTCTTGGGTATAATGAAGGAACATTTGGCATAAATAGTATTAAATTATGATAAATAAAGTTGAATTAGGTAGTGTAAATAGTAAAAATAATTCCCCGAATTATGTCAGCAATCAAAATAAAAAACAAATTTCTTTTGCAGGTTTAGGCGATTGGGCATTAAAAGGGATTCAAATATGTGAACAACAACCGATGCTAAATGTTACAGTGTTGGATTTGTCCACAGCTATTTTGCCGAGAACTTTTTTTGAAACCTTTATAGGTTCTAAACAAAAAGACGATGACGGAAATGATGTAAAAGGCAGAAAATTAAATATTTTAGGCGGTTTTGAGGCTTTTAGGAGAGAATCATCAGGTTTGCTAATAAACTGCATTGTCCCAAGTTTTATAGTTATGGGTGCTGCTAAATTATTTAACAGACCTATTATGGGTGATTTTAAACTGTCCAATCTTACAAAAAGTTGGGCTAACGGAGATGCTATAAATTGTGTTGATAAGTATTATAGGAAAGCTTGGGGCGATTCAAAAGAAGATAGAATTTACTCTGCACTAAAAGGTATGCTCGATGACATTGAAGGTGTTGACGGTGATATTGATAATGGCGGATTGAAGAAATTTAAGGATATATTTGCTTCAAAAGAAAAACAGGCGCAATACAGTGCAAAAATCCGTACAATGGCAAAAAATATTGTCAGTGATAAACCGGAAGAAGATTATGCTAAAGATTTATATAATTATTTGGTAAAAGAAACAGGTATTTCTGAAAATATCCGATTCTCAGGAGATAAAAATTTCTCGTCCAGCAGTTTGCAACACTTATGCGAAAGTGCCGGTGATGTTCTGCATGGCGCAGTAAAAGAAGGTATTATAAAAGATTATCCGCCAAGAGTAATCAGCGAAATAGGTCTTAAAGAAGCAGCAAAAGAAGAATATGAAAACCTTGGCAAATATTTTGCCAAAGCTAAAAAACTGGTAAATGCAAAGAGTTTGGCAGGTTTAGGTGTAATTATACCACTGGCAATTGCCGCTCAACCTATTAACAGATGGATTACTCACAAAATGGCTGGGAAAAAAGGTGCGCCAATATATAATGATGATAAAGAAAGAATTTTATCACCTGAGGAAAAACGCAAGCTAACTGCACAAAAATTCTTTGCAGTACCTTTGATGTGGGGAGTTGCAGCTTTATCTATGCTGATGGATAAGCCAAGTCTAAAAATGTTCCAATTTAAAGGAATATTCCCGACTATGGATCAGGCAAGAATTATTTCTGCTGCAACCTTCTCCAGCAGAATTGCCGCATCTGAAGATTCAAACGAATTAAAAGAAAATACTATACGAGATATTGCAACGTTTTCAAGTTTCTATTTCTTGGGTGATTATGCGGCAAAAGGTATTGCAACATATCTTGAAAAACATAACAAATATGGTATTAAACTTACAAATAAATTGAAAAAAGCAGATGAAAATTCAAATATATTTGAGCGTTTTTGGAATTGGGCAAAACATACAAAAATGAAATCAACTGATGAATTAATGCATTTATCAGAAAAACAATTTGAACATGCAAAAAGAATGCGTGCTATGTGTCAACTTGGAAACTTAGCTTTTTCTTTATTATCATTAGGCGTATTCATTCCTCTTTACACAAGAACACAAACAAACAGAAAAAAACAAGTAGAAATGGCTAGTCAGGGAAATATACAAACCTCATCAGTTCCATTTACCCAAAATATGATAAAAGATAATACAAAGGCATTTCAATCATTTTTTAATCAACAGTAGGCAGGAAAAACAATATGAAAGTAGAAGAAAATTTTAGACAACTAAGTATCAAACAAATTAAACCTCAAAATAACAATAATAAGATTGTTATCAAAAATACCCCATCTAATAAACAAACCTCATTTACGGGTGGTATTGATATGGCGTTGAGATTTTTGGATACAAACCCTGCGTGGGGTGCTGATGCTGTTGATTTATGCTTTATGGTTATACCAAGAACATTAACAGATTTTAGCAGAGGACCGGAAGCTGGTGTTGAAACAATGCGCCGTGAAGGTATGGGAACGGCTAACCATTCATCAGTTCCTTTGTATGGTGCGTTAGCAGGTCTTGCTGTTGCTTCAGGTATAAATGGCTTGTATTTTGATTCTAACAGCAATATCAAGGCTAACAAAATTTATGCAGATTCAGAAACTCTTGATATGATGGGTAAATTGTATAAAACAGAAGTTGATGCTGCTAAAGCTAATTCTTCTGAAGCTAAGCCTATCAAAGAATTTTTAGCAAAATATTTCAAAAATTATGAAGCTTTATCTCCCGTTGAAAACGGTAAATATATAAAATTACCGGAAAATGAAGCTGAAAGTGTTGCTGAATTATTAACAAAAGAAATAGAAAAAGCTCCTAAAAACCCCGCTAAAGATGTTATTTCAACAGCAAAAGCAAAAATTATTTCTGCATTAGGCGGAGTTGAAAACAACTTGAGAATTGTTGCAGAAGATGGAGCTAAACCACATACTTCTCGATATACAGTTGATACCATTGTAGATAATGCGTATAAATTGGGGAGTGCTTTTTCTAAAGATAAAGTATTTGAAACCTTTACGAATATGGCTGAAGGTACAGAAAATGCCTTTGTTAAGGCTATGAAATCAATGAATGTTAAACGTTCGTTGATAGGTTTGGGTATAGCATCTGCTGTTGGTGTTTCCGCACAACCTCTGAATATGTACCTTACAAAATTAAAAACAGGAAAGAGCGGATTTGTCGGCGGAGGCGAAGAAGATAAATCTAATACCTTTAAAGCAAAAAAAGCTGCTGTTGCCGGAATTTTTGGGGCAGGAGTTCTTTCATCAATTCTGAATCCGAAAGTTCTATTCAAAAACCCGAAAGCTTTAATTCAATCATTACAATTTAAAGGATTTAACCCGACTATAAATCAATTCAAATTTATTTATGGTGTAACGATTATGTCAAGATTTTTGGCAGCAAGAAACGATAATGAATTAACAGAAGCAACAATAAAAGATACTTTGGGATTTGCAAACTGGCTGATATTGGGCAACTTTGTCCAAAAGCTTGCTGCACAAGCTCTTGATAAAGATTTAATCAAAAAAGACGGTGATGGTATTATGAAATGGATTACCGGCTCAGTACTGAAATCAAGAGATGAAATTTTGCATGCATCACTAGGTAAAAAGGCATTCAAAGACGGTAAGGCATTACCGTATAATGAATTGGTTAAATTGGCAGATAAAGCAACAAAAGTTAAATTACGTAAATTGTCAATTGCTCAGGTTATTAACTACGCATATACAGGACTGGTATTGGGTGTAGGAATACCAAAACTAAATATATATTTAACAAATCGCAGGGAAGCAAAAAAAGCTGCTATGGCTGCCCAAAATAACGGAATGAATAATAGTAAGCAATCTGCAGAAATTTCTTCTACCGGTTCGTTAAAAAATCTGGAAAGCATGTTAACTCCGGCAAACAGAGAATTTTTAAATAATGCAGGTGCAGGAAATTTCTTAGGATAAGGGGATACAGTCATTACTGCACACGTTCCCTCCCTTGTTAGGGAGGGGTAGGGTGGGTTTCGATAATAGTTTCGATAGTAGGTCGGCGTTGCCACGCCGACGATTAATCTTGTATATCCTGCTATGTTCCCTCTCCTAAAGAGTAGGAGAGGGTTAGGGTGAGGTATGATTTGAATTTACAAAAGCCGAATTCCTCGCATACGTTCGGAATGACACGTTCCCTCCCTTATTATGGAGGGTTATGGTGAGGTATGTATGTAATAATACCCTCTCCTAAAGATTAGGAGAGGGTAGGGTGAAGTATGAGTTGAATAAAATAAGATTCCTCCCCGATTGGGGAGGGTAGGTGGGGAGCGTCCTATAAATCATAAGACAGTACCCCTCTTTATCTCCCCCTTAGGGGAGAAATTTGTTGAGTTGTAGGGTGTGTTTTAACCGCACCATTTATATTTTGGGGCATCAAACGATGCACCCTACAATGCTACAAGGCTTTGTCGGGTTAAAACCCGACCTATTAGCTAATATATCGTCTTAGAACCGCTACAATCGTTACTAATAAGACTCCCTTTGTAGTATATCTTACAACTCATATTCTTTTGAGAACAAAATTTATATCCCCGAGATGATTCCTTATAATCACTAAATGATCCGTGTCCATTTAATGTTATATTTACGGTCGTTGAGTTTGGATTATACACATCATTAGGACATGAAGAATCCCAATAGTTTACGTAGCGATATGTATATTCTATATCTGCTTTTAATTCTGCAGCATTTGAATTTGTGTTATTTACATGTAAAGCAAATCGTATACTACCGAACTGCGAATTACCTGGGGGTGATGCTATGACATTCCAGCGAACTTCAGTTGCACAAAGATATTTACCCCCACTATACACATCAGTTCTTATTTGTTCATATTGACAGCACCAAGCTTTATTTGCCGGGGTTACCCAAGTCTTTAGGCAACAATCAAGGCTATATGGATCAATTGTACACGGGTCTGTAGGTGGTGGAGGTGGCGTCACAGTACATCCTGAAAGTGACGGATAATTTGAACAGCATGTTGTTGATGGGGGTGATATAGTCTGACAACATTCCAAACTGTTTGGGTCTGTAGTACAAGGA
>CACXCI010000057.1 GCA_902766105.1 uncultured bacterium
TCTTTATGGAGCGGGAGACGAGGCTCGAACTCGCGACATCCTCCTTGGCAAGGAGGCATTCTACCACTGAATTACCCCCGCTTATTCTCGTTACCTTTTTATAATACATGCTAAAAAATAAATTTCAAGAGTTTTTTCTCTTTTTTATTAATTTTCCTCTTTTATATCACTATCCATTGATTTTAACGATATTGCAATCCGCTCGCCAAAACCTTTTTCAAGCGTATGCACCAAGTCGTTTGATGAATTTACCCAAAACATTGATGATGCCAGAATTTTTACCTCTCCTGTTAAATCAGGAAGTTTCAACATTACAGGATCTGATCCCGAATACTGACACAGCATTTGTTTTAGCAAAAATAATTCCTCATATTTCATTTCATCTTTTATCTCGATTGTAAATATATTTGAATTATCAACAGGTTTTACTGTATCAATCAAAATTGTTGCAGGCTCATCTTCATCTCTACGGCTAACCTTTCCTGATACAATTACTCTCTGCTCAGATTGCAATATTTCACCATAATCCGCTATCTTTTGATTAAACGCTATTGCATCAATTTTTCCGGTCAGATCTTCTATTGTTACAAATCTGATAAATTTTGACGGATCTTTCTTCGTCGGAATTTGCTTCGTCGCCGTTACAAGTCCGCAAATCGTTACTACTTTATCATTTTCAAGATTATTTATCTCTGAAATCTTATGTGTCATCAAAAATGGCAATTTATCCCTTATTGTTGACAGTGGATGGCTTGTTACGTAAAATCCTAAAAATTCTTTTTCAAACAATTGAATTTGTCTTGCATCATACTCTTCATCAGATCCGGCAAGAGTAAATTTTGCATTGTCTATAGCTGAGGTATCAGCCAGCATATCAAACAAACTGCCTTGCCCTAATTCCTTTGCCTTTGATTCTTTTGATGCTGTCGCCGTTATATAATCAAGATTTTCCAAAAGCTGCTTTCGGCTTTTCTCAATAGTTGAAAAAGCTCCCGCTTTTATAAGTCCTTCCAATGTCCTTTTATTTGAACACTTTATATCTACTCTTTTCACATAGTCATAAATTGATTTGTATTCCCCATTTTCTTCCCGTTCTTTAATAATATCTTCTATTACACCCTCTCCAACCTGTTTGATTGAAGCAAGTCCAAATCTGATATTATCTCCGTCCGGTGTAAATGATGCAAGTGAATGATTTATATCCGGTGGCAAAACTTTTATACCCTTTTTTAGGGCATCTTCTATATAAAGTTGAGTTTTTTCAGCATCACCTGCCACACTTGATAAAAGCGCCGATAAATATTCCACAGGATAATGACATTTTAAATATGCCGTCTGATAAGCTACAAATGCGTACGCAGCAGAGTGGCTCCGGTTAAAACAGTATGACGCAAATGCCAAAATCTGGTTAAATAAATTTGTTGCAGCTTCAGCACTCATACCATGTTTTGCTGAGCGCTCAATAAACAAACCTTTTTGCTTTTCCATTTCATCAACTTTTTTCTTACCCATCATACGGCGAACCATATCAGCTTGTCCTAACGAGTAATCTGCTAATATCTGGAAAACCTGCATAATTTGTTCTTGATACACAATTGTACCATAAGTATCTTTCAATACCGGTTCTAATAACGGATGTGCATAAGTAATAGCTTGACGTCCGTGTTTTCGCTCAACAAAATCATCTACCATCCCGGAATCCAAAGGTCCCGGTCTGAATAGTGCAACTAAAGCACCTAAATCCTCAAAAACGTCAGGTTTTAAACGCTTAACAAGGTTTTTCATCCCTTGAGATTCTAACTGGAACACTCCGTCGGTATCTCCAACCATCAGCATGTCATAAGTCGGTTTATCATCTAAAGGAATATTATTTATATCAAGCTTTATTCCTTGGCGCTGTTCAATCATGTCTACAGTCTTATAAATAGTTGTAATGTTTCTTAGTCCCAAAAAGTCCATTTTTAAAAGACTTAAGACCTCTGTAACATCATGCGGCGGATAACCGGTTTGAATAATACCATCTTTTGAAGGTTGCACAGGAATTATCTCATCTAAAGGTTTCTGAGAAATAATTACACCTGCTGCGTGTGTACCAGTATTGTTTTTTATTCCCTCAATTCCGACAGCTAAATCAATTAGGCGTTTCATCCCGACAGTTTTACCCTCAATCGGATCTATCACGATTTGCTCATCTTTATCATATAATGCACGAAGCTCAGAACCTTCATATTGCATAGCTTTTTTAAGTGTTTTTGCCTTATCATCCTGCGCAAGTGCAACCTCAATAGCGGGTTCAATCAGTCCCGCAAGACGATTACTTTCCGCAAACGGAACTTTTAAAATACGAGCAACTGCCTTAAATGCAGCTTTTGCCGCATAGGTACCAAAGGTAATAATCTGACAAACCTTGTCTTCCCCATATTTTCTGGTTACATAATCAATAACTTCCCCACGTCGTTCAATACAAAAATCAATATCAATATCAGGCATTGTATAACGTTCCGGATTCAAAAATCTTTCAAACAACAATTTATGCTTAATCGGATCTAAGTCAGTAATTTCAAGAGCATAAGCAACGATAGAACCTGCTGCAGAACCACGTCCCGGACCTACGGGTATGCCGTTTGTTTTTGCATAATGAATAAAATCCCAAGTTATAAGAAAATACGCCGCGAATCCCATCTGTTCAATTACGCCAAGCTCATAATCCGCACGTTTTTTGATATCTTCAGAAACTTCACCGTACCTTTTTTTCAA
>CACXCI010000058.1 GCA_902766105.1 uncultured bacterium
AGGTTTTGCAGTAATCGGTTTATCCGGGAATATTTTTATCCAAACGTTACCGCCACGTTTGATTTCACGAGTCATTGCACGACGTGCAGCCTCGATTTGACGGCTGGTAATCCAACCAGGCTCTACAGCTTGCAGAGCGTATTGACCGAATTCAAGTTTTGTACCTCTGGTTTCAGTACCTTTCATTCTGCCTTTCATCATTTTGCGGTATTTTGTTTTTTTAGGCTGTAACATTATATTTTGCTCCTATTATTTTTATACCTTTGTCTGTTATGCTTCTTGTGAAGCTCTTGCACGACGTGGACGTCTTACGCCTTTGTCCGCACTGTCTTTATTGCTTTTATGTTTGATGTTTTGATCAGCCATTTCACCAGGCATTAAGTTGCCTTTGAATATCCAAACTTTAACACCAATTTTACCCATAATTGTATCAGCTTCAGTGAAACCATAATCAACGTCTGCTCTTAGAGTTTGAAGAGGAATTCTTCCTTCTTTTGCCCACTCAGAACGAGCGATTTCAGCACCACCCAAACGTCCTGATACCATAACTTTGATACCTTGAACGCCTGATCTCATGGTTCTTTGCATTGCTTGTTTCATTGCTCGTCTGAAAGCGATACGTTTTTCAAGCTGCTGCGCAATTGATTCTGCTACTAATTGAGCATCAGCATCAATTTTTGCAACCTCAACTACATTAATAATTACGGATTTGCCAATATGTTTTGTAACATCTTGACGAAGTTCATCAATACCTTGACCGCCTCTACCAACAACGATACCAGGTTTTGCTGTTACTACAGTGATTGTGATATTTTGAGCTTTTCTAGCAATCAAAATTCTTGAAACACCTGCAGCATATAATTTTTTCTTTACGAATTTTCTGATTTTAGCATCTTCTGCTACAAATTGAGCATAATCTTTAACCTTAGCAAACCATGTGCTTACCCAAGGTTGAATGATTCCTACTCTAAATCCGGTTGGATGTGTTTTTTGTCCCATTTTATCTTACCTTTTCTATTTTACGTCGCTTACTACTAATGTAAGGTGTGATGTACGTTTCATTCTTGAGTACATACGACCTTGCGCTCTTGTTCTTGCACGTTTATATGTAGTACTTTCATCTGCAAAGATTTGAGAAATCTTCAATGATTCAGCACTTACGCCATATTGCTCACGAGCGTTTGCAACTGCAGCCTTCAAGTTCTTTTCAACTACTCTTGCTGCAAAATAAGGCATAAAACGTAACATGTCTTGAGCTTCAATAACAGCTTTTCCTCTAACCTCGTTGATTACTCTGCGAAGTTTTCTTGCTGTCATTTTTATGTCTGTTTGTTTTGCTTTTGCTTCCATTGTTTTTATCCTTTTATTTTAAGTATTTACTACTTTAAGGTTTTATTAACCTCTTTTTGCTTTATCTGCACCTGCGTGACCTTTGAAAAGTCTTGTTGGTGCAAATTCACCTAATTTATGTCCTACCATTTGTTCTGTTATATACACGGGAACGTGAGTTTTTCCGTTATGAACAGCAATTGTATGGTTTAACATATCAGGTACAATCATTGATGCTCTCGACCAAGTTTTGATAACTTTCTTTTCAGAATTTGCATTCATTTTATCAATTTTCTTTTGTAGAGCTTCTTCTACGTATGCACCTTTTTTTAATGAACGTGCCATTTATTTCTCCTTTTTGTTCTTTTTGTATTTTATTTAGAGATCCTGAAACAAGTTCAGGATAAGACATCCGTACAGCACGCTAACGCTTGCTAACGGCTATCTTATTTTGTTCTTCTTCTAACGATTAATTTATTAGAAGCTTTGTTTTTCTTACGTGTCTTATAACCAAGAGCCGGTTTACCCCATGGTGTTTTCGGGTGTCCGCCCGGACCTGTTTTACCTTCACCACCACCGTGTGGGTGATCGCATGGGTTCATTGTTACACCACGTACTGTTGGTCTGATACCCATATAACGTTTTCTTCCGGCTTTACCGATTGATAAGTTTTTGAATTCAGAATTACCTAAAGCACCAATTGTTGCCATACATTCTTTTCTTACCATTCTCATTTCGCCTGAAGGAAGCTTAACTGTTACATAGTTACCTTCTTTAGCCATTACCTGAGCTGAGTTACCTGCAGCTCTAACCATTACACCGCCACGTCCCGGAATCATTTCGATATTGTGAACGATAGATCCTAAAGGTATCAATTCCAAAGGAATTGCATTACCTGTCTGAACAGGTGCTTCCGGTCCTGAAACGATTACATCACCTACGTTTAAACCTTCCGGTGTTAAGATATATCTTTTTTCACCATCCGCGTAAAAACATAATGAAATTCTTACGTTTCTGTTTGGATCGTACTCAATAGTCTTTACTGTTGCCGGTACGCCAAACTTATCTCTTTTAAAATCTATTATACGGTATGATTTTTTTACGCCGCCGCCTTTATGACGACATGTAATTCTACCGGTATTATTTCTTCCTGCTGTTTTTTTCAATTTTGATAACAGTGATTTTTCAGGAGTTGATGTAGTGATTTCTTGATAATCACTTTTTGTCATGCCTCTTTGTCCCGGAGACGTCGGATTAATTTTTCTGATTGCCATTTTATTTTCTCCTACTTTGGCTTTTTTAGGACAAGTTGTCCATTATTTTCACTCTGTACTGAAAGTCCTTATTGAACCCTCACCCGAATTTCAAAATTTCGTCTAAACTTAATTTGAAATTCTACCCTCCCCCAAAGGTAGAGGGAGATATTTACTACACGCCAACAAATTCTATTGGTTCGCCTTCGATTGTTACGATAGCTTTTTTAGAACTGTCGGTTCTGCCAAATTTATATCCCATTCTTTTTTCGTGAGATGGCATATAAACTGTTCTTACTTTTTTAACTTTTCTTCCGGGAAAAGCTAATTCTACAGCTTTAGCAATTTCGATTTTGTTAGCATCCTTTCTTACTTCAAAAGTATACTGAGCATTTTCGGTTGCTGTTACTGATTTTTCAGTAATTAATGATTTTTTAATCACATCATATAGTTTTTCTGTTTCACTCATTTTTAATTTCCTTTTATTTTGTAGGGAGTCGGTTTTTACCCTCACCCGAATTTCTAAATTTCGCATACGCTCGATTTGAAATTCTACCCTCTCCCAAAGGTAGAGGGGATATTATGAAAGTCTTTCTGTGATTTCTTTTACAGAAGCTTCTGTCATAACAACAAAATCTGCTTCTAATAAATCTTTCACATTCAAGTTAGTTGGTAATAATAATTTTACG
Source organism: uncultured bacterium (assembly GCA_902766105.1). Taxonomy (GTDB): domain Bacteria; phylum Cyanobacteriota; class Vampirovibrionia; order Gastranaerophilales; family Gastranaerophilaceae; genus Zag111. The sequence continues at coordinate 3,272 of CACXCI010000058.1, forward strand.
CTTGGAATATTTCTTGCAGAAAGCTCTAAGTTTTTATTTTCTTCAGCTTTTGTATCTGCAATAATTAAAACTTTTCCGCTAACGTTCAATGATTTCAATGCTGCAACCATCAATTTTGTTTTTGGTTGTTCTAATGTTGAAAAATCTTTAACGAAAACTAACTGAGATGCTCTTGCTGATAATGCTGATTTCAAAGCTAATTTTCTTGCTTTTTGAGGCATATTGAATGCGTAGCTTCTTGGTTTTGGTCCAAAAATTACGCCACCGCCTGCAAACAATGGAGAACGCAAAGATCCTGCTCTTGCACGACCTGTACCTTTTTGTTTCCATGGTTTTCTTCCGCCGCCTGCAACTTCAGCTCTTGTTTTTGTACAAGCTGAACCTTGACGAGCGTTGTTTAATTGTCTTCTTAATGCTAAGTGCATTACGTGAATATTAGGTTCAACACCAAATACGTTTTTATCTAATGAGATTGTTCCTAATTTTTCACCGTTTGTATTTAATAATTCATTTGTCATTTTTTCTTTTCCTTTTGCTTTCCGTCTACCCCTTTCTCATTTTGGAGTTTTATATGGTAGAAGCGGGTTATCTACTTGGAAGCTTGGAGGTCCGGATGTCAAGAGGTCAGGCTATTTACAAACTATTGAATTTTAACATACTTGCCTTCTTGTCTTCTGAACTCCTGCCTTCTGTATTAGTTCCATTTAGTTCTTGTCGGAACGATTGTTACCAATCTGCCTTCACATCCCGGTACTGAACCTTTTACCAATACCAAACCGTTATTAGCATCTACTTTAACTAATTTTAATTTAGTAATTGTAACTCTTTCGTTACCCATGTTACCTGCCATTCTTTTGCCTTTGATAACACGAGATGGAGTTGTACCTGCTCCGATTGAACCCGGTTCTCTGTGGTTTTTAGAACCGTGAGCCATTGGTCCTCTTCCAAAATTGTGTCTTTTTACTGTACCTTGGAAGCCTTTACCTATTGATTTACCGGTAACGTCAACTTTTTCTACGTTATCCAATACTGAAAGTTCAACCTTATCTCCTACTTTGTAATCTTGAGGATTTTCTACACGAAATTCTTGTAGATGTCTGTAGTTAGATAAGCTGTTTTTCTTGAAATGACCTATCTGAGCCTTTGTCAAGTGTTTTTCTTTTGCTGCTACAGTACCAACCTGGATAGCATTATATCCGTCAGTTTCAACAGTTTTAACTTGAGTAACAACTGTTTCGTCAACTTTGATAACTGTTACAGGAATAGCCAAACCTTGTTCGTCAAAGATTTGAGTCATTCCGACTTTTTTTCCTATTACACCTAGTGTCATAATTTTTACCTTTCCTGCTCGTCCTACTTGATGCAGAATGCTTTTCTGCCTCATTTCGGAGTTGCATCTTTCTCTTGCGAGCGCTACTTTTACTAACTAATTCTTTACCTTTGAAGGACTTTCACCTTCTCCCATATTATTATGGGTAGTAGATCACATTATATGCATAATGCTTATTCAATTTTCAATTACAGGAATCTTTGCAACTATCTTGCTTCGATATCTACACCTGCAGGTAAATCTAATCTACGCAACTCTTCCATAGTGGCTTGAGTCGGTTCGTATATATCAATAATACGTTTGTGTGTCCTCATTTCAAAATGTTCACGAGATTTTTTATCTACGTGTGGTGAACGCAAAACGCAGTATATACGTCTTTTTGTAGGTAAAGGAATTGGTCCGGCTACTTTAGCGTCTGTTCTTTTTGCTGTTTCTACGATTTTTTCAGCAGATACATCAATTAGTTTGTGATCATAAGCTTTCAAACAAACTCTGATTCTGTTTTTCTTAGTGCTGGTTGCCATTTGCTTTCCTTTTTGTTGTCTATGTACTACACCGCACAAAAGTCCCGAAAAACCTTCGTACTATACTCAAAATTGCTATTCTAATATTTCGGACAATACTTTTGAGCATAACCATATTACGATAAACAAAATCCACTGTCAACAGGGAATTTGCATGATTGTAACTTTTTATTAAGAGATTTTGTCAAATAAATTTTTTGATAGCTTCTATTTTTTCAGAACTGTCAGACTCCATATATATTCTCAATAGCGGTTCTGTTCCTGAGGGACGCACTAATACCCAAGATTTTTCATCCTCCAGATATAATTTCACACCATCTTTATAATCTTTTCTGATAATTTTCATGCCTGCAATTTCATCAAGAGATGAAAATTTTTCAATTGTTGGCTTAATTTCTTCTATATTTTCTAATTTCTTATCAACTCTTGTATTGATAAAAGAACAGCCGACAAAATCTGCCAAATCCTTTCTTAATTGAACCAGTGTTTTATTTTCATAAGCCATGGCTTCCAAAATTAAAAGATTTGCCAAAATACCGTCTTTTTCGGGAATATGTCCTTGAATACTCAATCCGCCTGACTCTTCTCCTGCAATTATCGGATTGTATTTTCTCATTGCTTCGCCGACATGCTTAAAACCAACAGGTGTTTCAACAACTTCAACACCTAATTTTTGAGCAACAATGTCAAGCATCAAACTTGCGCCGACAGTTTTTACCAAACAGCCTGAGTAATTTTTATTTTTCTTCAAATGTGTTAAAAGTATTGCTATAATCTCATTTGGAGTAACATAATCTCCGTTTTCATCAATCACTCCAAACCTATCGGCATCCCCGTCATTTGCAAAAGCAACAAAGAAGGCAGGAGAAGCGGAGGGCAGGGGGGCAAGCTCATTACCTTTTATAGCCTGACGTCTTGACCTCTCGGCCTCTTGATTTCTTTGTATAACATAATCAATAGCTTCACCCATATATTGTGGCTTAGGTTCAGGCATACCGCCGCCAAAATTTGTATCGTGATACATGTGAATACAATCATATTTTATATTATTATCGCTGAGCAATTTGTCAAAAAAGCCTATGCTTGATGAATATAAACCGTCAAACAAAATGTGAAAATTATTTGCACTGTCTTTTATCTTTGAAAAATCAATAATTTCTTTTATTCTTCTGAAATACGCATTTGAAAAATCTGTTATAATTATTTTTCCTTTAATATTTGAACTGATATCTTTTCCGAAATTTGAAACAATTTCATCAGTAATTTCAGATGTTGCAGGACCGGCATAATCGGGAATAAATTTTATACCAAGATACTCAGGCGGATTGTGAGACGCTGTGAACATAACAGCACAAGCATCTAAGAGCTTTGCATTATAAGCTAAAACGGGTGTTGGCAAAACCTTATCGCTGTACAAAACTTTAAAACCTATATCTTGTAATATTTTTGCACACTGGGTAGAAAATTCTTTTGCCATATTGCGAGGATCATACCCTACAATTATAGTTTTATAAATTCCATAGTTATCAAAAACATATTTTCCAATTGCACGAGATACAATTGAAACGTTTTCTTCATTAAAATCTTTTCCTACAACAGCTCTCCAACCGTCTGTTCCAAATTTAATTGAATTTGACATCCTTGCAATAACCTCCTTTTAAAGGGTAACAATTTGGCATTGATTCATCATAATACAAATATTTTTCGGGAATAGATGAATTTAATCCAAATGCTCTTATATAATTTATCAATTCAGGATATTTTTCTTTATCAGCATTAAGACAAAAGTCCCTATATTTGGCACATAACGAGTGAACTTTTTCAATCGCTTTTGTTTCAGCCATATATTTTTCTCCAAAAGCAGTTATATATATGTCAGAAAAATACGGCAAAATATATTTTGGCAAATGATACTCATAATCTTTTTTCCAAGTTAAAGATAAATAATCTGCCTCATAAGAGCGAACTATACATCTATTTTCTTTATCCATACCAACAATTTTAACTTTTCCTTTTGTTTCAGGAATCAATCCCATCGCATACCAAGTTTTGGTATATTTGACAGGAGTTTCATACTTCTGACATTGTGCCAATTTTTTAGCAAAAGTTAAATCAATAAAATGTTCATTAAAAAAATAACTTCTTAATTCCCCGGATGCACACACAACATCAATGCTCAAAAACAAAATAACCAATATCATTAATATTTTTTTCAAAATCATAACCTTTCGTTTTTTATTTGAATTTGGTATAATGTTAACAAGAAAATGGAGTTAAGTAAATGTCAAATTTTGAAAACATTAAAAATATAGCTTATTTAGAGCCTTCAAATTCCTTTTCGGAAATGGCGATGGATGAATTTTGCAGGCAATACGAACTTAATTGCTTTACTACTCCAATGACCACTATCAGACAAATTGTCGATTATGTTACGGAAAATTCAATGGATACAATAGGGGTTTTGCCTGTTGAAAACACAATAGACGGAACAATAAGAGAATCTTTAGACTCTATAATTTTAACAGAAAACCCAAATATCAGAATTATATCTGAAATAGTACTGCCGATTGAATATTGTTTATTATCAAAAAATACCGAATTTTACAATATTACAGGTTTAATTGCACCACCAAGACTTTTGGGCAAATGTAACCAATTTATCTCTGAAGAAATGCCAAGAAACCTTAATATTATAGAAGTGCCTTCAACTCTTGAAGCAGCAAGAGAATTGAATAATTATAACCTTACATACGCATCTATAGGAAACAGAAAAATTGCCCAAAACTGCATGCTAAATATTTTAAAAGAGAATATCCATAACGATAAAAATAATAAAACCAAATATATTTTGATTGGAGATATTGAAACAAAACCAACCGGCAAAGATAAAACAACCGTAGCTTTTAAGGCTAATAACACTCCGGGGGCATTGTTGCAAATACTAAAAATATTTTTAGAGAATAGTATCAATTTAACATACATTTCATCATACCCATCAAGAAACAATCCTAACGAATATATTGTTATAGTAACTTTTGACGGTCATATTCACAATAATAATTTGCTAAATGCAATAAAGAATATAAAACCTAAAACATCATTTTTCAGATACTTAGGCTCATATAAAAGAGGCTAATAACATATATTATGTTTTAAATTAATTTAGATTGCGGTTACATAAATAATACAATTGTCGGAGTGGCAACGCCGACAAACTACTGTCTATTATCCAACTCCCTCGCCCCAATGAGGGAGAGGGAAGAAAATCAAGTTGAGTTTACGAAACGTTGATTTTCGGGAGAGGGGGAAATGTTTTGGCGGTTACTGTTTACCCCCTCTCCCTAACCCTCCCCCTCGAAGTGGGGAGGGGATTATAGACAGATATTGTATAATACATAGTCTAATGTGCCGCCTAATAATACGGTAATCATACCTCACCCAACCCTCTCCTATTCTTTAGGAGAGGAAAGTTGATAACATAATATATGACATATTCAGGCAATCTCACCATTTAAGTACCAGGTTTTGCATCCTGTAATTTTTACCTGAATAAATTCGCCGGTTATATCCTTATCATAAGGAATATGAACAATCTTGTTATTACGGGTTCTGCCGGTAATAATATTTTTCCCCTTATGATTTTCAAAATTTTCCACCAAAACTTCCATTGTTCTGCCGACAAATTTCTTGTTTGATGCAAGACAACACTTGCGGTTTTGCTCATTAAGTCTTGCAAGACGTTCAAACTTTGTATCTTCATCAATAAATTTATCTACCCATTTTGCTGCAACAGTTTTTTCTCTTGGAGAATACGCTGCGGTATTTGAATAATCAAGCCCTATTTCTTCCATAGCCGTTAAAGTTTCAACGAATTGTTCTTCTGTTTCTCCGGGGAAGCCTGCAATAAAATCACTTGTTATAGTAACATCAGGCACCATATCACGAATTTTCTGCGCAATCTTAAAGTACGTTTCTCTGTCATATCTTCGATTCATTTTTTTCAAAACTTCACTGCTGCCTGATTGCATTGGAATATGAAAATATTCACAAACCTTATCCAATTCAACAACAGTTTTGATTAGATCATCCGTAATATCTGTCGGATATGAGGTAACAAAACGAATTCTGAAATTACCATCTATTGAATTTACCTCTTTCAATAAATCTGCAAGGCGATAATTTTTATCTGTGAAATCTTTACCGTAACTATCGACATTTTGACCCAACAGAGTAATTTCTTTGAAGCCTGAATTGAGGGCATCTTTAACCTCTTTTAAAATAGTTTCAGGTTGTCTTGAACGCTCTCTGCCTCGTGTATAAGGAACAATACAATATGTACAGAAATTGTTACACCCTTCTGTAATCGGTATCCACGCGTTTACTGATTTTACACGATTTATTTCAAATTTTACGGCTTTATCATCTTCTGTTACATTGGTTTCTTCACACTCGCATACCTTTTCACCATTATTTATTGATTTTATAATTTCCGGCAGAGAATATATTTTATGAGTTCCCAAAACGAAATCAACATAATGCGCACGTTTAAAAATTTGCTCGGCTTTTTGCTGAGCAACGCAACCGCAAAAACCTATTTTTAATTCAGGTTTTGATTTTTTCCACTTACCCCAAGTACCAATAAGGCTGTATGCTTTATCTTCACTAAGCTGCCTTATTGAACAGGTATTAACCATTAACAAATCTGCCTCTTTTGGCTTGTCGGTTTCCTCGTAACCGAAATTAGAAAGCATACCAAACATCCGTTCAGTATCAGATTTGTTCATTTGGCAACCCATTGTTTCTATATATACTTTTTTCATAATTAATCCTTTATATTTCCGCTATTATTTTAATCATATCTGAAAAATGCTTAATGTAAAATAACAAATATTTGACCTATCGTTTTTCACTCTATAAAATAAAATTAAGATGCTAATTACCGGAAAAAATTTTACAATTTTAAGTCTGATTTTATCGATAGTTTTTATTATTATCGGTTCTTCATTAATAAAAAATTATAAAGAAAACAAAAGCTTTAAAGAAATTATCAAAACAGCAACCAAAGAAACAAAATTAATTGATGCAAATTTTGATCACAATCAGGCTTTGGATTTCAGCGATTACATAAAATCACAAAATCTTAAATTACCCAAAATTATAATAAATTTTGATACCCACAGCGATTTATATATAAATAAACCAATCACAATACCGAAAGAAGAAGGTATTGCAAGCTGGATAAATGCTTACTTGGCAAAATATCCGACTGTTGAAGAGTTATATTGGGTTATGCCTGACAAAGAAGCAACCACTCAGGAATTGCAGGTTATTTTTGCTCAAAATGATATTAATGAACTTTTTGATGGGGTTGAATTTTATGGCAATTCTCTTTACTTTGAACTGCCGCAAGATTATTTTATAAAAAATCCGTTAAATAAAATTTCTTACTCTCAAGATTTTATTATTGATAAAAGAAATGGCAGACTAAATGAATATATAGAAAAAAATAAATATTCACAGCAGTTAACTAATCAATATACGAATTTTGGCAAAAGAATTAAAATAACAACCTGCACCATAGACACTCTGCCAGATTTTAAAGGGAGTAAAGTTTTCTTGAGTATTGATGCCGATTACATAAGCAATTCCGGATTTGATACTCTCAAAAATTTCAAGCTTATACGTAACAAAAAAGAAATTATGCAAGAATTTTTCGAAATTTTTGAAACGATAAATTCAAAAAATATTCAGCCGGAATATATTTCCCTATCTCTTTCGCCTCAATACTTACCCAAACAATATCACAAATTTACTTATAAAATTTTCCAAAAAATAATCAAATTTTCAAACAAAAAAGATGCACTAAACACATATACCAGAGGTTATAACATAACACCTTCCGGTAGAAATCCGGAGGAAAAAATTGATTATACAAAATAAAATTATACCGACAATATCAATTTTTATAACAAGTATTTTGATAGGTCTTGCCCTATATTTTTCCTATACGGAAAAATCAGAACAAATAACAAATAATCAAATAGAAACTCTCCTCCAAGAAATTACAAAAGATACGCAATTGATTGATGCAAACTCTGATCATAACCAGGCATTAGATGTCATGGAATATGCAAAAGAAAACAGTATTAAAATTCCTAAAACAATCGTGAATTTTGACACTCATAGCGATATATATTTGAATGATTATCAAACCTTCCCCGATTCAGGGGTTGAAGATTGGTTGAACGAATATATTGCACAAAATCCTGAGGTCGACACCCTATACTGGGTTGTACCTGACGAAGAAGCAAATAACATTCTAATGCAAATTCTTATGGCTGTGAAAATTTTTGATATTCCAAAAGAATTTTCACCCCTTATGGGAAATTCTATTGCCAAAATGAATCCATTTCATTTTGTTTTTAATCCGCTTAATAAAAAAAGTTTTACCCAAAATTTCTTAATTGATCCGCAAACAAAAACAATGAACGAATATATCAAAGGTCATAAGCTTAATGAAAAATTATTCAAGAATAACATAAAATACAAAAATGTCAGAATTATAACCTGCACCAAAGATACTTTACCGAATTTTAAAGGAGAACAAGTATTTTTAAGTCTTGATTCTGATTATATGAGTAATTCCGGCTTTGACACAGCATTAAATTTCAAATTTATAAAATCCAACCAAGAAATTTTTAATACCTTTTACTCTGTATTTAAAACGACCAAAGATAAAAAAATGAAACCCGTTATTATTTCAATGTCGCTATCTCCCCAATATCTGCCAAAATCAAAACACAGTTACGTTGAAAAAATACTACAACTTGCAATAAAATATTCAAAAAAACAAGATATTATAAAAAATTACAAACATCATTATGACCCTAAAAGGTACGAATAGGAAATCTACATGAATAAACAAAAAATAATTCTACCAACAATAATAACTCTTACAGCGATATTGATAATATCAGCAATTTTCTTTTCTCTAAAAAAAGAAAATACAAATATCATAGATCTTATAAGACTAACTACTCAAAACACAAAACTTATTGATGCAAATACAGACCATAATCAAGCCCTTGATGTGGCAGAATACGCAGTAAAATCGGGAATAAGCATCCCTTCAATACTTATAAATTTTGATACTCATTCAGATACTTACGTAAATTATCCGGTTATAAAATACGGCACCGCAGGTGTTGAAAACTGGATAAATGAATTTCTTGCAAAATATCCTCAGGTTAATGAATTATACTGGGTAATGCCTGATGAGGAAGCTAAATACATTCCGCTTCAAATATTTTTTGCAGAGGATAACTATGATTTAATTAAAATAGGAACTGATTTATACGGCAATTCCCTAAAAAAGGATATTAAATTGTATAAATTTGTTTTCACTCCGCTTACACAAAAAAAATATACCCAAAATTTTGTTATAAATACTAATACCGGCACACTTAACGAATACGTAAAAGGGTTGGAAATAAATAAAAATATTTTTCCAAAAGACCGCCCATATAAAACCATAAAAGTAACGACTTGCACAAAAAACACCCTGCCCGATTTTAAAGGGAAAAAAGTTTTTTTAAGTATTGATGCCGATTATATAAGTAACTCCGGATTTGATACCTATGAAGGTTTTAAGATAAGAAAGACACCGAAAGGAATTGAGCAAGGCTTTACCGATATTTTTAAAACAATCAAAGAAAAAAATATAACGCCGGAAATCCTTTCAATGACACTTTCCCCTCAATACCTGCCAAAAGAACATCACACACAGGTTGAACATATTTTTGAGTTTATTATTCACACCTCCGGCAAACAGGATGAAATTAAAACATACAAAAGACAGTACGATGTACCAAATCGCCTTATAGATATATATGATAAATTTGAAGAACTTGGTCTTATGAAATAGGTTATATATCCGTTGTCAAAATTCTATCTAAACAAGCTTTAGCACTATATTGCCACTCACGATAAGTAATACGTTTGACCTTATACCCGCAACGTTCTAATATTGCTTGTTTTTTCATATTTGACATGTGGTGGAGTTTTTTATTATCCTCAACCCCATCAACTTCAACAATAAACTTATCATCAACAACCAAATCAGCACTCAAACCGGCAATATCAACACCTGCCTGAACAACATGATCAAGTTTTCTTATTTCTTCTGCTATTTCACGCTCTAATGAATTTTTATAAATATTTTCATCTATACCCTCATTTAGAATTGTTGCTTTTCTGTCTTTATATTGCTTCAGATAAGAAACATAATGTCTAAAATGTCCGTCAGGCATAGTTTCCAAATCATGTGATACAAAATTTATACATTTGCTTCTTGCACGTGTAATCGCTACATTAAACAAATTCGGTTTTTGCAAGAAGGTTATACTTTGCGGATATGAATTATTCGCAAATGCCCACGACATCAAAATTATATCTCTTTCATCACCTTGGAAAGTGTGAGCAGTACCAATTTCTATCTGGTGTTTTTTAATCATATAATCAGATAAAACTTTTGGAACAGAAATTTTCAATTGCTCAACCTGCGCTCTGAATGGGGAAATAATACCGATAGAAACCGGTTTGTCGGGATTTTTACGCTCATCTTCAATAATTATTTCATGTAATGTTTTAACAAGAGCCTCTATTTCCGGCAAATTACGAGTTGCATCGGAATCAACTTTACCATCTGGAACCATTACAATATCTATTGCATCATTTTCAATCGTGTCTTTTTTCATAACTCTAATTCTGTCATTATAAAATTCGTGGTTAGAGAAATTAATAATTGGCGGCAAACTTCTGAAATGTTCATCTAACATAACTGAATTCATAGAATAATAATCAGCCAAATCAAACATAGAATTTGTCCTAAACCGCCACATTAATTGATATTTATCAGGAATACCGTATTGGCTCAGGAAGGATTGTTCTTTTGCCTTTTCTAAGAATGATAAGTGAGGTAATTGTTTGTCATCTCCAACGACTACCGTACGTTTTGCACGATACATTATAGGAAAACAGCTTGCAATATCACACTGCGAGGCTTCATCAATAACTGCAACATCAAACATACCCGGTTTCAACGGCAAAGAATCCGATACAGCATAAGTTGTTACACACCAGCAAGGAAAAGCATCCAACAATGGTCTGAAATCCTCTGCTTCCATAATACTGTCAGTCGTTTTCTTTTTACGGCTTACCAAAGCTTTTGCATGAACTTTTATTCTTCTGACCTTTTTAGCATCATGCAATAAAACTTTCAAAGCTTCTCTTCTTGTACTTTTTAAAATATTTATTGCCAATGAGCCTTGTTTTTTCTTCATTTGACGAATTTGCTCAATCATGACATGAAGATTACCAATTTTTTGAATATCGGCTTCTATTTTTCGCAAACTCCATTTTTGAGTAACAAAATCCAGCTCAACTTTTAATCTGTCTAAAGTTTCAGGTTCAACATCAAAATGCTTTATATCAAGAATTTTCTTTAATTGTCTCAAACTGTTCATATTGGCAAGACCGGCAAAAAATCCTGATTTTTCCATATTATCGTTTAGCGTTTTTATAATATCGTTTACACTATCAATTTCAGACTTTTTCAAAGGTCTTTTTATATATTCCAAAGCACCGACAATTGCTGTTTGCTGTTTGATTTCATCTTTTAAATCATGCCAGTCTTTTTCAAGTTTTATAATTTTTTCACATTTAGCTTCTGTTTCACGTAAGATATCCAAATGTTGACGCATATCTTTCACATCCGCAAAAATAAAATCATCAATATCATCATCTAACCCAATTTTACCTGATGTCAAATCTGACAATTGCTCGCTTAATTGTCTTTGATAATTCATTCTGCCTGCTCTTAACGCCAAAAATGGAGCGCCTAAATTATTCAATCTGTCTGCTACAACATCGACAGCCTTATCCATACGAGAAGCAACAAGAACGGTCTTTCCGTTTGCAATTAAATGCGCAACAAGGTTAACAATGGTTTGAGATTTACCTGTTCCCGGAGGTCCTTGGACTGCAATTAATTTGCTGTTTTCCACATTTTTTATGACTCTTTCCTGCGAATCACTTAATGCCAATGGAGTTATAGGATAAAATTCACCTTCCCCATCTTTTAGCGGAAAATTCTTCTCAACAGATTGAGTATATTCATCATTTATAATACCTAGTGTGGTTTCTCTAAATACTCCGCTTGGTTTATCTGCGATTTGTAACAATTCGTGCAACACACCTGCTGTTACTGCCGGTCTTTTAGTTAATATAATTGCACTTTGATATGTTACACTGAGCTTTTTAATTTCTCCAACAGCAGCTTTTTGCTTTTGCTCTTGAATTTCATCATCTATAATTTCATCATAATTTTCACCGGTTATTTGTACATCTGACAAATCCGAAGAAATTTCATCTTTAGCAACATTATCCTCCTGCTCATCCATAGAGGAATCCTCTGCTATTTCAATATCAGGAATCAATGATTTTAATGTTGTCAGGAAAATATCCATTTTTTCTTTTGTAATCGGAAGGTCAGGCACAACATCCAATATCCCCTCCAAAAACATATCAACCTCATCATCATCATCACTTTTTTTCATTAAAGCAGCTAAAGCACCTGTATTTAAAGACAAGACATCATCTTGCAAAATACAATTGATACTGACACCATTACGTTCAAGGCGACAAGGAACATATAAAAGCGGAGTCAAAAATTCATTACCTTTTCTGGATTTACCGCTTTTACCGACCAAAAACATATAACCGTATATCAAATACTTATCTCTTGCACTTGATACACCCTGAAGCATAAGTTCCGTCAAATTTGGATTTGAACCGTCAAGTTTCAGATAATCAAGTCCTTGGGTTAACAAAGTTTCCTGCTCTTTTAAGAAAATCCATTTGTTATCTTTATCACCCTTTAAATTACGAAAAGTTGAGCTTTTAACCTCTTCTCTTACACAGTCGTGTAAATACTGACTTAATTTTTTTATAAAACTGTTATTAAATGCCGAATTTAATGCTTTAGTTGCTTCTTGTAACATTTTTTCCCCTTTTAAAACTGCAATTAACTTTATTTTATAATATTTTATGCCAAAATCAAGAGCTAAACATCATCAATTTAAAGTATATAAATAAATGGTAATTATTTAGCAGTTGCCACAAGAGTAAACCAAACGACAATCATAATGTCATTCCGAGCTTGTTTCCATAACTGTTCAAGATTAATTTTCTTGATAATAGTAGGTCGATGTTGCGGATTTTGACAAGTGCCGTGTAAGCTAATAGGTCGGGTTTTAACCCGACGAAAATAAATAAAATATGTGTCGGGCTAAAGCCCGACCTATAAACTACGAAACTTTGATTTTCGGGAGAGGGGGTAATAACTTGACGAAAATTGTTAAAGCTGGATTGCTTCGTCGAGCAAATCTTAGCCCTCCTCGTAATGACAGGCTCTTTTTGTTTCAAGATGCTGAAACACCGAGTAGGAACAAAAAATTACGCTTGCACTATTTTCTAGTCAATTCAGCATGACAGTTTTGACGATTTTTAATGAAAACATATATATAGTTACAAAATAAATTTTACCTTACTCTTGAAAAAACAAAAAAATAGTTTATAATATAAATAAGGGCGAAGCAGGTTGCAGCCTGCCTCTTTAAAAGCCCTCTATTTTGTGGATTTGAGCGTTATAATTATTAGCAATAATAAGAATAACGCTCTTTCAGTTATGCTCATTTCCACATATACCACCTCCTTTCATCATTCGATTGTTCACGATTTAGAGTCGTTCCGATGAGATTGGAAATGTTTATCAGGGCTTACCCTTGTAACTATAATAGTTTAATCTTTTAGGTATTACATCCTTCAAAATGTGGAAATATTATTAACTTGTTTTAATTTATAATTTAGGCTAAAATAACTCTTATGAATCTTCGGGATAAAAACTTATATTATGTTGGCGGAATTGTTCGAGATGAACTTCTGAACAAGCAAAGTTTTGACATAGATTTAACTTATGTCGGAAATGCCATTGATTTTGCGAGAAATATAAAAGATGCAAAGATTTTACAAATTAATGAGCCTTTTGGGACTGTAAAAATTGAACTAGACGGAGAAGAAATTGATATAGCGTCAACCAGAGATGAAACCTACCCTCAAAAAGGACACTTGCCACAGATTAAAAATATCGGTTGTCCTTTAAAAGAAGATGTTTTAAGACGAGATTTTACAATTAACGCAATGGCAAAGTCTACTCAAACCGGTGAAATTATTGATTACGCAGGCGGACTTAAAGATATAAAGACAAAAACCCTCAGAGTTCTGCATGATAACAGTTTTATTGATGATCCGACAAGAATTGTCAGATGCTTAAAATTTGCCATACGTTTTGGATTTGAACCGGATGAACATACAAAACAACTACAAGAAGAATACCTGAATAATGTTAATTATGATATGTCATATAAACGGTTGCAAAAAGAATTAAAAGAAACATTCAGCCTTAATTCACAAATTGCTTTCAACAAGTTTGTAAAAAACAACATATATAAGCTTCTAACCCCAAAAACTTTTAACTTACCTGATATCAATTTTGAAGAATTGATAAATAAATATAAACCTCACAATATTTGGATAATTTACGCCGGACAAATTCCGGAAATAGAAAAGCTTCCGCTTACAAAAGACGAAAAACAAATTGTTGAAGATTATCATAATTTACAACAAAAAAAATATAATTCAGATTATGAGATTTATAAAAATTTTGATGGAGTAAAACTTGAATCGATAATTATGTATGCAGGCATAAATTATTCGGTAGTTATAAATTATCTTGAAAATCTGAAAAAAATAAAACTACAAATAACCGGAAAAGACATACAAAATCTTGGGATAAACCCTTCATCAAAATATCAAGAGTGCTTTGATTTTATATTAAGGAAGAAAATAACAAATACAAAACTTACCAAACAAGATGAACTAAATCTTGCAAAAGATTTCTTTAAAAAATCTCAATCAAATGGAGTATGTAAAAACAAGTAATAACATTTATACTTACAAATATGGGAGAGAGGATAAGTATCTATGTTAGCAAAAACAGTCAGAAAAAATTTAACAGACATTAATAATCTGAAAATGAGAACCAGAGCAACAAAATACAGCAATATGTTCTCATCTGAACCGACGGCACATCACATGCCAATAACGGATAATGACTATAACAATTTAGATTTTGAAGAAATTTCAGAAAATAAAAATGTTACTTTAGATGAAATAACTGATTACATAGTAGAAAATCCGCAAGAAGTAATAGTTGAGTTTCCATTAAAATCAACAGTGGAAATGAGTGAAAAATTACCATTTTTTAAATCTATAAGTTACAAACTGGCAAACGCATAAAATTTCAAATTTTTATAAACGAAAAAGAAAACTCACAAAAGAGTTTTCTTTTTTATTTATATTTTGTGCTAACATATAAGAAAAGGAGATAAATTATGTTTCAAGTTTACACATCGACCGACAAATCAGAATTATCAAAAAATTTAATCGGGGAATTCAAAGACTGGGATGACGCAATGGATTGCGCAGAACAAGCAATAGAAGGTAAAAAAGGTATTCGCTACATTGTTGAAGAAACAAACGGAACTGTAAACAGCTACGGTGAACTGATAGCTTCGGTTGTTGCTGAGAGCGATTTCAACTAGATATAAAAGTTATTTAGAACTTTCCAATAGCTTTGTATATTTTTTAAAATCTTTGCCCCACGATTTCATTGAATCTATAACAGGAGCAAGGGTATAACCGACATCAGTTAAAGAATATTCAACTTTAGGCGGGTTTTGAGGATATATTTTTCTTTCCAACAAACCCAAATCTTCCATTTGGCGCAATTTTGCCGTCAAAACTTTTTGCGTAATTCCTTTAACAGACTTTTTCAGCTCATTAAAGCGTTTAGTACCGGTTAAAAGCTCTCTTATAATAAGAATTCGCCACTTGCAGCCAAGCATCATGGTAGTCGTTTCAATCGGACATTTAGGTAAATCTTTTAAATTCATATTTCCCCCGTCGGTATCTTTTAGGTACTTTAAGATGATAACAAATAACTTTTATACATGCAAAATGTTAAGTATGTAATTTTATAAATATATCAATTCACCCAACTCACTTGGAGTAAAATCATATTCACCAACAGTTGCATAATCGTTTGGCAGAATAAATTTTATATATTCATTCGTAGCTTTTTTATCCGAAAGCATCACTGAAATAATTTTATTTTTATCAAATTTCAATAAGGGTTGATAACCAAATTTTTTAATCAAATCTTCACACAAAAATTTGTATTCTTTATCAATCAAATTACGAGAAAGCGCTAATTTTAAAGCAAATAAAATTCCATCTACAACGCACTGTCCGTGAGTATATTTTTTATAATGCGTAAGATTTTCTATTGCATGGCCATAGGTATGACCATAGTTCAAGATTTTCCTTAGTCCGCCTTCTTTTTCGTCACGTTCCACAACTGCAATCTTTAAACTTATACACATTTTTATCAATTCACGAAGCTTTAAAACATCTCTTGAAAGTATCTGCTCATAATTTTCCGTTAGAAAGTTTATCAAATGTGCATCCTCTTGCATATTACAGCTTTTTTCAATAAATCCGTATTTTATAACCTCTCCAAGCCCGCTTTTATACTGCTTTTCATCAAGAGTTTTCAAAAAATTAATATTAACAAAAACGGCTTTTGGCTGATAAAAAGCTCCCACCAAATTTTTGCCGTATTTTGTATTTATTGCAACTTTTCCGCCTACAGAACTATCCGTTGCCGCAAGCAGGGTTGTCGGAACCTGTACAAAATTTATTCCCCTCATATAAGTCGATGCAGCAAATCCGGCAATATCTCCAACTACACCACCACCTATAGCAATTATCGCATCTTCTCTTTTTAATTTTCTTTTCAACATAAAATCAAGAATTTTTAAATAGTTCTTTTGATTTTTTTCTATTTCACCATCTTTCAGAACAAATAATGCTTTTTTTGGAAAATCCAAAGCTTTTCCGTACAGCTTATAAACTTTTTCACTTATAACAACCACATAATTTTTATCGCAAATTTCAGATATAATTTTACTTTTCAAATCACATATATCTTCATTTGAGATATAAATAGGATATTGAATATTTTTTGAATTAATATTGACCGATAAATTAATCATTACTTAACTCCGCTACAATCTCTTTTGGAGATTTATTATCTGTATCAATAATTTTATTTGCACTCAGATAATTATTCTCCCGTTTTTTTATAATTTCTGCAATTCTTTCTACAGACATATTACCACAAAGCAAGGGCCTTGATTTATCATTTTTTAATCTTTCATATATAATTTTGGCAGATGTTTGCAGATATATTACATCAGAATTATTTAGCAGAAAATTTCTCGTATCCTCATCTTCAAAAGCCCCGCCTCCAAGAGATATAACCATATTTTCGGGTTGAAAAGCATTTTTTATGGCGTCTTTTTCAACCTGCCTGAAATATGCTTCTCCTTTTTGTTTAAAAATTTCAGAAATTTCCATACCCTCGTTTTCAACAATAAGAGAATCCGTATCAACAACTTTTATCCCTGAGCTTTTAGACAACAGTTTGGCTATTGTCGTTTTTCCGCTACCCATCATTCCTGTTAAACAAATTGTTTTCATAAAGATATAATACAATATTCCTGATAAAAAATAAATAATCTTTGACTTAAAAACTTCATACGGTATTATAGAAAAAAAGCGAGGAATTATATGTATAAAAAACTGCTGTCAATAATAATGGTTATAATGCTTGTTTGCTGCGGATGCGGAAAACAAAAAGAAGAAGTGGTTGCAAATGACCTTGATAACATTGTAAAAAAAGATGTTTTAACTGTTGGGGTGAGAACAGATGCTTATCCTTTCGGATTTAAGGATAAAAACGGACATTACACAGGCTTTGATCCTGCCCTTGCAAGACTTATAGCCAGAGGAATTTTAGGCTCTGATAAAAAAATAAAATTTGTCCCGGTAACAGCATCAGACAGAATGATGAAACTGTATTCTGGTGATGTTGATATGATTATAGCCACAATGACAGTAACCCCAAAACGTCGACAAATTCTTGATTTTTCAAACCCCTATTATACGGCAGGACAGGCACTATTGGTAAAAAAAGGCAGTAAAATTCAATCCTTACAAGATTTGAATAAAAAACAGGCAATAATAGTATTTGGCTCAACAAGTGAAAACAGTTTACGAACAGCCATGCCAAGTATGGGAATTATTGGCTACAAGACATATCATGCGGCATTCAAAGCCTTAAAACAAGGAAAAGCTGAAGCTATTGTAGCAGATGATACAATTTTACTCGGATATGCCCTAAAAGATAAAAGCGTTGAATTACTCCCCAAAAGATACACAAAAGAACCTTATGCTATTGCCTTTAGAAAAGGTCCTGAGTCTACAGACGTAATTCGGGCAGTAAATTTTGTAATAGAAACGGAAACTCGAAACGGAAATCTTAAAAAAATTCAAAAAAGCTTTGGTATAAAATAAGCAAAAGCGTTTAATATCAACAAAAAAGCCTATATTATATTCATATATAATGTAGGCTTTTGTTACGTTTTGTAAACAAAAATATATACGGCAAATATAACATTTGAAATTCCAAAACAAAAAAAACTTTATAAAAGCATAGGGGAAAATTACCCAAAAGAAAGTAGAAAACGGAGGATATTATTATGGTTACATCTGTAAACGCAGTTGATAGCGTTGCAAACAATTATGCAGCTCAAATTACTGAAATTGAAGAAACAAAAAAGAAAAAAGTTACACAACCAATTGATTTTAAATCACAAAATGATTCTACAAAAACTGAAGCCGCAGCTTCTCAAAAAGAAGTAGAAGAAGTAGAAAAAGCAGAAAAAGAATATCAGGAAGATAAGAAAAATATCTTGCAAAAATTTGCGGATAAAATGAAAAAAATCTTCGGCAGCAAAGAAGATATTGCAAAAGGCGCAGGCATTGGAGCATTAGGCGGCGGTCTTATCGGAGGTTTATTGGGAATGCTGCTAAAAGGTGGCTTTAAAGGCTTGTTAAAAGGCGGCGCAGCCGGAGCAATATTAGGACTGATTGGAATCGGAGCATTAACATTGATTGGTAAACTATTTGGAAAAGATGATAAAGTCGAACCGGAACAACCGGAACAACCTGCGAAACCTGAACCAAGAGTTTATGAGGTTAAGAAAGGTGATAATGTTTGGAATATTGCTAAGGCTGATTTAATCGAAAAACATAAAGATGATCCAAATTATAAAGTAACTAATAAAGAAATCCTAGAACGCACTAATGAAATTATGGAAATAAACAAAAAAGTCAGCGAAGAAGACAAGAAAAACGGTTTTGTCGAATTAAAATGGGAAAAAGACCATTATCACGTAATGATAAGACCGGGCGATAAAATCAAATTAGACCCTGAAGAAGTCGAAGAAGAAAAAGTTAAAGAATTGGCTGTAGCATAAATACAAGCACATAAATAAAAACGGGGAAGTAACAAGTTGTTATTTCCCCGTTTTTTCATGTAATTATACTTGACAAAGTGTTAGGTTTACCTTACAATCATGTCGAGAGGATTTATGGAGAAAAAAATTCAAAATCTTACATCGGGACTTGAGGACTACATAGAAGCAATCTATGTAGCTCACTTGAACGATACTCCGTTAAAAGGAGCAGAGCTTGCGAGAAAATTAAACATATCAAGAGCATCTGTGTCAGAAGCTTTGTCCAAACTCGTATCAAAAGAACTGATAAAATATAACAGTTACGAAACAATCACACTAACTCAAAAGGGGCTGAAAGAAGCCAAAACAGTATATGAAAAACACCATATTTTAAAAGATTTTTTTGAAACAGTATTATCAATTTCACCTGAAGAAGCAGGAGAAAATGCTTGTAAAATAGAGCATATAATCTCTCAAAACATTTTAGATAAAATGACACAACTTACAAAAAAAATAAAAAACAACAAAGAGATAGCAGACATACTAAGGAAATAACAAAATGCCCCAAATAAGATCAATAGGAAAATATTTAGACCAGCCGATATTAACAGCAAAAATAAATAAAAACATACCGACAATACTTGCCATAGGAGGAGGTGCGGTACTTTTAAAACAAATAAAAGATTCACCCAAAGAACAAAAAATAAAAAACAGTATACAAACGAGTTTAATTCTTGGAGCTACAACTTTGGCAGCAATAAACGCACCACGAATTGCATCATTTTTAACAGGAAGAAAAGCTACAAAAAGTTTAAAACAAATTCAGAATGAAAATACTAAAATTATAAACGACTTTATAGAAAACAATCCATTAACCGAAAAAAGTACAAAACTTCTTGAAAAAGCAAAAACAAAACTTTTGTCATTGAAAGAAGTTCACACACTATTTACATCAAAAGAACTTAAACCAATAGCAAATCAACTGATACCGCCACCTGATAATATCAAAGCAAAAGACATATTTAAAGAAATTGGCTGGCTGTCAATATATGGAGCTGTACCTGTTGTCGGTGGTATTGCAGGCGGAATAGCCGCAGACAAACTAACCGAAAAGAATTGGAAACAAAAAGTTCCTAATAAAATTAATGAGGGAATATATCAATACCTTGCCAATATATTCATGTGCAATATTGGTGCAGGCGCAGCCCTCGGCATTTTAGAAAAAATGAACATAAAATCAAAAACTGCAAGGTGTATTGGAATGATTGGCGGAATACTTTTAACAGGTGTTATTGGAGGAAGCGTAATTGCAAATTATATTTCAAAAAAAATAATTAATCCTGTCATGAAAAAAGATTACAAGTCTGATTACAGAACACCTGAGTTATTGGATTTGAGTCTGCACACAGATGATATAGCAACAGTATCATTATTATCAGGACTAAAATGGATAGAACCGTCACTGCCTGTACTATACTCTATATCAGGATATCGTGCCGGAATAGGTTATCGAAATCACAAAAAATTGAATGTCGATAACAATAGACAAGCTCATTTTTTACGACAAAAGTGTTAGGTAAAACTAACACCACCTTATTTTACTGACCAAAAAAATTGGTAGCAACATTTACCCCACAAAATGACGGTCGTTGAATCAACACATTGATTGGTAGCAACATTTACCCCCCCACAACTGTACAAGAAAAGAGGCGAGAAATTTACGAAATCCACCTCTTTTTTATTATACCCGTTTTATTAATACTATTTTCCAATGATTTCAACAATTTCACTGCATTGAGGCTTTAAACCCACCTTTGAAAGAAATTTTTCTTCTCCGGGTTCAGCAAAAGAAACTATCGGTTCAACTCCTGATTTTCTCGCTTTTTTGGCAAACGCATCTATTAATGCGGTTGCTATATGCTTTAATTCCCGGCTTTTTTTATTTTGTTCATAAGCATATTTTGGATTCACACCTATTTTATACACCTCAACAGTAGGCTCACCTTTTTTAATTTTTCCGGTAGTCATTACACCCAAAATTTTTGAGGGTTCAATCTTATCGAGTTTTCTCTCCTGAGAGGTAATAGCGTAAACATTTGAAGCTCCCCCACAAATTCTTGCTTCTTCCGCAATAGAAGCTGACAAATTTTTCCCGCTCCATAAATATTTTAAAGCCTCAATACAATTTAACTCTTTTCCCAAGTTTGTTTCAAATTTTATCACATTAACATCTACATCACGCCATCTGTGTTTTATTTTAGCTTTTACACTTGCAGGACCAATATACCTTGTACCAAATTGTGTTCTGTCATTTAAAATATTTAACATTTTAAACTCCTTATCTGTGAATAATTATTCTTGATTTATCACCATCTACAACACGTTCAATATCTGCACCGAATTTTTGGTATTGTTCTGCGCTGCATGATACTCTGCCTGTAACTTTTTCCAAATTTTGCGGGAAATATGTTATTCTTGAATTAAATACCGAATGTTTTGAATCCAGCACCAAATTGCCACTTATCACTTTTACTCCTTGCAAAAGTTCATCTTCATTTATGCCAAACATTGAATAAGGAACAGTTAGTCCGCTATTTTTATCAATTACATACGAAGGTTTGTAGCCGGAAATTTCAAACATTCCATCTTCAAGACGTTTTACTTTTATATCCAAAAATTTGAATACTGACAGATAATCATTTTCTTTAATTGCCTTAGCAAATGAATATGGGGGTTTTGTTTCAGGAAAAGCTTCATTTAATTTTTTACTGATCAAAATTGCTTGTCTTGCTTTTGGACCTTCATCAACAATTCCCGAATGGCATTTCAAATTATGACTTTTGATAAAATTTTCAACCTCATCAACCAAATTCAGGGTTACAATGTTATTATTTTCAGCACCTTGTATTTGGTCAATTTTGCCGTGTGCCGTTGTCATACCAATTAATGGCTCCCACAATTCCGATTTGCCGCGTTTCAAATAAATATAAAAATCTCCATCTTCTAACGCAGCCTCTGCTTTATCTATACTTGAACGAGTACACCAGTTACGACAACTCAAAATCTCAAGATTAGCAATATTTGTTTCTTTATTTTTCGGATCATGGGCAATCGATGGTATTTTTATCCAGACAGGTTTATCTCCTGATTTACCCATTTTCATCAATAAATTATCTCTTAGCCGGTGAGTATAAATTTCCAAAAATGACGGAGATGAACAACGCACTTTTCTATCCTTCGGCGCAATATGTTCAAAACCTTTTATAGTATCTAATAATGCTTTTTCATCAAACGGAACAGGTATATGCCTGTTATTTACTTTAATTTCACTTGTTATTGAATGCCATATAATAAACCTCAAAGAAGGATTTTCATTAATTTTTTTTACAAGCTCAGAATTATAGCTTCCTCTATCTGACAAAGCATTTTCCGGATTTTCTAAAAAACCTCGCCACTCTGCCATACGAACAGCTCTTGCCTCGTTAATCTTATCTATAGAGTTCACACGCACATCTTGAGGAATATAGCTTTTCCACTTAATCTTTTCAACAATACTTTGTTTATGCGGAAAATACGCCCTGCCCTTATCAAATAAATCTTGAACTGCTATCCTTATCTTGTTGGCATTTAACTGACCGCCATCAATGTGAAATATTTTATTAGCATCAAATATTTCTGCCGCCATATAATCAAACACAGATTTATATAATTCGCACGGGGATTTTCCCGTAAATGTCAGAGTATCAGACTGTAATTGAGGTTTGATGTATGGTCTTGGCTCATATGTACTCTGCTGATGGGTTAAATTGTATCTATTTACAAAAGCAGTATTGTTTATTGCGGTAAGCATATATTTTCCTATTTTGTAACTTTAACCCGAATAAACCATGTGAATATTATTTTTTGCGAAAAATATTATTTCTTTTAATAAAAATTAATAAAATATGGAATTTATATACAATGCTACAATAAAATCTCTCCAATGGAGAGAAAAGAATTTCAAGACGAAACGTAGTTGAGTTTTAGAAATTCAAGAAAGGGTAAATGTTTTTCCCTAACTAGATAACACCCTTTCCTGAAAATCTAAGTAGGTTTGCATTGCCATATCGAAAACAGAGAAAAAAATGGGACTTGCTAAAAAGACAAGTCCGATTTTTCTTTTTATGGCTCAAACGTAAATAAATTAAACCTGAGCGATAGATTTATGTATAACAACATTACCTGTTTTTAACGATTCAGGCACATTGATTACACGCTGATTAGTACTTCCAACCCACTCAATTGTATTATCATTCAGCTCTTTGACAAATTTACCGTCACACAATACATCAATGTATTTCATACCCTCTTCATCTTTCACATCTTCCCACAAAAAGCCTGTATATGACCATACTGATTTTTCGGGAAAAAGCTCTTTGCTTTTTTTTGCAAGTCTGAAAACTTCTGCTCGATTAAACGGATGCAAAGGATCACCGCCGCTAAAGGTTATACCTGAACAATGAGATTTTGCCAAAGCTTCAAATAATTCTTCTTCAGCAGCTTCATCAAAAGGTAAGCCACCGCCCAAATCCCAAGTAATCGGGTTTTGACAGCCTTCACAATGATGAGTACATCCGGAAACCCAAAGAACTACTCTCAAACCGTCACCGTTTAACATATCATCTTTTGTTATATTGTGATAATTCATTATTTACTCCATGATTTAAGTTATTAAGACTATAAGACGATAAGTCGTCAAGTTCTTTATCGTCTATTAAGTGTTACATTTATTGCTTGATTTCAATATTAGCTTATTACACCTTATTGAACTTAACGACTTAACAACTTATTGACTTATCATCTTAAAATTTCTACATACTAACCCTATCGGCAATTTCTTCCATTTTTGCTTCGTTCAAACGAGTATCGCCGTTTACACGAGAGTATGAAAGATAACCGTTCATACGATCAATTTTTGTTAAGTTACGGCTTCCGCATTTTGGACAAACATCCATAGCTAATTCCTGGTGTCCGCAATCATCACAATATGCTAATGATAAGTTTACACCTTCATAGAAACCTTTATCCATTGCTCGTTTCAATAATGTTTTTATAGCCTCTTTGTTATATGACAAAGGATATTTTACATATTGAATTTTACCGCCGTTAAACAAGTTCCAAAAACGATTTTCCAAATCTTGTTTTTGAATTGGTGAAATATCTTCTGTAACATGACAGTGGAATGAATTTGAAACATAACCTCTGTCAGATACTTTGTCTTTTATACCATATTTTTTACGGAATTGTTTTACCTGTAAACCGCAAAGATTTTCTGCCGGAGTTCCGTATATAGCATAAAGATTACCGTCTTCTTCCTTGAATTGGTTTACTTTTTTGTTAATGTATTCCATAACTTCTACAGCAAATTCACCATCTTCAACCAAAGATTTTCCGTTATAAAGCTCTTGCAATTCATTTAATGCGGTGATACCGAAAGATGCTGTTGCAGCTTTCAATAACGGTTTAATTTTTTCATGTGGTTTTAAGTGTCCGCCGTAAAATCCTCCTTCGCAATACGCAAGAGGGTTAACTGATGCTCTCATTTCTCCAAGATATTCATAAGTTCTGATATGAATTTTTCTAATCATTTCCATATAGTAATCAAGAACTTCATAGAAATCTTTGCTTTCCTGTCTTGCTTTTGCCAAAATCATAGGCAAGTGCAAGCTGACAGCACCAATGTTAAATCTTCCGACAAATACAGGAACATCATTTTCATCAGCAGGTTTCATTCCGCCTCTTTCATACCATGGTGATAAGAAAGCTCTGCAGCCCATTGGAGAAATAACCTTCTTGTATTTTTTGTACATACTTGCAATATAGCCTTCACCGGTTAAAGATAACCAGTCAGGATACATTGTTTTTCTTGAACATTCAACACCTGCTTCAAACAAGTCGTGAGATACTCCGCCTTCACCGTGTAATTCTTCATCATACAAGAATACAATTTTAGGGAACAATACAGGTTTTTTATTTTCTTTCTTACCTTGACCTTTTGCGTGAATTTGCAACATAGTCATAGATGCCATTTTTTCAAATTCACCTGTACCCAAACCGATTGTCATTGTGATAAACGGATAATCACCACGAGATGATGCAACTGTATTGAACTTGTATTCCCATCCTTGGAAACCTTGTTCAAAATCATTCTTAACATCTTTTAAAGCTTCTTCTCTTGCTTTTTCAAAGGATAAACCCATGCATAAATATCTGTCATATTGTTTTTTATATGATTTTTCAGCATAAGGAGCTAAGATTTTATCAACTTCAGGAACGGTAAATCCGCCATATTGTTGACTTGCTGCTGCCATAACAATATCACCGATAACATCAAACGCCACATCTAATGTTTTCGGTTCATTGTACCACAAGTTACCCATCTCAAAACCGCCTTTTAACACTTCTGCGACATTGAATAAGCAGCAGTTCATAGTATCTCTACGTGCTGACATATCATGAATATAAATGTAACCTTCTCTGATTGCCTGTAAATCTTCAACAGTCAAGAAGAATTTTTTATACAATTCTTTATTTAATTGGTTGAAAATTAAAGAACGTTTTGTTGATACAAGAGCTGAATCGGAATTTGAATTTTCTTTATCTCCGATATACATAATCTTTTGACTCTCTTGATATACTTTATCAAGCATAGCAACAAAATCTGTTTTATAATTTCTGTAATTTCTGTAGCTTTTAGCAACTACAGGATTAATACTTTCCAAAGCACTTTCAACAATATTATGAATTTCCCAAATAGAAATTTCATCTTTGTTCATATCGCTGACATTTTTGTTAACGAAATCGCAAATTCTTTTTAAATCTTCATCACTAAATGTAATCAGCATACGAGTTGCAGATTTTTTAACGGCATTAACAACTTTTTGAACATTATATTGTTCTTTTGTACCGTCCTTTTTTACAATACATACATGCTCCGATAAACGAGAAGCATTTTCGGCTACTTGTTTTGCAAACATCGCATTTGAATCATGCACTCTTTTTATGGCATCTGACACATTAGCTGATGTCATTCCTACTACATTTTCATTTCCATTTTGATTAACCGCATTCTGCATAATAATCTCCTCAAATCCCCTTTAAGCATGCCGCTCACAAACTACCAAATTCAGCACTGCTTACGTCTTTTTGGGGGACTTTTTAACTTTGTTACCCATAATCTCTTTATTAAATTATCATATCATAAATCAATTAAAAAATTAATAACAATTATAAAAAAATCCATCTTTTGGTGGGCATTTTTTGTAACTTAAATTAACATTTTATCCGCAAGTCAAATAAATCAAAGGTCATGCAATTTGCAAGAAATTTTATATAATATTAAATCATGATAAGAAGAATTAACATTTGTAAAATTTACACTTTTTTGATTATAAATTGTATATACTATGTGACAAAATATTAAAATTTTGGCATGCAAAAATTATAAGATGTTAAGTAAAACTATGATTCCATAAGATATATTATCGGAATGAATTTAATTTATTTTAAAATACATAGACCACTTTCTTTGACCGCAAAGAAAGTGGTCAGAAAGAAACTCTCGACCAGCACTACGTTCGCTAATAAATCGTAATACTCAACCGGAAAGCAAACAACTCGCTTACGCTCAAACAAGTTTGCTTTTTGTCATTGTTTCGTATAACGTTTATTGCTCACTACGTGGAGGTCGAACCCATTAACAAATTGCGACCTTAATGTAGCGAACAATCAATGTTGCCAAAACAGATGACAAAGAAAATTTTGTCTGAGCGATAGCGAGTTAATTTTCTTGGGTTTTGGCTTACAGTTGATTAGTGAGCGCAGTTCAGGTCGCTGGTTTTGGGGAGCTTTTGCCACCAAAAGCTCCTCCGTCTGAAAGACCCGTCGGAGACGGAACTTTTGAAAGACAAATTAAATCCATTCCTATAATATATCTTATGATGAATTATTTATAAAAAACTCCATAACTAATAAAGCTATGGAGTCTTTTTTATTTATTTCTGCGTTATTTTATTTTGAAATTCTGCCCGGAACGACAACTCCGCCTTTTAAATTCTTCTTATAAAATTCAACATGCGGTTGAAGAACGCTGTCAAGAACCTCAGGTAATTGTTTACCTGTCATTATTGCAGTTACGATTTCTTGATAAACTGTTGCAAACGCTCTTAATTGAGTCATAGCACCTGCTGCTGAAGGTGTTAAACCTAATTTAGATGTTTCAACCTCTTCTTTAAAGAATGCACCGGTTATTGTATATGATTTTGTTAATGCTTCAATATAGCTTTCAGCATTTTCACGGCAAATACCGTTATCAACAGGAACAGTCAAAGCAAACACCAATTTATTTGCAGGGTTGAAATGAGCTTCTGCAGAGTGGTGCATAGCATCAGGAACCTTTGCAACTTGTTTTAGCGTATCTTTTACTGATTCATTTTGCATTTGAGCATGCCAGTAAACAGTGTTTTCAAACATTGAACCCATATATTGATGAACTGAAGCATCAATTCCGTTTAATTTTGCATCAGCCCAGAAGATACCTTCTTTTAAAGCATCATTTATATCTAAATCTTCTGACAAAGATTGAGCAGAAATTTCTTGAGCGGAATTCAACATAGAAATCATATCTGATTTTGATAAACCTGCCCAGATCAATGTAAACAATGCGTGATCATCAAATGCTGAAAATCTTCCGCCAACATCATCATGTATAAACAAATCGCCTAACCAACCTTGTTCTATAGATGTTCTGCGAAGTTCTGATTTTTCGGGATTTCCGTCAGTTACGGCGATAAAATGTTTTGCTGCTGATTTTTTAGCTTCAATTTCTGATTGACCTTTAGAAATATAAGCATCAACTAACATTTGTTGAATTCTCAAAAATCCGTCTTTTGTTTCAAAAGTTGAACCAGATTTTGAAGCAATCATATAATTTGATGTTGTTACATCTCCGATTTTTGACATGAATCTTGCCCAGCTGATTGAATCAACATCTGAATAAAAAGCAACACTATTACCGCTTATATTCAAACCGTTGATTGCAAGCATGTGTTCTACCGTATGTTTTGAACCGCCGATACCCATAACGGAAAGTCTTGAAACTCCTGTTTGAGCTCTAAAATTATCAACCATTGAGTATAATTCATCTACTCTTTTTAATTGTTCTTGAGGCAAATTAACCCAATTCAAAAAATATCCCGGTTTATTAGCACGAGATGAAAATTCTCTTACAAAATCAGATGTTTTTGCTGCGTATTTGCTAAAGTCAACACCTGAAAAACTTGTTTTTACTGCTGAATTTTTAGTCAACATTACATTCTCCTTATTAATATATAGCGACATTTCGCCCTACCGTTTGTGTATATTGTAATACAAAAACAACAAAGCACAACGAAAATAATTTTGAAAACAATTCATCTGCTGCTATACAAATAATTCTTGACAAATACCACGATTAATAACATAAATTATTCAAACAAATATTGACAAATTTGTTATGCAATAGAATTAGAGCCGTAGGGTAACTTCAGTCTACCATTTAATTTCCATTGTCGGTGTAGCAACGCTGACCTACTTTAGGAGAGGGTTAGGGTGAAGTATGATTTTATTAAAATAAGATTCCTCCCAGATAAGGGAGGGTTGGTGGAGAGCGCTCTATAAATCATAAGATAGCACCCCTCTTTATCTCCCCCTTAGGGGAGATAATTGTTGGGTTTCACACGACTTTGCAATTCTTCTGGGTAAATATCATAATTATTTTGGCTGACACTCATAAAAAAGAATATTAGTTTTTTTATATGTTTTATGATAGTATTTTTGTACTATGAGAATGAAAGGCTAGTCCTCAGAAAAGACTTTTTTGGTATTTAACACAGCCTGTTTTGGGGATGTTTTAGTTTGTAATACTTTAATTCAGAATATAAAGCTTGAATATCCTTTATCGAAAGTTATATTTATATGCGATAAAGCCTATGTAGATATCGCAAAATACCAAAAAGATGTTGATGATGTTGTGGTTTTTGACAAAAATGGTGTAAATAAAGGTATTCTGGGGTTAATAAAATTTGTCATAGATTTCCCATACAAAAAACCATTTACCTCTTTTGTTACATATTCAAACATGAGAAATGTTATTTTGTCTTATCTTCTCGGGGCAAAACATGTATATGAAGGCAAAAAACCTCATGAAATCATGTCAATGCCTTGTCGTATTGCAAGAATGTTGACAAAAATAACTCACAAACAGATTGTAAATTTACCTATAAAATATACTACGGACTCAGAAATCCCTGAACAATTCAAAACTATTTTTAATGATTCAAAAAATTGTTTAGTATTTGTCCCTATCTCAAAAAATCCGGAAAAAGATATGCCTCTTGAGGTTGCAACAGATGTAATTAAAAAATTGTCTGACAAATTTAAGGTTATTTACACAGGTGCAGGTGATAAATCAGTAAATTTTGCAAATAAATTAAAAGAAAATGGTGCAGATTTTGTAGATTTAACAAATAAAACTTCTTTTCAAGATTTGGCAAGAATTATAAAAAAATGTTCAGTTGTTTTAAGTGTTGATACCGGAACTATGCATTTGGCATACGCACTTGAGGTGCCTACGGTATGCGTGTTCTATAGAAAAACTACCGTAAAATATTGGGCGCCGGATCCAAATGTCTATAAAAACGTAGTAATCATTGATAATGAATACACTCCGGATAACATGTATTCTGCGGTAATGAAAATCAAAAAGCACTAAGACTATAAAATTTATTAATATAATACCAGCAAGTACCAGATTTAATTATACACCGAAGAGGTTTCTACAACTGTTCTTATAGTTTTACTTGAATATTGTATCTGCATACCGTATAATATTAATAATCAGAGATAATTAGGAAAATATTATGAAATCAGTAAAAGAAATTGCTACAGAGTCAAAAATTCAAGATAAGCTAAAAAACAATCCACTTTGTCTTGAGCTTGTAAAATTTTTATTTGCAGACGAAGAATTACAAGAAATGCAGGAATATGCCAACAATGTTTCTATAAGACGCTTAGGCTACAATGACCACGGACCTGTTCACATGAGGCAAGTCGTAACAAATGCGATAAAAATGCTTAACATATTGCACGATTGCTGTATCCCGACTTCATTAGAACAAGAAGAAATGGGTTCATTCGAAGACAGTATGTGCGGGGTTATTATGGCAGGTATGATGCACGATTTGGGCATGGCAATAGGCAGACAAGAACATGAAAGAATGTCTGCTCTTTTAGCTCAACCAATTATAGACAGAGCTTTAAAACATATTTATCCTGACAACTTGCACAAAAGAGTAATAATAAAATCAATTACAACAGAAGCAATCGTAGGCCACATGTCCTCAAGAAAAATTCACTCTATTGAGGCTGGGATTATCTTAATTGCAGATGGCTGCGATATGACAAAAGGCAGAGCAAGAATCCCTATGGCAATAAATACAACTCCGAAAGTCGGAGATATTCATAAATATTCCGCAAACGCAATAAATAAAATATCAATCCAGACTGGAAACAGAAAACCTATAAAAATTGATGTAGAAATGTCAGGCGATGTAGGATTTTTCCAGATTGAAGAAGTTTTACTAGAAAAAATTAACGCAAGTCCCGCAAAAAAATATGTTGAATTGTATGCAGGAGTGACCGGTCAAGAACGCAAGTGCTATTTATAAAACTACAAAATTTTGTCATTCTGAATTTATTTCAGAATCTTAAAATTTTGTCTAATATGAGGTTAAATGAACGATTTTAAATATTATTTAGATAACGGTATATTTGATATTCAAGATGGGAAATTCAAAGAAGCAATTGAAAAAATTGACAAATCTATTGATTTAAAAAATGATTTTGAGATTTCTTATTTTTATCGAGCTGTCGCAAACCAAGCATTGAAAAATTATGATGATGCCATGCTTGACTATACAAAAGCCCTAAAAATTAACGACAAAATGACAGATGCCTATTACAATATGGCAGAAATCATTTTAACCAGAAAAGATATTATAAATCCAAATATTTTAAAAGCTGTAGAATATCTTGAAAAAGCACTGGAATTGGATGATAAATTTATTGATGCGCTGTTTGCAATGGCTGCGGCTTATAAAAAACTTGGTAAATACCACCAAGCTTTGGAATATTTAGAAAAACTTTTACAAATTGAACCCCAAGCAGTCAACGCACGAGCTTTGAAAAAATTAATTTTGCAAAAATACATTATTTAATAATAAGTTTTTATTATACTATTTAACTATTAATAAAAATAACATCAAAAATATTGCTACTACTGAGAAAAATCCGACAACATACCAATATGGAGATATCTTTGGCGGTTTTGGAGAAGATTTCATCTCAGACTGCTGCGGTTTTTTGTATTTTGCTTGTTTTGATTTTTTTAAAGAGTTTTTGGTATTGAAATCATCTTCTCCTGAATACTTGCCCTTTGCTTTTTGGTACTCTTTGGCAAGCTTTCTGTTCTTCTTACCGGTTGCTAATAAGTCAATGTCAAAATGTAAATCAAAATTATCTTTGGGTGCTTTTTTTATATATACAGAATAATTTATCGCAATTTCAAATGCTCGTTGCAAACATTCCAAAGCCGTTATCCCGCTTTTACTAACTTTTGAAGAATGTACACTTTCGTTTCCGCATTTTTTTAAGAAATACAAATCATCAATAAATTCTTTCTCTTCCGCAGAGCCGTTTGAATTATCCTTCAGCGTTGCCAACATTTGATCAAATGTTTCTTCTGTTGTTCTTAATGAGCCAAGGGTATTTTTGCAGACGTTTTCGGCAAATTTTCTTGTCTGGCTTATACATTGGTCATAATATTCATCCCGATACAAAAGTTCGGCATCAGAAATTATTTCATATAAATTTTTATCGGCATTTCGTAAAAAATCAAAATTCGTAACCACCAAACTATCCTTCCTTATAATAATTATAAGCTGTATCTTGTTTTAAAATATTCAATTGTCTTAACAAGACCGTCCTGAACCTTAATTTCAGGCTGCCAATTTAATTTTTCTTTAGCAAGAGTTATGTCAGGTTTTCTTCTTGTCGGATCATCAGAAGGTAAAGGCTTATAAACAATTTTAGAAGAAGAACCCGTCAATTCAATAATCATCTTTGCAAGCTCTGAAATTGTATATTCTCCGGGGTTACCTATATTTACCGGACCGATAAAATTATCTTTATTATTCATCATTCTCATAATACATTCAACCGTATCATCTACATAACAAAAAGATCTTGTTTGAGAACCGTCGCCATATATTGTAATATCTTCTCCGCTTAGTGCCTGAACAATAAAGTTTGATACAACTCTACCATCATTTTTCTCCATATTAACACCATAGGTGTTAAATATTCTGATAATTCTAATATCCACATTGTATTGCTTGTTATAACATATAGCCAAAGTTTCAGCACATCGCTTGCCTTCATCATAACAGCTTCTGACCCCGATTGGATTAACATTCCCCCAATAGGATTCAACCTGAGGATGAACCAAAGGATCTCCATACACCTCAGATGTTGAAGCCTGCAAAATTGTGGCATTGTATTTTTGCGCTAATTTTAAAGCATTAGTAATTCCAAGGACAGATGTTTCCACGGTTTTTACAGGGTCATACTGATAATTTGGCGGACTTGCAGGACATGC
Source organism: uncultured bacterium (assembly GCA_902766105.1). GTDB lineage: Bacteria > Cyanobacteriota > Vampirovibrionia > Gastranaerophilales > Gastranaerophilaceae > Zag111. Next base: position 36,398 of record CACXCI010000058.1, read on the forward strand.
TAAATTATATATTTGATCAACCTCAAAATCATAAGGATAAATTACATCATTTTCAACAAATCTGAATTTCGGATTTCCGACAAAATCCTTGATATTTTCATAACGACCTGTAAATAAATTATCCAAACATATTACATAATTATCCTGTTCAAGTAATCTCGCACACAAATTACTGCCAATAAATCCGGCTCCACCCGTTACTAAAATCTTTTTCAATTCCTCAACTTCCTACTTATAAAATCACTAAATCATTATCACATTAATTATAATTGTTATCAAGCATATTTTATAAATGTCTGAATAAGTTTTTTGTTTTGTGCCACAATGCACTAAATATATTTTTATATTTTGCACATTCAGGATCTAACAAATACAAATGTCCGTCTTTTGAAATTCCTATTTGATGAACATCAAAACTATCTAAATCAGAGGGTTTATAGCCTTTTGATTTTATTATATCCATAATTTCCAAAACAAAACCATCAGAAAGACCATGTTGATATAATTTTTCTTCAATATAATACCTTACACCCCCAACTTTTCCCATTTTATATATCGGGACATCAAATTCTTCAATCGGACGCTTTAATGGGAAATGACTCCCTTCTGTCAATTTTAAAATATTACCGTCAGGTGTTTCAAAAACAACTGCTGAAGAACCTTTTGCGACATATTTTTTAACCGGCATTGATGCAAGTTCTTTATCCTTTTTGATTTCTTTTTCAAAATAATCAAATTTTTCATCAGGGACAATAAAGCGATGCTCATAATTTTTACGCTCATTCAAGGCTTGAAGTAATGTTATAGGGGTTTTATATTCTATTTCTGATGAAAATACAGGATTCATATTCGTTATAAAACTCGTAAAAATCAAAAATTGCCATTATTAGCAAAAAAAATTTTTATACACGTTATACATAATAAATTAAAAGAAATTTCAAAATGAATATTACAAGACTTACAATCACAAGCAATAACCAAATTATAAATAACCCCACCCAAAAACGGCTTTTAAACCGAGAAACGGGTGCTACACAAAATAGTATTATACATACCCAAAAGCCAATTATATATCAAAACCAATATATAACAGATACGTTTTCTTTCACCTCACAAACAAATTATGTGGAAAAACTCATTACACATATTGATAAATTACTGAAAAACCCACATCAATTGACAGAAAAAGAAGATTACGCAATTCGTGGGATTATACAATCTGCACTTGATACGATAAAACAGAAAGAAAATATTATCGGTGCAGGTTTTCATGAAACCGTATACAGATTAAATGATAAATATGTGGCAAAATTACCGCCTTCAAAAAATGCTTATCAACTAAAAATATTTTGTCCAAAAGGAGAAATTCTAATACCGCAAAATCAATACAGCGATTTAACCACATACAAGGGAAATATATTATTACAAGTAGGAGATTTTAAAATTTTGGAAAATCTTGGCAGCCATACACCAGCAGGACTTCCAAGATCGGTAAAACCAACAGATTGCCACAAGTATTATGTCCATGAATATTTACCAAAATTTGCACAAGTTTCACAGGAAAACTATAATGCTCTGCTGGAAGATTGCGGAAGGCTTAATGACAGATACTATACCAGCGGAAGCTATCATCTGTTTGATAGTGTAAATCCAAATAATATTGTTCTGAAAGATGGCAAATTATATTGGGTTGATGTAATAAACACTTCGCAAAATAATTGGAATTCAATGACAGATATACTTGATATAATGCTTGATACATATTCTGTCGGAAGAACAGTACATTATGGGTATGGAGAATCTCTTATTCACGCAAAAACTATTTTTAAAAAAATCATTGTTGCAGGAATGAATGCAGACATACCCGTTTGTGGAACATCATATTTTACCAATGAAATTTGGCGGGAATTAGTCAAAAATCTGAAAATTAAAGTCCCCGCAAAGGATGTAGTCAATAATCTGCAAGAAATATACAAAACAGACAGCCGAGAATTAAGAGTTGAAAAAACAGTTGAATACATTGATTCACTCTTTAAACAAAACTAAATTCTATTATTTTTTCGTTTTATAAGGAATATTGTATTTACATTTTAATGCTACTTGATAATCATAATCCGATTTCCCGAAAGCATTAAATTTTGTACATCCTGCCTCTAGTCCCAAATCAACATTTTTCATACTGTAATTTACGCTTGTTTCAGCATAAGCCAAATTCATGGCATTTGTTCTTACTAAGCCTGCATTAACACCGGCAGAAAACTTGATTTTCGGATTTACATATCCGCCATTAAATACTACATATTGGGTATCCTTAGGCTTATGACCATTTGCAACAACCCTATTATTAACTGCATACAATGATGCATTTACTGATTGACCGTCACTCCAATTCTTTTCGAATTTTGACGCAACCCCTAATATTCCTTCAAGAGATTCAGTACTCTCGTCTGTAGGAGGGTTATAGTCATACACCCCAAGCACAGGTGCTATAACAAAATTTGTATCTTGATCATCTTTTTTTGTTAGACCAAACCCGTATTCACTAATAAATCCGCATTTTGTATTATCATATTCAAAATCAAGATCAAATCCTCTGCCGTTTTTACCAACAGTTTTTTGCCCAAGTTCATCTGCCTGCGCCATTACTGATTTTCTCAATTCATTTTCTTCACCCGAATCCATCGCTGAATTTACTGTAATATTACTGTTATATGTAGCTTGAGAAATATTACTGTCATTTCTGTCAAATAAGCTTAATTTCAATTTCATTCTACTTTTCACAGTGCTTTCACCTGTTTCGGAATTTTTTGAGACCACGGTACGACGCATTAAATTACCTGAAATTCCTGTCGGTAAATTTTTTGCTGTTATATACTGATCATGAACTTGAGTATTATCTTCCGTTACAACAGAGTTAACTCCGGCGCCATATATAAACTCTTTTGTTTTTAAACGGGCATCAACAACAACGCTGCCTGTTTTTACTGTTTTTGAACCAAAGTCTGATTTTGCAGGAACTTCATTATTTGAAGGCTCCTGTTCGGTAAAATTAATATCAAATTTTTCCTCTCCGGTTGAATGAGTATTCTGGTAGCCAAATGAAGCTCCGGCTACTATACCAAAAGTTTTTCCTTTATTTTGCCAAGAGTTTACGACATCGGCTTGGTATGTTTGAGATTTTTCGCCATGTCCTCTTTCAAGATAAACACTTGCAGAACCGGAAATCATACCGGATTCGGGAAGCTCAGTTGTCAAAAAATCAATGTGCTTTTGTCCGGCAGCATCAATATCTTCCATTACCTCAACGAAATCACTTGCTTCTGCAACCCGTTCTGTTTGCGGCTCACTCATTGGCAACCCTTTTGACGATGCGTTACCTAAGCTAAGCAATTTTGTATATGACCCGCTAACCGTTGATTTTGGGTTTGTAAAACCTTTCTTGGTCTTTGTTGATTTTTTATCTCCGGCATGCTTTGATGCAGCCTGCGCATCAGCAGGCTTTTGGGTGTCTTTTTCGTCATCTGTTTTATCTTCTTGAGGTGAATTTTCAACTTGAACATTTTCAGATACTGAAGTTTCAGGCTCAACTTCTGCTTGTGCATCATAGTTTTGAGCAGCACCATTTGTCGTTGTCCCCTCGGTATTTACATCAGATTGAGCCGTATCGGTAGTTGTGGTACGCTCTAAATCAAACCCTTTTATAGGTGCTTCGGCATCAACTTTTTTATCAGGAACAACAGGAACAGGTGTTACTGCCTTTTTGGTTGTTTTTTGATTACACTCGCTGTTTTTTTCCTCATATTGCGCATAATCGTTTGCCTGTGCAAACGATACACTTAAATTATTATTAGCCATTTTTCCCCGTGTTTTATATATCTTTTATATATAAAACACTAGCGGGTTTTAAAATTGCGTAATTTTTACAATTTGTTATATTTTTAAACCATATAAAAACAAAAATAGGACAATATCAATAAATTGTCCTATTTTAAGCTTTAACTTTCTATATATCTGTATTTAAAAATATATCCCTATTGACAAACAAAAGAATCAATGCGCTGACCCCAACAAGAGCGTATACAATCCTTGATAACAGGCTCATTTCACCAAATATTGAAGCTACTAAGTCATATCCGAAAAATCCGACCAAACCCCAATTGATTGCACCTATAATAACCAAAATGTAACTGATAATTCTTAAAATATACATAAAACCTCCGTTTCTTACTGCTATATTATTCTCCGGAAAATACCACCGCACATTCCCCAGCCGAGCAATATCCGACGAATGTAAATAATTATAAATAAATTATCCTCATATAAATATTTATGCTAATATGTAAGCATAACTTAGGGGTACACTTATAGAAAAGGAGAGAAAAAACATGGCAGAATACCTAATTTTAGCAGAAAATATTATTTTTAAAAATGACAGATTAACTTGTATAAACATTTATGACAGATTTAGAACAGTTGCAATGCCTGCTGAATTCAGATTTGATTTGGCTATCATTTGTGGTCCAAATTGGTCTGTTGGCGAACACAAATTAAAAGTTAAAGCAAAAGGAAGCAACGGTAAAGAAGTTGAAATTGGTGAATTAACAGTAAATATTCCTAATGAAGATTTTATCTACAATGCTTATGCAAATGATCTTAAAATCATCATGGACTACAGTGTTGAAGATTTAACAATCATTGTTTCTGACAATGATAAAGAAATCATTTCAAGAAAATACCCTGTAACACCAATGTTAGTTCCACAAAAACAAGAAGCTGCTCCGGAAGAAGAAAACAAAACGGAAGAAAACAAAGAAGAACAACCGGTAGAAGCGTAGCAAAAGTATAACAAATTTGTAAAAAAGGTCGCAGACATTATGTTTGCGACCTTTTTGCTCAATAAATTTTATATGATTTCATCTTTAATATCTTTTCGTTTTTCGTGTTTTTCTATCATCTTTTTTAGTTTGTCCGGTGTAACTGTATTGTGTGCAACACCAACTTTCTGTAAGCCTTTTTCAAGTAATAAAACCTCTTTATCTTTTAGGTCTTGGTCTGCTTCAACAACATCCCTGTCATGGTAAAACTCAACAAGATTGATACAATTTTCTGATGGAGCTGAAATTTCTGCAACTCGTTTTTGGACAGGATAGCTTGCCCAATCTTTCGGAATTTCATCAATTGATTTATAATATTCACCTTCAGGTGCAAGACGCTTATCAACTTCATTTTCAAGAACTTTTTGTACATAAGTTTTTTGACTTTTAAATCGGCATGGAATTACTATTTCAGAACCGATAACCTCTTCAGGGTCACGTTTTTCATATTTTTTAAACATCTGGACAACAAGTTGAAGATGGCCGATTTCCATATCTAAAAATATCTCCCAATATTTTTTAATATCCTCATCAACCTCATCTTCTAAACAGGTATAATAATTACAAACTTCAGTAAATTCGTGTAACAATGCTTTTTCAAACATGGATTCAGAAGGATCAATTAGAGATTCATACATGGTAACGTGTTCTTCTTCAACATCTTTTATCTCGGCATAAGTTTCTCTTAAAACATGATCTCCGTACATAAATCCATGTTCTGCATAAAAATTATGAGTTTGCTGTTCTCCCGACAAAACTGTCAGAATATTAACTTTAGTTTGCGGGGAGGCTGTTGTTTTGTCATAATGTTTTCTTAACCTTAAACCATTACAGTTATGATGATGCTGAGTTGGGCGGCCTACTATAACATCAGTTTGACCTTTTACTATATCATTTGGCTCTACGCCTTCTGTCATATAGGCAAATTGTGCATATCTGTATAAATGGTCAAAATCTTCTAATAAACCGAAATCAAATGTTTCCTTAACATATTTATCCGGTTCATTTTGAGCAAGCCAAGCTGTTAAATCAACAGCTACCTGTTCATAGCCTAATGTTGTTTCCAAGACAGATTGATCAGCGGGACACAACCAATTACAAGTCATTTGCTGTTGATTTTCAATTCTGCCCAAACGTGATATATTTGCCCTGTCATCAAAATCGATATCTGACATAAACCTGCCAAATTGATGCTTAAAACCCCAAGCCTCAACTTCTATACCATTCATCAAAATTTGGCGAGTTCTTGTATAACAATCTGTTTCTTGTTTTTTATATGGTTTTGCAACAACCTGATGCCAATTTCTCAATTGTTTTTCCAATGGCATACCTTTTTCTTTTAACGGGTTAAATGACATATTTATCTCCTTTCTTATAAACTTATAAATTCAAACAGTGCGCAAATAATTCTGCGACTTTTCTGTTATATTCCCTGCCGTCATCTTTTGCAAACAAGTTTTCCCAATGACTTTCACAAGTTCCATCTGTTGAGTAAGAAGGATTTGACATCATTAAATGGTGAGTATTGGTGTCATAGCACAGGGGAAACAAATCCTCCATCTGCATAAAACTTGCAAGTTTATCACTTGGAAATTCATAAGCAAATAATGAATTATTTATCCTGTGCAAACGTTGTTCATAA
>CACXCI010000059.1 GCA_902766105.1 uncultured bacterium
ATCTCGGTAACCGTTCTGGCATAAGAGTAATCTTTGTTCTTGAACCGGATGATATAAAAATAACTTTTATTGAAATTTATCACAAAAATGATAAATCTGTTGAAAATAAAGATAGATTGAAGGAATTTATAAAAAACTTATAATTAATAACGTATGTTTATATTAGATTTATTAGAGCAACCGGAAAGTGATTTTTTGGATTTTAAAAGAGAATGGCATAATGATACTGTAAATTTGGTATTAGATATATTATGTATGGCTAATTCTGATGCTAAATCTGATAGATATATCGTAATTGGATATGATGAAAAAGAAAAAACTATTTGTGATGTCTCTGCTAATCGAAGAAAACTTGATGATATATATGATATTCTTTGTAATTCAAATTTTAATAGACTACCTAATATATATGTAGAAACATTTTCGATAGATGATAAAGAATTAGATGTTCTCATAATAAAAAAGACAAATTATAGACCTTATTTTCTTACAAAAGATAAAGTAAATAGAGCTGGAAATCGTACAATTAGAGCTGGAGTAATATATACAAGAAATGGTTCTATAAATACTCCAATAGATCAATCTGCCACAGAAAGCCAAGTCGCTGATATGTGGCGGGAACGATTTGGTTTAACCTTATCTCCAAAAGATAGATTAGAACAATATATTAATGACGTAAGAAATTGGGAATATAATTATAATGAAGAAAATCGAAAATATATTTATTATTACATCCCATTTCCTGAATTTACAATGGAATATACTTTTCCTGAAAATGTTCAAGATTATTCGAAAGATAATCATTCTAGTTATATTTTTGCTAATAGCATCGGAAATTCATATACAACAACATTAAGATATAAATATCATACAACAATATTGAAACAAGAGGATTTATTTCTATGTGATAAATCTAATTATCGTATACTTCATCCACATGCAGATTGGTTATACTATAATCCTGACGATTATAAAGATTTACATATTTTTGCACATAGCTCTGAATATTCAGATAGAGGGAAAAGAGTGGAAGAGATAGACTACAAGCATAGTCCAAATGGGAATTATCATCAAGTAGTATTCTGTTATAACATAAAAAATTCATTTGAATACTGTGTGCAAGAAATTTTAAATAATAAAAATTATCGAAATATTTATAGAGATTATATATATTTTGATAGTAGTTCAGAAGATGAAAATAAAAATATAAAAATTCCACATCAAATATACTTATTTGATCAAGATGAAGACATTGCACAACGCATTAGACAAGAATTTTTAAATTTACAAGATTGAAGGTATAAAGGCAATCTCCATCTCATAGATAATTTAATCTTGTTCTGGGTGTTAAATTACAATAGGTTTTGCACACATAATTATTGTTGGGCAAGTACAACCTACACACTTGTTCTGTATGTAAAATAAAAATAATACTGGTAGACTGAAGTCTACCCTACAGCTATTTTAGTTCTTGAATTATTAAAGGCAATATTTCATCAATTAATTTTATAAACTCATCTTTTTTATTTTCAATATAACATCTATTTTGTGTATCAAATATCGGGAATTCTAAAATATTAAATACTTTTGTGCGAATACTGACATTATTTATATTGAACCATTTTTTAATTTTTAACTCATTGATTAAATCAATATTAAAAGCGATATTTTTTAAAATACTTCTTTTTAATTCTTCACAGCAGGAATATGCACATTTTAATGCATCTCTATTTTCTTTCCAATCAATATTATTTCTTTCTTTATAAATACCAATTAAAAAACCTATTGTTGCACCAAACATTCCTATTATAGGTAATATGATTCCAGAAATTATATTTATTTTTGTGTTGATATCCATTATTTTCTCCGTTTATCTTTATTAATACTAATATAAATATACAACAAATAATTTTCATGCTAATATTAATATGGAGGTTTTAGTATGAATCATTGGACAGAGCTTAGTATTGAATATGCAAGCCAAAGAAATTATTTGGATGATTTATTTAAAGTATATCCTACGATACCCGATGGTATTAGAGAGATTGATGAGCAATGTTGGAATGATATTGAACGAAATTTTAATAATCAAAATAATGTAGAATTAATAAAATCATTATTGCAATGTGATTTATTTCCTATTAAAGATTCATATGTAGCATATCTTAAAAGAGATAAAACCGCTATTGAAAGAAACCCTCAAACTATAAACAGATTAGCGGGCAGACTATACGAAATGGGATTGGATAAAATATACGAAAGATGCTCGGAACCCAAAGAAACAAATCGCCAAATTGGACCATTGTTTAAACGTTGGATTAGTTCAGGTGCATTGGGCATTTTGCCTGTATCTTTGAAAGATTTTATTTCCAATAATGATAATGCTATTTTAAATGCAACAGATGCTGAAATGGCATCTTGGTGCAAAGAAAAATTAAATTACTCTCGCAATAAAGGACTTGATTTTGTTGCGAGATTTAACGGTAAATATATTATTGGTGAAGCTAAATTTTTAACAGATTTTGGCGGACATCAAAATGCACAATTTGAAGATGCTATTTCTACTATTGAAACTCCGAATGTAAAAGCTATCAAAATAGCAATTTTGGATGGCGTATTGTATATAAAAGGAACAAATAAAATGCATACTCAATTAATTCAAAAAAGTGATAAATATGACATTATGAGTGCATTGGTTCTTAGGGAATATTTGTATAGTATATAGGTTACGAATGTTATTAGAATATAAAAATAAAAAAAATATAAATGAAATTATTAATGAAACTCAAATGGTTGATTTTGATTGCGATTTTGAGTTGGATAAAAATTATTTAATACACGGCGATAACTTACCTATTCTAAAGACATTGTTGAATAAGTATAATTTAAAAGTTGATTTAATTTATATAGATCCTCCATTTTCGACAAATAATGTTTTCAGAATTGGGAAATCACGTGCAAATACAATAAGTGCAAGTTTTGATGATGAAGTAGCTTATAGCGACAATTTAAAAGGCTCTGATTTTATAGAATTTTTAAGAGAACGTTTGATTTTTGCAAGAGAACTTCTATCAGACAAAGGTTCTATATACTTACATATTGATTATAAAATCGGACATTACGTAAAGATTATTATGGATGAAATTTTTGGTATTGAAAATTTTAGAAATGACATCACAAGAATAAAATGTAATCCTAAAAATTTTGATAGATGTGCATATGGAAATATTAAAGATTTAATATTGTTTTATTCCAAGTCAAAAAATGTTATATGGAACAACCCAACCACATCATATACTAATGCTGATATAGACAAATTATTCCCCAAAATAGATAAAAATGGGAGAAGGTACACCACAATACCTTTACATGCTCCTGGGGAAACAAAAAACGGTGCAACCTCTCAAGAATTTAAAGGTATAAAACCTCCAAATGGCAGGCATTGGCGTTGTTCTCCAGATGAATTGAATGAATTAGATAAAAACGGATTAATTGAATGGTCAAAAAATGGTGTTCCAAGAAAGATTATATATGCAGATGAAAAAGAAGGCAAAAAAATGCAAGATATATGGGAATATAAAGACCCTCAATATCCACAATATCCTACCGAAAAGAATATTGAGCTTTTGAAGAATATAATTATGGCATCCTCGAATGAAGATAGTTACGTTCTAGATTTCTTCTGCGGTTCAGGAACAACCTTAATTGCGGCTAATCAGCTTGGTAGAAAATGGATTGGCATTGATGCTTCAAATGTTGCTATAAAAACAGTTCAAGAAAAATTAGCAAAAAACAATAATCTTTTTTCAAAACCATACAAATTGGTAAATGTGGAAAATAATAAATTTTCTGTTGCAAAGTAATTATTCAAAAATCGCTATTGCGTTATAACATTTCTTCGTAAATTAATTTAATTTTTTGAATAAAAAATCCATACTTTCCGGCTCTCAAAATTTTCAAAAATTTGTGCTCAAAGATAACTTATAATATTGACAGATCCAAACTGCATATTACTTTTCAATATCTCTGTTAAAAATCCTCAAACCGACTGCTTTTTTCAGCTTTATTGCGCTAATTTCCACAGATTTACACTCAAGGATAGATTTTTGTATTTGTGGTAGACTGAAGTCTACCCTACAGACTTTTGAAATACCAAAATTTACCCCCAAATGCCGACAAAACCTAAATCACACAAAAGGACAAAAATAGGGAATTTGAAAAGTAGGGTTTGGTTTTAACCAAATCAACAAAATTTTTAGGTGCGTCATAACGACGCACCCTACGGACTAACATCTCTGAAAATAATTTTTGTCCTACTGATTAATTACTTTTTTAGGGGTACGCTTCATGAAACCCGACCTATTCACTGTTTAACGAAACCATATCATCTGTTATTTTAAATTATTAAAATACAAGGCTAAGACATTTCTGTTATTTACACGTTCGTACAAAATGTCATCTGCCATCTCTTTGACCATAAATATTCCCAATCCTCCAAGAGGTCTTTCCTCAGGCGGCAAAGTTATGTCAGGATCAGGTTTTTCCAATGGATTATACTTTTTACCGTTATCTTTAAAGACCATTGTTATATTCTTTTCATCTTTTTTCATTATTACATTTATTTCGCCGGCTTCACCGTTATATGCATAAAAAGAAATATTTGCATAAATTTCTTCCGCACACATATCAAGCTTATTCATCAGCTCAGGTTCTACCCCAAAATCTTTACATACTTCATGCAGCCAGGTATAAAATGATTTGTAATTAGATACAGATGCAAGTGATTTGTATTGTTTTAAGAACCTTTTTTCAGAGTTTTGATATTTGAATGCAAGCATCGTTATATCATCACTTTGCTCGGCAGAACCTACAAAGTCAGAAATTTTCGATCTTACCTGATTTAATATTCCATAAACACTGGATTCTTCTTTTATTTCAGACATATATTTTTCTAACCGTTCTTCTCCAAAAAGTTCACCCTCTGTATTGGTTGCTTCGGTAATACCGTCAGTATAAGCAAAAATTATATCACCTGCTTCAAGTTGAGTTTCGTACAGTTCAAAGTCAAAATCACCAAATACGCCGAGCGGAATATTTGAATCCATTTTTAAATATTCATACTCACCTTTGTTTTTCTTTATCATAGGAGGATTATGACCGCAGTTAACAAAAATTATTTTTCCGGTTTTTATATCTACAATTGCTGATAACATTGTTACAAAAAATCCCTCAGAATTGTTTTTGCATATTCTGTCATTAATATCTTTAATTAGTTCTTTGGGTGGACAATTAATTTGTGCAATATTATTAATTAAAGTTTTAACAGTCATCATAAACAATGCAGCAGGGACACCTTTTCCTGACACATCTGCTATCAAAAACATCAAATGCTTGTCATCAATAAAATAAAAATCATAAAAATCGCCGCCAACCTCTTTTGCTGGAGTCATTGAAGCATAAATATCAAAATTCGCATTATCCGGAAATGCCGGAAATACACTCGGCAAACTGGATAACTGAATTGCTCTTGCAATAGAAAGCTCTGAATTAATTTTTTCTTTTTCTTTAGTAATAGATTTTATATTGCTTGTCATTTTATCAAATGTAGATGCCAGTTGAGCAAACTCCTCCGGCTTTTCTACTTTTATATGCACATCTTCCCCTTTACTGATTTTATTAGCAATGTTTGTAAGCTTTACGATAGGTTTTATCAAATATATGTTTAACCCGTAATAAACCAGCGCAAGTGTAACAATAACAAACAATAACACTATTATTATCATCATTATATAAAATTCATCTACACTTCTGAACATTTCGGATTTTGGCACACAAATAACTAATGTTATACCGCTATTTTTATCTTTAAATTCAAATGGTACGTACTTTTTCCCATGATATTTTATATAAGTTATGTAAAATAAATTTTCGGCATACCACGGAATTGCTTTTAACGAACGACCTACAAGTTTTTCTTCCTCTAAATAAGGATCATTTGTAGCTAAAATATAATCTTGTTTCTTATTTCCGAATAAAGCAAAACTGTTTTCTATTTTTTTGCCTTTTTGATACATGGAAAACGCTCTATCTTCCGGCTTCATTTTTGAAATTTTTTCAAAAACCGAATCTATTTCCCAATCAACGGTTGCAATACCAACAAGCTCATTATCAACATATATTCCGCTGCCCATTGTAACCATCATTGCATAGCTTCCCTGATTTTCAAAATACGGTTTTGACCATACGAAATTATGCTCCGGAGTAATCTCGGAAATTATTTGCTTATACCAGCCTTGATTTGGGTAATCATATTTTTTACTTGCAAAATTTCTATCTATAACAACTTTGTTATTTTTATCTCTGTATGCATAAAAACAAACATATTTTTTATTCTTATCCAACTTATAGGGAATAAACCAAATTCCTCCCCCCAAAGTTTCGGGATAACTTTCAAAAATCTTTGTAATTGCTCTATCTGTCAATTCATAGCTTCTATCCGTTTTATAGAACAAACCTCCGATTAACGTTAAACTTTTAAGATTATCTTCTAACCGTGCTACACTGTCACTAATTTCATCAAAATAAGCGGTCATAAATGCTCGATAATTTTGTACCATGAGCTGTTTGGCATTCATTCTGGAAAATATAGTATGAAAACCAAACGCAAGCATTAAAAAGGCTAATATTACAATGGTACTTACAATTATCTTTGATTTTATTGTTTTGAACATTAATCCAACTCTAAAAATTTATCAAAACCAACCATTCTAAATGAATTTTTTATTTGCTCGGAAACATTCACAAGTTTTAAAGTACCCTCTTGTTCCTTCATACACTTATATAATTCTAATATGACCTTCAAACCGAAACTGGAAATAAACTCTATTTTTTCAAAATCAATAACCAATTCTTGAACAGGTTCATCAGAATCGGCAATTGCATTTTTTACTGTTGTTCCGAAAACTACGGCATTTTCCAAATCAAGCCTGCCTTCTGCCTTTACTTTTAACCCTGATAACCCAAACGGTTTTACTGACACATCCATTTTAACCTCTCTTTCAAACTTATATGGTACTATATTACCATTTTGAATTAAATTTGTCTATCATTAAATGAATATATTATTTTCAAATTTTATGGTAATATAAATAAAGGGAGATAGAGTTTTAATATATGCAAAAATTATTAACCGTTATATTTTGTATATTTTTCCTTCAAGCCGGAGGGTACGTACAAGGTGCAGAAACTACAACCGTAACCCCATCAACAGAAACTCCTGCATTTTACACAGCAGCTCAACAAAAACGTGATACTTTTGTTTTTTGTGAAAATGATCTTTTCGGACTGAAAGATAAAGACGGAAATATTATCACCCCTGCAATATACAAAAAAATAATTATGACCGGGCGTGCCGGCTGGATTGTTCAGAAGAAAAATAAATTTGGCTTAATGGATTCTAAGGGAAACTATTTAGTAGAGCCTAAATACAGATTTGCAGACAGATTATTGGGCAGATACATAAAGCTTGGAAACGACCATGATTTTGGAATTTATAATGAGTACGGAGAAGCAATATTGCCGCCTATTTACTCTTCAATTGACCTTTTGTACGGACAAATGTTTCTGACCTATAAAAATTATCGCTACGGGATTTCAGATTTTAAAGGCAATATATTAATCCCCAACATTTGTGATGATATTTATATGCCAACAAAAAATACTATTAAAATCAAATATCAGGGAAAAACATACGAACTTGAAAATGTAAATGCTTCAAATATTTCCATGCCATCAATAAAAACAAAAAATGATGCAGATGATGATTCTGCCTTTAAAGAATTTATAATAGATACAGGAACAATGTCAGGATATTCGGTTTTAACTTTTTCTGATTATCTTGTAAAAATCTTCTCCTCAATATCTCCGGCACACGAAGAAACTATTGACGATTTAATATTATCGCACGGTGTAGACACAGTTGGAATATTAAAAAAATTCAGTTGGATACCAAAATATCCTTTCACTTTTAGTAAAAAATACTACGCACATCTGCGTAATCCTTTTAACGGGCCATTATCGGATACCCGTAACAGATTAAAGAACAAGAGGTAATAATTGAAAACACAAAAAATAGCTAAAATAGTTTTAATATCAGGTATTGTTCTTGGCTCTGCCTTGGGAAGCTTAGCTGCTTTTTATATAAAAGGTTTACCATACATTGTTTCACATCCGAAAACAATAAGCTTTGTAGAAAATACAGTAAAAAAATACGCAAATGCTGATTTAAAAATTACAAAACCCACACTCCATACCGAATTTTCACCAAATATAGAATTTAAAGTTGATAAAATATATCTTAGCAAGGATAATACTAAAATATTAGATTTAGAAAAATTCAACACAAAATTATCCTTCCAAGAAATTTTTGCAAAGAAAATTATCATAAAAAAGCTTGTGGCACTTGGCATATATCTTGATGCAAACGAGATAACAAACCTTCTTCCGCAAGATAACAAACCAAAACAAAAAAGCGAATGGAGTTTTGATATATTTGATGCTCTGTTAGGAGTAAGAGATTGCGAAATTCTATATTCGATTAATCCGGAGTCAAAAATACATCTTATAGGACACCATATTGGTGTAAACAACGCTGAAAAGCAGAAAAGAAATGTCTATTTTCAGCTACTTGCAGATGTTTCAAGAAAAAATAATAAAGTTGAACTTACACTCAATGACAATGGTAAAGTATTTTTTAAAGACAACTTGTTTCATATTGAAAATTGTCCGCTCGGTATTAATAAATCAAACATTTTTATCAACTTAACCGCAAACAAAAAACAGGAATTTGATATTACTTTATTTTCAGATAACTTTAATATAACCGATATTTTGGACTTTTTAAATACGCAGATTATTGAAAACAATATTCAAGATTCTTTGGTATATTTATCAGATATTCAGGGAAATATTGATTTTAAGTTAAATATAAAAAAAGATTTAATAAACGGAAATTTCAAATTAAATCACGGCAGATTCAAAGTAAAAGATGTTAATAATATTCCGATAACACTGACAAAAGGCAACATTGAACTAACCTCAAAGGATATTACAATCAAGAACTTTGAAGGGTATTACGACAACAATCCCAAAAACAAAATTGACTTTGAAGGTACGGTCAAAGATTACTTAAACACACTGGATATGGATATTGTAGGTAATGCCATAGTACGAAATGACTTTTTTAAAACACATTTAACCAAGATGACAGGTACAAAATTTGAAATAAAAGGTGAAGCTCCGACAAGAATAACCTTCAAATCAAAAAGAGGGATAATGGATTTTGTATGGTTATTTATGCTAAAACCGGGACAGAATATAAAAATTGCAAATGATTATCTTCCGTTTGAAAACAGTTTGCGTTTAATGAAATCTGATATGCACTTAGAAAATATGGTACTGGATATCAAGTCATTAGATTACCACATGATTCCCGCAGACAAAATTTTGTCAAGGGAAGAATACGCAAAAAAACGTGCTAAGGGAGAAAAATTCCAGCCAATCTTTAAACTCAGTAGCAGTGTTGATTTAAAAAGGCATAATCATATAAACTTTGTTAATTTTGAAATTCCCGAGCCTCTACCAAGTGAATTGTTAAATGCAATTTTGCAGCAAGAATTGTTTAAAAGAGGCAAAATTTCGGGAAAAATGAATATCAATAACAAAGGTGTTTATCCTGTACTGAACGGTTCATTAAACATGGAGAAAGTAATTATTCCATCACAAATGACATACATTAAAGATGCAACCCTAAATGCCAAAGATAAACTGATTTACCTTGATGCAATCGGTGGATACCGCAGAGCAAAATTCAGCTTTAACGGTAATATTTTAAATCAAATAAAATTTCCCGTAATTGTAAAAGATGCAAATTTGTCTTTAGAAAATATTGATGTACTAAAACTTCTTGAAGCTTTCAACAACCAAAATACAGCAGAAGATGTCATTACAACAGATGATGGAATAGTCAAGCAGGAACACTCTTCAGAAGAATTTGACATCCGCAATATTATTGTCGAAAAAAGCCGTTTCCATCTTGATAAAGGTTCATATAAAGAAATTGAATTTGGAAATCTTGATGCAGATTTGACATTGGATAAAAATGGGATAATCGATATTAAATCAAACAGATTTGATTTTGCACAGGGGCAATCATTTTTGAAAGCAAATTTTGATTTGATAAATAAGAAATATAATGTAAAACTTGGTGTTTTGAATGTCAATTCCGATATTATCGCAAATGCACTATTAGACCTTAAAAAAGAAATAACAGGAAAAGCAAGCGGATTTTTGGATTTAACAACTGACGATAGCATGAAATTAAGCGGAACTATAAAGTTCAATGTAAAAGATGGCCAAATCGAAAAAATAGGACTTGTTGAATACGTATTGAAATGCGCTTCGCTTCTCAGAAACACCCTTACTATGATTAGTCCGGCAATATTTACGGATATAGTAAATGTTCCGGAGGGTTATTTTGACAAAATTACCGGCTCAATTATTCTAAAAAATAATGTCGCAACAAACATAAATATAAAAACTTATTCCCCGCAGTTGAGTACATACATAGCCGGCAGATACAATATTGAAAACGGCGACACATCACTGAGAATTTACACAAAATTTTCGGATGCAAGAAAAGGCATAACCGGATTTTTAAGAAAAATATCACTTAATTCTCTTGCCAACAGAATACCTCTAAACAGCAGAAATGATGCAAATTATTATGCAGTAGAGCTGGCAGAACTTCCTGATATAGATGCTGACGAAAAAGATTGTCAAATCTTTTTAACCAGAGTTGAAGGTGATGTCGTAAATAATAACTACATTTCATCCCTGAAAAAAATCAAATAAATGTCAGACAATAAATATTGTCTGACATTTATTTTACACACATATCCTATTTTTCCCTTATCCCCTTCTTGCCAGTTCCCGTCTTAATCTGTATATCTCATCATGCAGGGCATCTTGATCTTTATATACGCTATCTACCGTTTTGCAAACCTCATCTAAAATAAAAAATCCTAAAATAGCCTCTAAAATAATCATAATCTTATTCCTTTCTTTATTAAATCCTAATTACATTCATATAATAATTTACCCCTGCGACAGAAACGGTCGTTTATGTTATTATAAAAATAATCATTTGAAAAAATTTCATGATAATATAAAATTATAGGGGGAAAAATGGAAGATAAACCAAGATACTCAAGAGTTTCGGACATATTAGATTTGGCAATATTCATGTCATCTCGCATGCAAGGAGTAACACTAAATGAAATTGCTAAAAGATATAATGTATCAAGAAGAACTGCTGAGCGAATGCGCGACAGTTTGACAAACATCTTTCCTCAGGTAGATGAAATTGAAACTGAAGATAATCAAAAACATTGGGGATTCATAAATTATTCTATAAGCTCTCTGGTTTCGTTTACCCCGAAAGAAATTGCTAATATTGAACAATATCAACGCAGAACAACAAATAAAGAACTTAAAGAAGAACTCGGTAAAACAGTAGAAAAAATAAAAACTCTTAACAAGAAAAATATAAATAACATTGAAAATAATATCGAGCTTATTATGCAAACAGAAGGCTATGCTGTTAGGCAAATGCCTCAGCACAAGATTGACATAAATTCACTGGAAATAATCAGAAATGCCATACATAACCGCAAAATAGTGGAGGGAAAGTACCACGACAAAAAGCGTATTATAGAACCTCTCGGACTGATTTACGGTGAAAAAATTTATCTCGTCGCCAGAGAAAAAGCCAAAGGCAACGATGTTTATAATTATATTTTACATAAGTTTGACAACTTAACTTTAACTGACAAAACCTTTGACAGAAAAGATTTTGACTTGCAAGAGTACACAAAACAATCCTTTGGCGTCTTTCATGGTGAAATTCTTAATGTCAAATTGCAATTTAGCAAAGACAAAGCAGCAGAAGCAAGTAATTTTAATTTCCACCCGACTCAAAAAGGCAAATTTAATGAAGATGGTACTTACACCGTAACCTTTAAAGCAAGCGGAAACAAAGAAATTATCTGGCATATATTCAGATGGGGGGCTGATTGTAAAATCCTTGCACCAAAATCTTTGCAAAATGAATACAAAAAATACTTAAAAGACAACTTGGACAATTACAAATAATGGAAATCTTTAAAAATAAAAAACCTGACTATAAAAAACTGTTACAATTCGGCTTTATCAAAAAGTCCAATACCTATTCATATAAAACAAACATTATGAATGGAGAATTTGAACTGTATATAGACATCTTATCCAGCGGAGAAATTTCGACAAAACTGATAGAAAAAACAACAAACGAAACATATACTCTTCATTTGGTAAAATACGCAGATGGACCGTTTGTCGGAAAAATTAAAGAGGAATATGAAAACATTCTCAAAAATCTTTGCGATAAATGCTTTGTCAACAACGTATTTAAAAGCAAATATACCCACAAAGTTATGGAATATATAGAATCAAAGTACAAAGACAACCCTGAATATTTGTGGGAAAAATTTCCTAACAACGCCGTATACAGAAGAAAAGAATCTCAAAAATGGTATGCTGCCATTCTGACTGTTAAAAGAAATAAATTTGGTTTTGATTCAGAAGAAGAAATTGAAGTTATCGATTTACATGCCAACGAAAAAGATGTTCCTAAATTGACAAAAGAACCGAATATATATCCCGGTTACCACATGAATAAAAAGCATTGGATATCGGTTATATTAGACGGTTCTCTTGATTTTGAAACAATATTTTTACTTATTGATAAAAGTTATGAATTGGCAAAAAAGTAATTATAGATCTAAATCTTTTGCCCACTCTTTCAACTCTTCAACAGAAGTCTTATAGTTAAATCTTTTTCCTTCAATAATTTTGGCAGATTTATCAACACTTACCGCAAGTTCAGCAGCAGTATTACCAAAATCACTGCCGCCGGAGGTAATAAATAATACAATCTTCTTTCCGGAAAAATCATATTTTTCCAAAAAAGTATTAACAATAGTCGGCGCTACATACCACCAAACAGGAAAACCTAAAAATATTACGTCATATTTTTCAACATGAGCATCTTCATCCACAATTTCAGGACGATAAGATTTGTCATTCATTTCTCGTGATGAACGAGATTGTTTATCCATCCAGTTCAAATCTTCTCCTGTATATGGTTCTACCGGTTTAATCTGGTATAAATCGCCTTTTACAGCCTCTGATAACTTTTTTGCAACACCTGCAGTTATGCCGCTTGCAGAAAAATAAGCTACTAAATTCTTTGTCATAAAACTCTCCTTTATAGCTTTATTCTAACAAATTTTTCTTATTTTTATCCATTATTTATAAAAATTTAAAAAAACTTTACAATATAGCAATTTTGCATATTCATAATCATTACATGATAACAAAGAAGGAAATATTTTATGGAAATCAGAAATTCTCGACAATTTGGACGCAGAATAAAAAGGATAGAACGTGCATTTGAAAACGTTAAAGAATACACAATGAAAAATGAAGCCGTCCACACCCCGACATCATTTATAGCAGATGCAAAAATCAAAAAGCATTATGATATAACAAGATACCATTTATTACTTGCAAAAGCTCAATCAACAATCTCCGAATGCAGAGCAAAATATGGTCAGCTTGGAATTACCGAGATAGTCAAAAATATAATAGCCAAAATTAAATAACACAAAAAAAATCCCGATTAAATAAATCGGGATTTTTATTGTTCATACTATATTAGAACATCAAACCGGCTTCTCTTGCTGCATCTGCTAATGCTGCAATTCTGCCGTGATACAAAAATCCGCCTCTGTCAAATACAACACATTCAACACCTGCTTTTTTAGCTTTTTGAGCAATTGCTTCACCAACAACCTTAGCAGCTTCAATATTACCACCATGTGATAATTTTTCTTTAAGGTCTTTATCGTTTGATGATGCTGATGCCAATGTTACATGATTATCATCATCAATCAATTGCGCATAAATGTGTTTTGTACTTCTATATACTGCCAATCTTGGAAATTCTGCAGTACCTGCTAATTTTACTCTGATTGATTTGTGTCTTTTTTGAACGATTGGTTTTCTTTTTTGTTGTTTAATCATTTTATTTTATCCTTTCTATTAACCCAAACCTTCTTGAAAAACCACTTCAAGGGTTTATATGGGCTTTGTGTTATATCTTTATTTTTATTTATATAGTCTTTAAGACGTTAAGTAATAAAGTCGCTATGACGATAAGTTCTTTACATTAATCAGCTTTGTTCTAAATTTAATAATTCTATATGAACTTATATACTTAACGTCTTAACGTCCTGTCGACTTATTTCTTACCTGCTTTACCGGCTTTACGTCTGATGTATTCGCCTTCGTACTTAATACCTTTACCTTTGTATACTTCAGGTTTACGTTTTGATCTGATTAAAGCTGCGATATCACCTACCATTTGTTTGTTAGAACCTTTAACGGTAATTTTTGTATTAGCTTCTACAGAAATTGTTATTCCTTCAGGCGGAACAATATCTACAGGGTGAGAATATCCTAAAGCCATATTCAAAGTTTTACCTTGCATTTGCGCTCTGTAACCAACACCGTTGATTTCTAATTTTTTAACAAAGCCATCTTTAACACCTGTGATAGCATTTGCAACCAATGTTCTTGACAAACCGTATAATGCGTCAGCTTCACGAGAATCGCTGTTTTTGGTCAATATTACTTGATTATTTTCAATTTTTACAGCGATTTCAGGACGAACATTTACAACCTCTGTTCCTAAGGAACCTTTTGCTGTAACAACTTGTCCTTCTACTTTTACCTCAACTCCTTGAGGAATATCTATAGGTTTTTTACCAATTCTTGACATTTTAATTTTCTCCTTATGGTATATTGTGTACATTCTTTAAAGTTTTTAAGACGTTGAGATGTTAAGACGATAAGTTCATTACATTTAATTATAGAATATCTAATGTGCTAATTATTCTTAAAGAACTTAAAGACTTAACG
>CACXCI010000060.1 GCA_902766105.1 uncultured bacterium
CCTGGTCATTATGATGTTGCTGTAGTTGTTGTTGTCTTAACTGCTCTTGAATACTATTTTGATTAAATATCCCATAAATATAATTATTGTACACCAAAAACTTACCTCCTATAAACATCTACACAAATTCATCTTTACGCGTTTCTACATACCCACCAACGCAATTATGCTTACAATACAACTTACCAACGCTATAATACTTGCAGAATAAGCATATATCTTATTACTATCTGTTTCTTTTTCAAACGCGTCCGCAGCCAAAATAAAAATCGCTCCCAAAAGTAATATGACTAACGAAAATGGACCAGCTCCAACAATATCTTTAAATACTCTGTAAACAATCAAATTATATACAGCCGTCACTAAACCTACCATACCAACAAACCACATAATTCCGCCAGTAAGACGCAAGACAAAAGAAACGAACATAACTGGTATACTGTCATAAATTCGGTTACTAACATTGAATCTTTTATTAATTTTCCATGGCCACAGACAAACATTCAAGAAAAACAAAATTCTTTCATGCCATTTTTTCTTTGGTATTTCCGGCTTTTGTTCATCTTTTTTAGACTTTTCATCTTCAATACGTTTAAGTGCCCTGTAATACGCCTCAGCCTGAATTTCTATCATTTGTTCTTGAGATATATTGCTACTTTCGTACTTAACAATCTGTTGTTTTTGTTTCTTTGTTTTTCTTCTGCTCATACTACCCACTTCCGTTTTATGTGCTATCTCTTTCAATTCAATATAATAGCCTCACCTACAACCTGTTACCACATCAAATTGTCAAAATCACCTGTATCTGAATATGAATCTTCTTTCAATATTTTCAATCCAAAGAGCATCTGATAAAATGCTACAAATTTCCTATCAAACAATAATCTGTTTCTTATAAGCTTCTCTGTCAAGCCCATCTTGCTTAATACCATGACTCTAAAAAATGTTTTATAACAGTAATTTACTGCCTGCAATTTATCAATTGATAATCTAGGTTTTTCTTCTTTTGAAGCATGTGTATATACATCTCTATCGTTTATGATAGCATCGATAATACCCTCACTATTTTTTCGGGCTTGTACTTTGCTTAACCCAGAAATAACCTGCAAACTATTTATCGTCAACCCATTCATACATTTTCTAAAACTTTGTCCGTTATAGTTTGTGTACTTTTCCAGAAATGCTTTATCTTCTTCATCATTCATTTTTTCCAATATACTATTCTTTTTTTGCTGAAACTCTAGGTTTTCTCTCTCATCTATCTTAGCACGCTGAAATCCTTCTACGACTTGCATAACCTTTAAAAATTTATTGTAGGTACTTATCTTTATTTCTTCATCCAACAGAATTTGCTTATAAGCCTCGCAAGCTAACATACATTCACTTTGAATTTCATAAAAAGTAGCAAGCGCCATTCCAATGCCATTCCCAAAATCAGTAACTTTAAATATACTTTTACGCAAGTACTGTCTGGTGTCAAAGCTTGACTGTAACCCACTCAATGTACTTTTAGGAAAATTGCAGAAACCTACGGCTTTAACATAATTTTTATCTTGCTCGAAAATAATTTCATTAACAGTAATTATTTCTCCAGATAGAATTTCAAAAAACAAGCAAATTTTATGTAGGACCTCGCGAAGTTCATTAACACTTTGTTTTTGTCCTCCGGAATATTGAATTTTACCATACATTGACACATGCATTCCATCAGTTTCGTATGTTATTGAAGGTGCAACAAAATAAGAAAAGCCATGTCCTACTTTTTTTGAAACAACATTACCTTTAACATTACATTCCACATTCGGGAACAACAACTGATCATAGTCTATTTCATATGGATAATTTCCCAACAATTCCGTAATTTCAGTTATCGAACAGCTAAAACCGCTAAACTGAATTTCCTGTGGTGGGGTCCATAAATAATCTACCAATAACAGCGATGATATATATTTCAAATAAATTTTAGCATTATTAGGTCCGCCTCTAAATTCTTTTTCTGTCAACTGACAGTCTGCTATTGTAACATACTTACCTTCCCACTTAACAACAATATTCACATACG
>CACXCI010000061.1 GCA_902766105.1 uncultured bacterium
TCTACCCTACTGCTATTCCTTATTTTTTATTGATGAGTCAAACTTGTATAAAATATTAAAACGGTGTCGACGCATCAACGCCGACCTGCTTTGGGTAGACTGAAGTCTAGCCTACTTACTTACTGACTGTATTTCTAATTTTAATTTTATACCTTTTTTGTATAATTGTCTGCTAATGTCCCAAGACGATTTAAAACTATACCTGAAACCGCACCGAATACTATTGATTTAGTACCTGAAATTAGTTTTGTTGTAGAAATTAAGGTAGTTAATATCGCTCCTGCTATTGGTATTCCGGATTTTAACATAATAGATTTTTTCTCTGACGGATCTTTTGCTTTTATTAATGCGTTGGAGATTAAGGCGGATGAAAACAGTATTGTAAGTATATCTGTCGGCGCTGAGCCTATCTCTAAATCTCTTAATTTATCAAAAAATTCTTTACTTTCAAGTTTTATTGAGTTATCAAACATTGTTATTGCTTTTTTTACGCTTTCTAATGCTCCGGATTTTGACAATTCAAATGGCGCAATTTTTTTATATATATCAATCATTTGTTGTAATTGTCCGGGAGCTTCTTCACTGATTATGTTTCGTATAAGTTTTATGTTTGTATTTATATCATTGACAATTTGATCAGATTCTTTGTTTTGATTATAGTGTTGCTCAAGTTTATTTAATTCATTTAAAAAATTTTCCTTGTGAAACTCTAATGATGATGAGTCTTTCATAAACCATTTAAGTCTTTTTGTTATATCCACTCCAATAGCATCATTTTCGGAAATAATACTGTTGATATTGTCAATATATCCTGAAATGTAGGCCTTCATTTCAGCATCAGTATATGATAACATATCTCTGGCAAATGCTATATTTTTTGCTAAATCTGTTTTGTTTGCTTTTACTTGTTCTGCAGCGATAAAAGTTTGCCACATTTCTTTTCGTTTAAATTTGTTATTTTTTGTCCAAAATTCTTTAAATGATGCATCCCAAAACTTTGTATAAAGCTCAGAGGTCGCTTGTTTCATGTATTCGTATCTTGTTTGCTGAGTGTTTTCGTGCAGAAATGCGTATATTACCAAACGAACATATTCCCGACAATTACGTGCCATTTCTACTAATTGTTTTTTTGTATATTTGGTTTTGTCAAATTCTACTATTTCATCTCCAAAATTTTTCAGTATATATTCATCAAGTTTGTCAAATTTATCATACATTTTATTAAATTGTTTTTGTGTTTTCTTGTACGACTTTTTGACCGTATTTCTCGATAATTTCTCAAATAAATCAGAAATCGATTTATGAATTGATTTTGTAATAGAAGTTTTGTACATAAGCTTCATAAATAATATATCTTTTAATGAGTTAATATTATTTATACTTTCGGATTTTTTTATAAAAGAATTAATTCTTCTTATAAAATGTTCATAAAAAGAAATTTTTGGAGTATGTTCATCTAAAAAAGAGTTATTCAATTTATTTTCAAGATGCCCTTTTAAAAACTCAAGGAAATTTTTAGAATGTTTCTGCACCCCTTTAGACATAAACAACATGCCGACACCAAGAGTGGATAATCCGATAATTGTTAATTTATTTTTTTTATCATTTGTTTTATGGGGAGAAGAATTTTCTGTATCAAAATTTTTCAAGTCAGATTTTTTATGTTTTGAAAATCTTTGTTGAACATTTTTGAAATTATTATATATTAGATTGTTTGATACAGTGTTAGTGTACATTATTTGGGATATTCCTTGGTAATTGATTATTTAAAATTATATACTAAAGTATCAAAAAACAATATTTTGCTAGATATATTACAAAATTTTATATTAATATTTGCGTTGCAAGGATAATTTTATGGCTGTCTTTGGCATTTTGGTTGTCGCAAAATACGTAATTTAGTACAATCTTCAGTGCTTGACCTTTTATAAACCAGTTTATGCCAATTGTGTATTCTCTTTTCAAGTCGTGTGCTTTATTTCTGTCCGGATCAAATTGGTCTACTCTGCCTATTAATTGTACGTGTGGAGTAAATTTCCACCCCAGTGTGTATGCCCAGCCGCAAGATTTATTTGATGTAATTCCGGTTGAACCGTTTGAGCCGTTGGCTATTGCGGCTTCAAAGTTTGTCCATAATCTTTTATGATTATATGAAACATAGACACTGCCGACATTATAATCTGTTCTGTTATGACCGTGGTTGTACCCGCCGCCTATTATAAATTTACCGTATTTTTGTGATTTGTTGCCAAAAGGTTTGAAATTTATCCAGCCGTTAAATTCCGCACCGGGAAAACCGCTTATAATTGATCTTCCACCACTTCCGACAAACAAGTTGTAATCTACGTATTGATAGTTACCTATAACTTTTGCACCTAAAGAACGGTAGTTGCCGTAGTTTCTGGCAATTTGTGAACGTGTTACAAATGGCAGAACATAAGACGATTTTCCGCCTTCAATACCTGTATTTATTCTTGAATTACCGAGTACAATTTGATGGTTTGGTATACTTGTGTTTACTATAAAAGCATCAGCTATAAATTTTTCAAGATAGTTTGTCCCTTGTTTGTGTATGGGGTTAAAGGTTAATTGAAATTTATAATTAGGATTTCTGAAAGAACCGTACATACCTATTTGATTTTCATAATTTTCGTATGTTGTTGAATATTGGCTGCTGAGCCATGAAGCTTGAAGCCCGCCTCTGTACGCAATCCAAGGCTGAATTTTGCTAAACGGACCTTTTTTAAATTCAAAGGTCAAATCATCTTGTAAAAGATATGTCGGAACATCTGTTCTTGTAATTTTGCTGTGTAATATTTTTCCAAATAGGGATTCTTCTTGAATTTCCTCTGTTGGTTTTTCTTCATCAAGTTTTTTAAATAATTCAAATTCTATTTCGTTATTTTCGGCAGCTTCATCGGTTTTGACTTCTTCTGGTTGCTTATTCTCCTGTTCAAGATTCAATACAATTTCGTCTTTTTGCGGATTTTCAAGCAGTTCTTCGGATATTTCATCGTTTGAATATGCTGTCGGTGGGATTAAAAACAGCACAAAGAGGAATAATATAATATCTAGCTTCGGGATAGTGTTTATCTTTTTCATTATGTAAAGATTGTAACATATTTTTTTAGAAAATTAAAGTTTTTTGTAGTATATTTTTGGTATGCCCAATATTTTGAAAAACGATAAAGATTTAAAAGTAAAAGCCCCGATTGTAGAAGCCTTAAAGACAGCTTATGACAATCCGACATATCAGTTTCATATTCCCGGACACACAAAAGGTCTTGGTACGTTGCCTGATTTTAAGAATTTGGTAGGGCAAAAAGCCTTAAAGGTAGATACAACTGATGAATTTGATAATTTGGGTACACTAACTCCTGCAACAGGACCGATAAAAGAAGCTGAAATTCTTGCAGCTCAGGCTTTCGGAGCAAAAAGAACATTTTTTTTGTTGAACGGTTCAACTGTGGGTAATCTTGCTATTGCAATGGGTTTAACTAAAAAAGGTCAAAAAGTTATAGTAAACAGAAATTGTCATCGTTCTGTTTTAACAGGTCTTATTATATCAGGCGCCGATCCTTTGTGGATAATTCCGGAAAAACTTTCGGAATGGGGTATTTGGGGAAATATTGAAGCCAAGGATGTAGAAAATTTATTAAAAAATAATGATGATGTTTCTATGGTATGGATAACAAATCCGACATACGAGGGAGTTGTTTCTGATATCAAAGCTATTGCTGACATTTGTAAAAAATATGATGTACCATTGGTTGTTGACGAGGCACACGGCTGCTTATGGAATTTTAATGAAAAATTGCCGGAAACCTCTTTGAAATTAGGTGCTGATATCGTTGTTCATTCTCTGCATAAGACAGGCGGCAGTATGAGTCAATCTTCAATGCTTCATATAAGTGAAAATTCTAAAGTTCCTGCTGATGATGTAGAACGAGCCTTGATGCTTTTACATACCACAAGTCCTTCTTTAATGCTTTTGGGCAGTTTAGATGCAGCAAGGGCTAATTTGCAATCATCAAGAGGGCAAAAGCAGCTTGCAAGGGCAATATCAAATGCAAAATATCTTCGCTCCGAAATTGATAAAATGAATACTATTCATCACTTGAAGGCCGGATTTGGTTATAAAACCGATGTAACGAAAATATTTATCAAAGCTGACGGTTTGTCAGGAAAGCGTTTAGAGTCAATTTTGGAAATTGATTTTGGCATAGAGGTAGAAAGTGCTTCTGATGAAGGTCTTTTGCTACTGTCTAATATTGGTAACAAACGCTCAGATTTTGAATATTTGGTTGAGTGTTTACACAAAATTGATATTCATAATTACAAAGATATTTATTATCTTGAAAACAAAAAGCACATGCCTATGCTTACACCGATTATTAAAAAGAGTTTGAGAGAGGCTTATTTTTCAGAAAAAGAGATAATACCTAAAAAAGATGCGGTAGGCAGATTATCAGGAGAGGTTGTTGCAGAGTGTCCACCCGGAATTTCGATTTTGTTACCCGGTGAATTGATTACAGAAGCTCATCTTCCTTATCTTGCAGATTACGAGTATATAGAAGTATTAAAAGGGTAGTATATACATAATTTGGACAAGATATTAGCTTTTTACAAATTGCTTAATAAACGGATTTGTCATATACTTATAGTTATGAAGAATACTAGACAAACAAATGTAAATATTCACAGAGATGCTTGGGTTGAGATAAATATTTCAAATCTTGAGCATAATATTAAAGAGATAAAAGCAAATATTCCAAAAGGTGTAAAATTATTAGGTGTTGTAAAAGCTGATGCTTATGGACATGGTTCAATAATGCTTGCTCCGACAATATTAGCATCCGGTATTGATATGCTTGGTGTAGCATCTATTGATGAAGGTGTTGACCTTAGAAATGCAGGTATAAATTGTGATATCTTAATCCTTGGCGCGGTTCCTGTATGGGCTGTAGAAAGTGCCGTTAAATATGATTTGAATATCCCTATTTTTTCAAAAGAACATATAAAAGCTTGTGAGCAAACATATTTAAGGCTTGGAGTTAAACCAAAAGCTCATATAAAGCTTGATACAGGCATGAATAGAATTGGGATAAGAGCAGATGAAGCTGTTGAATTTATTAATAAGGTACAAAAGCTTGATTATATTGATCTTAGAGGAATATTTACCCATCTTGCGGCAGCAGAAGAACTGGATAAAGCAACAGAACAAATTAAGAAATGGAATAGTGTAATTGATAATATAAACACAGACGGTTTACTTTTGCATATTTTAAATACCGCAGGCAGTATTTGTTATGATGTTCCAAATTCTAATATGAGAAGAATAGGAATTTCTTTGTATGGTTTGTATCCGGATTTTCCGGATGTGGAATTTAAAAAGCCTGATTTAAAACAATTGATTTCATTGAAAGGTCGTATAGTAAATATTCATATTGCAAAAGATGGCGAAGGTATAAGTTATTGTCATACCTATACGGCAAAAGGCGACAGAACTATTGCAACTGTTCCTATAGGATATGCAGATGGTGTGCCAAGGCTTTTATCAAACAAGATAAAAGGCGTCTTAAACGGAGTTGAGGTTCCTCAGGTTGGTAATATTACAATGGATCAAATGATGTTTGATATAACAGGAGTTAAAGCGTCAACTGGTGATATAATAACTGTTTTGGATGAACAACATTCAATTGATGAATGGGCAAGAATATTAAATACAATAAATTATGAACTTACCTGTAGATTAAAAGTTCGTCTGCCAAGAGTTTACACCAGAGGATAATGGTGTAAAGAGATATATAAAAGAATCTTAGGAGTTGTAAATGGTTGAAAGTTTTGATATAGGAATAGTTGGAGGTGGTCCTGCCGGTTATACTGCGGCAATTCATGCCGGAAATCAAGGTAAAAAAGTAGTACTTTTTGAAAAAGATAATATCGGTGGAGTTTGTCTTAACAGGGGTTGTATTCCGACAAAAACTATATTGCATATATCAGAATTATTTCAGCAAATAAAAAATGCTCAAGAATTTGGTATTTCGGCTGAAAATGTTGATTTGGACTGGTCAAAGGTAATTGAACGAAAAAATATTGTTATAGAAAAGCTCCGCAAAGGAATAGAGCTTGCACTTAAAAATGCAAAAGTATTTACCATAAAGGCTCAAGCGCAAATTATTGATAATAAAAGAATTGAAGCAGAAGGAATATTATATAACTGCGATAAAATAATATGTGCTACAGGTTCTTCTCCAAAGATTATTAAAGGTTTAGAATTTGACCATGAATTTTTATTATCTTCAGATGATATCTTGAATTTAAAAAAATTACCACAAAGTATCTTAATTGTTGGTTCAGGTGCTATTGGAATTGAATGGGCAAGAATTATGTCAAATTTTGGGGTTGAAACAACGATTGTTGAATTGGCTGAGCATCTTTTACCTTTGGCAGATGTTGAGGTATCAAAAAGAATTGAGCGAATTTTCAAAACTCAAAAAATAAATTTTTATACTCAAACATCAATTGAAAAAATTGAAAACAAATCTATTACATTATCTAATGGTGAAATGATTAAACCTGAGATAGTTTTAGTTGCTGTTGGCAGAACTTTAAATATGACAAAAAAGATTGAAGGTGTTCAATATATAGGTGATGTTTCAGGAGAAATTCAGCTTGCTCATTTTGCGATAAAGCAGGCAATAGAGCAGATTGATGGGATAAATTTTATAAAGGATTTAACTCCGAGTGTGATATACGGAACTCCCGAAATTGCATGGACAGGTAAAAGAGAACAAGATTTAGAGCCTCATTCGTACAAAAAACACTTTGTTCTGATGTCTGCACTTGGAAAAGCTCATTGTGATAGTCAAACAGACGGGTTTATAAAAATATTAACTCAAAATGATAAAATAGTAGGCGCACATATAGTATCTGCGGAGGCATCATCGTTATTACAACAAGTTTTGATTGCAATGCAAAACAGTATTTCAACAGATAAGCTAAAAGAAATATGTTTTGCCCATCCGACATATTCAGAAGGGATTTTTGAAGCATTATTTAAGTAATAACGGCAATTGAATAAAAAACTTTTTAGGATAAAATTTCACTATGACAGGTAATCTTGCGGAAATAAAAAATTTGAATATCGTATATCAGACAAAGAAAAATGCTTTTGGTGGCGTTCAAAATGTTTATGCAGTAAATGGACTTGATTTGGAAATTAAAAAAGGTGAAATTCTTGCAATAGCAGGGGAATCCGGTTGTGGGAAATCTACTTTGGCAAAGGCTTTAATGAAGCTTATTGATGTGAAATCAGGAAAAATTTTAATTGACGGCAAAGATATTTTAGCTATAAAATCCCGTGAGGAAATAAAAGATTTCTATAAAAAAGTTCAGATGATATTTCAAAATCCATATTCAAGCCTGAATCCCAAGATGAAAATAGGGCAAATACTATCTGAACCGTTAGAAATTAATACAAATCTTACAAAAGAACAAATAAAAAAAGCCGTGCTGGAAACAATTAAAAAAGTAGGATTAGATGAAACTTCTTTAAATAATTATCCTCACGAGTTTTCAGGTGGTCAAAGGCAAAGAATAGCTATTGCACGAGCTTTGATTTTAAATCCGGAGTTTATAATAGCAGATGAGCCTGTTAGTGCGCTTGATGTAAGTATTCAGGCACAAATAATTAATTTGTTAAAACAATTAAAGCAGGATTTTAATTTAACTTTTTTATTTATATCTCACGATTTAAGTGTTATAAAATATTTGTCTGACAGAATAGCAGTTATGTATTTGGGTGAGATTGTTGAAATCGGGAATACTGAAGAAATTTTCAGTAATCCAAAACATCCGTATTCAATGGCTTTGTTAAGTGCTGTACCGGAACTTGGCGGAGATAAAAACAGAGAAAAGTCAGCGCTAAAAGGAGAATTACCATCTCCTGAAAATTTGCCTTCCGGTTGCAAATTCCATACAAGATGCCCTTATATCAAAGATATTTGTAAAAAATCAGAACCAAGTAAAATAGATTTCTCGCAAACTCATAGCTGTAAATGTTTTTTGTATGAATCATAATTTGTATAAAAAACCCTCTATGCTATAATGAATTTATGGACAAAAAAGTTATAACAACAAACAGGAAAGCTTTTCACGACTACAACATTTTCGATAAATATGTAGCCGGTATGGTTTTGACCGGAACTGAAATAAAATCCATTCGTAAAAATGCGATAAATTTAAAAGACAGTTTTTGCAAAATAGAGGATAATGAGATTTTTTTATACAACTGTCATATTTCGCTGTATGAACAGGGAAACAGAAATAACCATAAAGAAGAACGAGTCAGAAAACTTCTTTTGACCAAAAAAGAAATATTAAAAATGCATTCTAAAATAAAAAAAGACGGCTATACAATAGTTCCATTGGAGGTCTTTTTAACCCACGGATTTGCAAAGGTTGAAATTGCACTTGCAAAAGGTAAAAAGTTATATGACAAACGTGATGCCTTAGCTAAAAAAGACCAACAACGAGATATAGAACGCTCAAAGGGTAAATATTAGGGATAAATATAAGAGTAGGCCGGCGTTGTCACGCCGATATTGAACTTATATTATTTATCATCGATTAGTGTAAAATCTTTTGGTAATTGTTGCTCGACTTCATTTATAAATTCTCCAAAAGTCATACCAAAAGAATTTACAATTTTCCATAAAGTTGTAATTTGAGAATCTCTTAGTCCTCGTTCAATAAGATTTAATGAGCTGCTAGGAATATCAAATTCATAGGAATGTAATAGAATTCCTTTCTTTGTCTTTAATCTGTGCTCCTTTATAATTTTTCCGATTATTTTAATGAGCCTAGCTTTATTATTTGATGTGCCATTTTTATCAACTTGCATACATTATAATTCTATGTTATTATCTACAATAAGGTATACCTAATTAGTAATAGCTATTAATTCAATAAACTAGTGCATAATGGAGTACATTAATATTTATGTTGTATAAGATAAAACATTTTTCAGATATCCAAAAAGAACAATGGGATGAGTTTGTGAATTCTAATTCTATGGGTTGGGCATATTTTTTGTATGATGTAATTAAAATACATCGGCATAACTCATATAAAAATAAATCTTTTTGTATATTAAATGACAAAAATGAAATTATCTTTGTTATTCAATTACACTTAACACCCAAAAGAACACTAACATCTCAGTGGGGGTTTTGCGTAAAAGACAATTTACCGCCTAAGCAACTGAAAAAATTACAAAAATTCTTTCAAGAATATATTGATTTTTATATAAAAGAACATAAAATAAAGGAATTTACTGTAAATTTTTCACCCTTAACTGATGCTAATAATCCTGCCAGATGTAATTTAATTAATCCTGCAATATTTTTTGGTTTTGAACCTAATATCAGATATACATATCTGGTTGATTTATCAAAATCTGATGAGAAAATGTTGGCAGATTGTGAAGAAACGACTCGTCAAGCGATACGAAAAATTGGAAATTCCACAAGGTATTCAGTGGTAGAATCCAATGGTTCGAAAGATGATTGCAAAAAATATATTGAGTTGCATAAAGAAACTTACACCAGAACAGATAATTCCCGTGGAATAATTGATGATAGCTTTCATTTATATATTTTTTCAAAACTAGTTCCGTCAGGACGATGCAGGGTATTTTTTTTAAAAGATAATCATAAAAATGAGTATATTGCTGCAACTATAATTTTAATATATAAAAAAAGCGCATATTATTGGTGGGGCTGTTCGAAAAATGAAAAAGATATTGGTATAAATAAATATTTATTGTTTAAATCTATTTGCGCAGTAAGAGAGTCTTTTGGCAGAACAGGTTATTTTGAAACAGGGGATGCATATCCTTATTTACGAAGCGGAAAACATAAAGGGTTAAGTGATTATAAAAAATGTTTTGGAACATTTTTGCAACCTATATATGGGGGTACATATACGTCTAATATTATAAGAAAGCAATTTAAACTTTGTGGAATTAAAATTAAATATAGAACACGAATTAATCCAAAAGAAATTTTTGTAAAAAATATACAAACAAAAGAGTGGGAAATTGCATAGATTATGCGATAAAATAAATATGTAGTGTTTAGTTTTAACCGAACCAATTAATTGAAAAGGTGCGTCATTTGACGCACCTTTTCGTTGTAGGTCGGCGTGGCAACGCCGACTTTAAGTTAATTATTTAGAAGATTTTGATGATTTTTTTGTTGTTGGATAATAATCTCTGACAACACCATTGAAAGCATCTATATAGATTGCTTTGATATCAGACATTAGAGGATATGCAGGGTTAGCGCCTGTGCATTGATCGTCAAATGCCAATTCAACCATTTCATCTAATTTTGCATAGAAATCTTCTTCTGTTACACCAAAATCTTTGATAGAATTTGGTAAATTAACTGCTTTCATCAATTTGTCAACTGCTTTAATTAACAAATCAACTTTTTCATCTTCAGTTTTACCGCCTAAGCCTAATTCATCAGCAATTTGACCGTATTTAGCTTTTGCGTTAGGGAATTTATATTGAGGGAATGTTGCTTGTTTTTTCGGGCAATCTACAGCATTGTATTTGATTACCTGTCTGATTAACAATGCGTTAGCAACGCCGTGTGGAACATGGAACATTGCACCCAATTTGTGAGCCATAGAGTGGCACAATCCCAAAAATGCGTTTGCAAATGCCATACCTGCAATTGTTGCTGCATAGTGCATTTTTTCTCTTGCGATAGGATCATTAGAACCTTCGGACCAAGATCTTTCCAAATATTTGAATACCAATTTTGCAGCTTCCAAAGCATTTGAATTTGTAAAGTTTGTAGCCATACAAGATACATAAGCTTCAATTGAGTGAACTAAAGCGTCAATACCTGATGCCGCTGTCAAACCTTTTGGCATACCGTCAACAAAGTTCGGATCGATAATTGCCATATTTGGTGTTAGAGCGTAATCTGCAATTGCATATTTAACATGAGTTTCATCATCTGTGATGATTGCAAATGGTGTAACTTCAGAACCTGTACCTGATGTTGTAGGAATAGCAACCATAGTAGCTTTTTTACCCAAATCAGGGATTCTGCAAATTCTTTTTCTGATATCCATAAATCTCATAGAAATGTCTGAAAAATCTGTATCCGGTTGTTCATACATCAGCCACATAATTTTTGCAGCATCCATCGGAGAACCACCACCTAATGATATGATTACATCAGGTTCGTAAGGTCTTATAATATCCATTGCTTGGTTAATAGTTGATAATGTCGGATCAGGTTTTACATCAAAGAATATTTGATAATCAATTCCGATTTCATCTAGGACATTAGTAATACTATATACAGCGCCTGAATTGAATAAGAATCTGTCTGTTACGATAAACGCACGTTTTTTACCTTGTAATTCACGTAAAGCTAAGTCGATAGCACCACGTTTAAAGTAAATTTTTTGAGGAACCTTAAACCATAACATGTTTTCTCTCCTTTCAGCAACTGTTTTATAGTTTAGTAAGTTTTCTACGCCGATGTTACCTGATACAGCGTTTTTACCCCAAGAACCGCAGCCTAAAGATAATGACGGCTCTAGCTTAAAGTTGTACAAATCACCAATACCACCTTGTGATGACGGTGAGTTAATCAATACACGGCAAGATGGCATCAATTCTGCATAATGATCAATTCTTTCGGATGTTCTGGCATCTGTATAAAGAACTGAGGTATGACCTGCACCACCTTTTGAAACTAATTCAAAAGCCATTTCTGCGGCTTGTTCATAATTTTTAGCCTTGTACATAGTCAAGATTGGAGATAATTTTTCTCTTGAGAACGGATCTTCCCAATCAACAGAAGGTCTTTCAACTAACAATATTTTAGATGTTTCAGGAATAGAAAATCCTGCCAATTCAGCGATTTTATGTGCCGGTTGACCAACGATTGCAGGATGAGCTGTTCCTCTTTTCGGATCGATAAACGGTAAATCAACCATTTTCTTTTGTTCATCTTTGCTTACTAAATAAGCGCCTCTGTATATGAATTCTTTTTTAACGTCTTCGTAAACATCTTCAACAACGATAACTGATTGTTCAGATGCACAAATCATACCGTTATCAAATGTTTTTGACATCAATATTGAAGATACTGCCATTTTAATATCAGCGGTTTCATCTATAACAGCTGAGGTATTACCGGGACCAACACCTAAAGCCGGATTTCCTGATGAATATGCGGCTTTAACCATTCCCGGGCCACCTGTTGCTAAAATGCAAGCAATACTTGTGTGGTTCATCAATTGTCCTGATAATTCAACTGAAGGAACATCAATCCAACCGATAATATCTTCCGGAGCACCTGCTTTAACAGCTGCTTCTAATACTAATTTTGCAGCTGCAATAGTTGATTTGGTTGCTCTTGGGTGTGGTGAAAAGATTATACCGTTTCTTGTTTTTAAAGCTATTAATGATTTGAATATTGCAGTTGAAGTTGGGTTTGTTGTAGGAATGATACCTGCAATAACACCTAAAGGTTCAGCTACAATTTTTGTTCCATTAGCTTTGTCTTCACTTATAATTCCGCAAGTTTTTGCGTTTTTATGTTTGTTGTAAATGTATTCTGATGCAAAGTGATTTTTGATGATTTTGTCTTCCAAAACACCCATTCCTGTTTCTTCAACAGCCATTTTTGCAAGAGGAATACGAGCTTTATCTGCTGCTGTTGCTGCAGCTTTGAAAATTTTATCTACTTGTTCTTGAGTGAATGTAGAATATACTTTTTGAGCTTTTTTTACTCTTTCAATAAGTAATTCTAACTGTTCTGCGTTGTCAACAACAGTAGACTTGTTTAATGTTTTTTCAAGTTTTTCAACTGTTTTTTTACTTTTTGTTGCCATTTTTTTCTCCTTTATATTAATATAGCATAAATAGTATGCTCAATTCGTGATTTTTTTCACAAATACATTATAATGCAAAGTGCGGATAAAAGCAAGTGTAAAATTTACAATCTTTATAATATCTTTATATGTTCTTTAATAGCTGCTAAACAAATACGGTTATAGCGATTTTGCAATTATATACAATGTTGTAGTAAATATAGCTAAAACCTCTCAGTATGGGAGAGGCTGGAAAATCAAGTTGAGTTTACGAAACTTAGCCGTAGGATAGAGTTCAGTCTGCCAAAAAGTATATTTTCAAACCCAACATCATTATGTCGGCGTAGCAACGCCGACCTACTACTTGTAATTACCCTCTCCTAAAGAGTAGGAGAGGGCAGATGTAGGGTGTGGTTTTAACCGCACCATTTATATTTTGGTGCATCAAACGATGCACCCTACAAGACTTTTATTTGTTATGTTATATAAAGGCTGGATTTCTCGGTTTACACCTCGAAATGACATGCTCATTGTCGGCGTAGCAACGCCGACCTACTTAGATTTTCTAAATAACGTTTTGTCTTGAAATTTATTTCTCTCCCCCATTGTACATACATTCCTCATTTTTTAATAATTTAGGTAAATAGTTATAAGATTTAAAAATTTTGGTATGCAGAATTGAACTAAAGGATTAATTTAGGATAACCGTATAAAAACAGCATTTTTTGCTATTGGCATGCTAAATATCACCCGAGTGGGGGATTTTTTACCAAAAGAACAAACAACTCAAAACGCCCAATAAGTGCATTTTGTACACTTTATACCCAATTCCACTTATTGCAATTGTTTACACCCACTTAATAAAAGTTAACAATAGGGGTTGACAAA
The DNA here is from genome assembly GCA_902766105.1 of uncultured bacterium. Taxonomy (GTDB): domain Bacteria; phylum Cyanobacteriota; class Vampirovibrionia; order Gastranaerophilales; family Gastranaerophilaceae; genus Zag111. The sequence continues at coordinate 13,795 of CACXCI010000061.1, forward strand.
ATTTTTATTATAGATTATAGTAAAAATGTTAGATGAAGTGTTCAAATAACACTTAATAACAAACAAAGGAGGTTAATTATGTTAACAATCAATCCAATTAACTTAAATACATACAGTAAAAAATATATATCATTTGGTGAAAACCAAAATTATAATAACAATAATAATAAAATTGGTGTTATGTCATTAGACAAAAAACCAAATACTAAAATAAATTTTGAGAAAGATATGTTTGAAGCTAAAAATGCTGATATGGTTCAAACAAACCCTATTAAAGCATTAGGCTACAACTTTGTTAAGGCTTATAATACACTTGTTACCCCAACAAGAAAAAATAATAAAACCGAATCAACATACATTCACATGCCATATATGGCATAGTGAAATCATTTGAAAGACTTAACTCTTTTCATTTACCCTACAAAACCAGTGCAGTTTACCCCAATTGCAATGGTTTTTATTTTAGAAGCGACTCTTAACAAAGAGTCGGTTTTTATTTTATCTGAAATTAGTCTAGTGGCTAATATTATCTGCTAATTTAGTTTATAAAATTATTATTGTGAATATTTATTACACTATATCAACGTTTTTACTCCTTTTGATGGCAATATATTTGTTTTGTCAAAACAGGCATCTTGCGAAAAATTTACGTTTTGTACGAGAGATTGAAAATAACCAGCAGGCTTTTGTTGCAACAGTTGTACATGATCTCAAAACCCCGACAAATGCACAAATAAATTCCCTAAACCTTTTAAAAAACGAGGCTTTTGGTAAGTTGAATTCTGAGCAGCAGGAGATTATATCCTTGACTCAAGAATCTTGTAAATACATGTCAAATCTTATTGGAACTATTATGGAAACTTACAGGAACGATTTGGGGAAAATTCCTCTCAATAAATCAGAATTTGATATTATCAAATTAATTAGAGCAATATGTGAAGAAACAAAGGTTTTGGCAGCCAAAAAGAACCAAATTTTAAATTTTGATTATACCGGTTTGCCAATAAGCATTTATGCTGACAGGTTACAAATAATGCGTGTTATTCAAAATTTACTTTCAAATGCCATAACGTACGGTTTTTGTGATACAGAAATTGTGGTAAGTATAGAAAATTCCCACAATAATTTGTCATTTTATGTCCAAAATCAAAGTAATGAAATTCCATCAGGAGAGCTTGCTACAGTTTTTGACAAGTTTAAAAAGACAAAATATGCCAACATAAACAGTTCAGGAACAGGTTTGGGTTTGTATTTGGCAAAGCAGATAATTGAGAGTCATAACGGTAAAATGTTTGCAGAAAGTAATAAAGACGGAATTTGTTGTTTTGGTTTCTGTATACCACAAAAAGCAAATTTAAAGGCAACTAAATATACTGTTAAAGAGGTAAATAAAGATAACTTTTCGAAAATTAATTAAGCAATCAGAGATAAATACTTACGGCTTTCATCCTGTTTATCATTTGAAAACAAGGATTTACAGTTATCCAAAAAACGGGTAAAATAACTCTCATTTTCTTTTATACGGCCTTCATTAATATGTCCAAAACCTTCGTTTAAGTTAACTTTAGAAGATTGATTATTTACTACATAATCCCTGTGAGCCATATTTGTTAGCGGATTAAAATACCCTATTGATGAAACCAGCATTCAAATTTACCCCAATTAATTCCTACAAGAGAATTGTATTACAAATAAATAATAAAATCAAGAATAGCAAATTTTAAATTTACATGTTTTATAAAATACAATGAAAATAACAACTCAATCACAATACCCCCAATATCGTATAACTCCTCAATTTAAAGGTTTGTTAACCTCAAAGTGTGCGAATCTTAACATATATAAAATAGAGGATAATTTTGATTTAAAATTTGTTAAGGATTTAGAAGGAAAAATTAATTTTGAATCTTTAATGCCCGGGTTGTCTAAATCTCAGTATTCAAGATGGCATGAAATGCTAGAATATGCGGTATATAATGCTTCAAATCCGAATAATATAACATATATTGCAACATCCAATAACAAAGTATGTGGAATAATAACATATTTTCCTGATAAAACGACCTCATTGGATTGTATTTGTACCTGGCCTGTTGAGGTTGGTAAAAAGGTAAAATTTGGCGGCAAGGCGTTATTTCGTCAAGTATTTGAGGATTTTTTCAAACAAAATGGTACAAGAATGAAATTAGAAGCAATAACAAACGGACCATTTGACACTATATCAAAATATGAGCCTTTGGGTTTTCATACGACATCTGATATTTATCCGACAAAAGTTGTCATGGAAGCAAACAAATACAAAATAAAAGAAAGTCTAGATTTTTTGAACGGGTTATTACATTATAAAAAAGTACCCCCCAAAAAAGTGAATTTACGTGAATTAGAAATATAAATATGCAAGTATCATTTCAAGGAATAAATAATCTTTCGATTGTGAATACCAAATATAAAACAGACGGTCTGTACAAGGCGATAAACGGTCAGGTTAAGCATGGAAACATGAACTACAGCAGTTATAATTTAAAATGCCGTTTAACCAACGATACAGATGGCGATGACTTGCAGTATTTTCATGATCAACTTGCAAAATGTCGTATGTGTTATCAAGTTAATTGTTTGGATATGAAAAATCCGGATATCGTTGATATTGCTATGGTAAAAAGAAGCGCTGCGGATAGCAAAGAGGATAATTTCATATTTTCAATAAGAGATTATGTAATAATGCTTGATGAATTTCAGGTGTTGCCGCTTGTTGATTTTATTGCAAAAATTACCAAAAAAATTTCACAAAAATCTGACATTTCCAAAAAGGACAGATTGATTGCACAATTTATGAATGAGTCTATAGCGCAAAAGGCAAAGAGTTTTATTGAAAAAGGCGAAAATGGACATCTGAATTAACTTATACGGATAAAATTCTTAGAGTTTCTTTTAAAATTTCTTCTGCCGGTGCATTATCTGATATTTTAGCAAGAACTTTTTCCATCGCAGGTGCAATTTCATTGTTGTTATAACCCAGTGATAACAGTACCATTTGAGCATCTTCTATATTCTGATTTCCTTCGGAGGAAATTTTTGACATAGTTTTTTGTGGTAGTGTGCTTCCCTGGTAAGAGGTTAATTTATCCTTCAACTCTAATATAATTTTTTGCGCAAGTTTCGGACCTACTCCTTTTGCTTTTGTCAGTTCTTTAAAATCACCGTCAAGTACAAATCCGACTAAATCGGAAACGCCGAAAGAATTTAGCAAAACAAGTGCCATCTTAGTGCCTACTCCTGAAACTGAGGTTAAGATATTAAATATATCTCTGTCTTCACGTTTTAAAAATCCGCAAAGACACATTTTATCTTCTCTGTGTATTAAAACTGAGTATATTTTTATTTCATCTCCAATTTCGGGAAGATTTGTAAAATCTCTTTCCATAATTTCAAAACTGTAACCTGCGCCGGCAGCTTCAACAGTTGCATAGCATCCTTTAGTACCGGAGGTTTTGTATGTAAAAATTCCTTTTATATAATCAAACATTTCCCCTACTCCTTAAATGTTGTTTTTATTTCGTCAATAATATTTTGCAGTTCGTTATCAACTTTTAATTTATCAACCACCATATCGCAGGAATACATAATTGTGGAGTGTTTTTTGGCAAAATATTCTCCGATTGATTCATAACTCATTCCCAAAACATCTCTGGCAAGATAAATGGCGATATGACGAGCTTTTGCAATTTTTTGCTGACGTGCGGTACTTTTTAATTCTTTCAGAGTTAAGCTATAGTAATTTGCAACAGATTGAGCGATTTTGTCTATGGTCAAATCTCTTTTACGAACCTCACAATTAAGAGCTTTTTGTGCGGTTTCTATTGTAATTCCCTGATTAAAAAATTCTGCGTATGCGCTAACTTTGTTGAATGCGCCTTTAAGCTCACGAACATTGTTTACAAAGTTATCCGCAATATATTCAAAGACATCTTCTTCGGCCTCAACTCCTAGACTGGCAGCATAAGCTTTTACGATTTCAACCCTTGTTTCAAAAGCCGGAGGTTTAATATCAACAACCAAACCTGTTTCAAAACGGGTTCTCAGACGATTATCAAGCTTTGGTATATCTGCAGGCAATCTGTCTGATGCTATTACGATTTGCTTGTTGTTTGTGTATAAAGCCTCAAAAGTTGAGAAAAATTCTTTCATTGTACCGCTTTTTGATTCAATAAACTGAATATCATCCATAAGTAAGATATCAATATTTTGAAATTTCTGATGGAATTTTCTCATCATTGTGTTATTTGTGTCTGTTGAACGTTTTTTGTCAGGTGTTGAATTGTATTGAAAGCATTTTACCCATTCGTTAAAATATTCTTCCATACGAATATAACGCACTCTCAATTGAGGTTTGTTAAAAATAATATAATGCCCGATTGCTTGCAGGAGGTGAGTCTTTCCTAAACCGGATGCGCCATATATAAACAGCGGATTAAACTTTTTAGCAGGATTGTTTGCAACTGAAAATGCCGCATTATAAGCAAAACTTGAATTATCACCGACAACAAAATTTTCAAATTTCAAATTAAGATTCAAATTTGCACTCGATTGCATTTGTGCCAAAGATTTTTTTGCATCCTGCTCTTGTTTTTCTTCTTCGGTTTGCCCTGCAATTTGTTTTGATAATTCTGTTTTGCGTGCTTTTATATATTTTTTTGCATAATCAGGGTCATAAGTAAGAGAAAAAGTTGCACTTTCTCCCAAAACCGACCTTACGGATTCTTTGATTTTTTCAGTCCAGCCTTTTTTTATAATGTCTATTGCCATAGGATGAGGGGATAACAAGACAAGCGTATTGTTTTCACAGTCTGCCGCCTCAAGAGGTTTAACCCAAGTATTAAAAACATGCTCAGGCAAATTTGCCTCAAGCTCGCATTTAACCTTGTTCCATACTTCTTTAACCTCAACAATATCCATATGAAAATTCTACAATAAAAAATAGAACTTATGTACAAAAAGTTAAAATATATTACCCGACTGTTTAATTGTAAAAAATACAATTATTTTATTTAATGTAGTTATAGATTAAAAATCTTTTTCATACTTCCAGCTATTCTTAATTCCAACGAGGACTTTTGTCCTCTTTTTTTTACATGTTTAGCGATTGCAAAATATTAGTAAAATATATATACTTGTTAAGTATAAATGATTGCAGGTTTTGGTATGAAAAAATTAATAAGTTGTGTGATATTATTTTGGATATTATTATTTATCGGATACTCGGTCTGTAATTCGTACAGATACAAGATAAAAACTCCAATGCCGGATATTGAGTATAAAAAATCTATTATCAGAGATTCACACAATTTAACTTATACTTTAGAGGCACTCAGACCAGTGATGGGACCAGAAGAATTGTCGGAATTTATAAAGGCTAACGATAAAAATCCGCAGATTTACATTCCTAATAATATAAACAGGGTTAAAGGTGTGTACAGAGCTAATCTTCACACTCATACAACAAATTCGGATGGAATAGCAACTGTTGAAGAAAGGATGAATGAGGCTCAAGCATACGCCCAAAAACACATTAAAGATGGTTATATGGTGCTTGCAATTACTGATCACAATACGGTATTAGGTGCGCAGGAGGTTATAAGGGTTCTTGAAAGAAATAAAAACAAGTATACTAACATAAAAGTCATTCCTGGAATTGAAATTTTTACTCAGTACCAAAACAGTAAACATTCATTTTACCCTATGGAAATTCATGTTTTAACTTGGGGCATAAACCCTTTTGACCGTTTTTTAAAACATGAATTTTATAAGAAGGATAAAAAGGACAAATGGAATAGAACAACTCCTGACAGAGATTTTGACCGTACAATAACTATAATGTCAAAATACGGACTTGTTGGAGTTGCTCATCCGGCAAGGTATACGGAAGAAATGGGCAAATACAAATATCCTTATATTACAGAAATGTTTTTAAGATATAAAAATTTGAATCAGAATATCAAATTTGCGGAAATCTACTATCAGGCTTATGAAAAATCATATACTGCCAAAAAACTTGGTAATGAATATCATAAGTACATAAATTATATAAATAGTGAGGCCGTAAGGCTTGGTATTATTCGCACAGGCAGTACAGATGCCCATGGATTAAGCATTTTCAAATAAAGACCAATATAAAGTAAAACGGATTAATCTAGGTAGAATACAGTTATAACTTTATGACCTTCTTCTGCATATTCAACAGCACTATGTAAAGTTCTGCTTGTATGAGAAAGGAAACATATTAACTGATTACATTCATCAATAATTTCTCTGTTACAAACTCTTGAAGCATCAGCCAAAGTCATCATAGCACGGTCTGAATGTTCAATAATATTAGGAACGCCAATAAGTTGATCCTGAACATCAGATGGCTGTTGTCCAATAGTTTGTGGTAAAATTACACACAATTTATCAGGATTAGCCTTCATTGCACCACGAATAGCTGCTGCGTTTGTTCCTGAAGAACCGCCTGATGTTATAATTGTATTTCCCTGCATAACAAGAGCGGTTGCGAGGGTTTCAATCATTTGTTGGTGGGTGATTGGAAGATTACGGCTTCCGATGATTGCAATTTTCTTTGCTGATTGTTTTATTGTTGCTAATTCCATTGCTAATTCATCTACTGTGTTTGGTGATTCTGATTTTACAGTGTCCATATCGTCATCAATAGGTACTACAATCGATTTTTGAACATCGTCTTGATTTTCGTCTAAACTTAACAAAATTCCCATATCACTATCTGTCATTTTCTTCCTTTACCTTTTTAATTTGCATTATATATTTTTTTCAACTATGCTAGATTATATCATATTTTTTTTGATTTGGGAAGAGGTCATGGAAAATCTATTAGAAAATCTTAATACGCAACAGGTTCAAGCTGTTCAAACGACAACAGGTTCTCTGTTAATACTTGCCGGTGCAGGTTCGGGAAAAACAAAAGTTTTGACAACCAGAATTGCTTATATGATAAAAAACGGTATAAAGCCACGCAATATTTTAGCCGTAACATTTACAAATAAAGCTGCTAAGGAAATGAAAGAGCGTATCGGTAAAATTTTGGGTGAAGATACCGTTAAATATATGTGGGTTGGCACATTCCACGGTATATGCGGAAGAATTCTAAGAGAAAATATTGACAAATACAACACCGCAACAGGAAAGCATTTGGATAAAAATTTCACGATATATGATGATTCTGACACCAATCAAATTATTACACGAGCTATAAAAAAGCTGAATTTGGATGAAAAAGTTTATCCTGTAAAAATGGTTAAAACTGTTATATCAAATGCAAAAAACAAAATGCAGGATGCAACAAATTTTTCGACTTATGCGAAAGATTTTAAATCCCAAAGAATCGCATCTATTTATGAAGAATATGAAAAAACGTTAAACAGCAACAATGCAATTGATTTTGATGATATGTTAATGCTTACTGTTAAGCTTTTAGAGCAAAATGAAGATGTCAGGGATAAATATTATGAACGTTTTCAACATATTATGGTTGATGAATATCAAGATACAAACCTTGCCCAATATAATTTGGTGAATATGCTATACACAAATCTTTCAAAAGATGTTCCTTCTGAGCGTTCATTATGTGTTGTTGGTGATGTTGATCAATCCATTTATTCGTGGCGTGGTGCGGATTTTAGAATAATATTAAACTTTCAGCATGATTACCCTGATGCAAAGCTGATTAAGCTTGAACAAAACTATCGTTCAACTGCTCATATTCTTAATGCGGCCAATGCCGTTATTGAAAACAATGAAGAACGGGTTGAAAAAGTTTTGTATTCCAATAAGGGTGAAGGTGAGAAATTAAGCTACTATATAGCTGATGATGAAGCTGATGAAGCAAATTATATAATAAGTAACATAAAGCGTACCGCAGGCGGAAATTACAATCAATTTGCAATTCTATACAGAACAAACAACCAATCACGTGCGTTAGAAGAAGCATGTATGGCATCAGGTGTTCCGTATAGAATTTATGGCGGTACAAAGTTTTATGACAGAGCTGAGGTTAAAACGGTTATATGTTATTTAAAATTAATAAATAATACCGACGATTCTCAGAGTTTACGCAGAGTAATAAATATACCAAAGCGTGGAATTGGTGATACAACTATTAAAAACTTATCTGATTTTGCAAACGAACGCGATATCAGCCTTTTTGAAGCTATAAAAATTTGTGAGGAATCAGAAATTCCGACCAAAACTCAATCAAAATTAAAAGATTTTGCAAATTTAATTCAAAAGTTTAGAGATGCACAAAATGCGTATAATTTAAAAGATTTTGTAACTCTCGTAATTGAAAAATCAGGATATTTAGCAGAGTTACAGGCAAAAGCTGCAACAAATCCTGAATTTCAGGATGATATAAATAACTTGCAAGAACTTGTTAACGTAGCAGAAGAGTTTGTCCCAGAAGAAGAAGATAATTTGCTTGGTGAATTCCTGCAGCAGGTTGCATTAGTGTCTGATTTGGATTCTATGGTTGATGAGGCAAATAACGTTACTATGATGACGTTGCATGCTGCAAAAGGTCTTGAATTTCCGACTGTCTTTATTGCAGGAATGGATGAAGGAATATTTCCAAGTCAAAGAACGCTTCAAGTTCCGTCCGAAGTCGAAGAAGAACGTCGCTTGATGTATGTGGGAATTACAAGAGCTGAGGAAAAATTGTATCTTGTTTCTGCAAAGCGTCGCCAAACGTGGGGCGAATACCGATATTATAACCCTTCAAGATTTATAGAAGAAATTCCTCATAATCTTATAGAATCCTATGAATCAGAAGGTTATTCCCGTAATTCTTCAACTTTCCGCTCTGCTGTTAGTAAGGCAAAGGAAAATTATGCAAAATCAGACTCTGACGGATATGTAAAACCATCAACAGGATTTGGTGCAAATTTTGTTGCACCTCAAAGAAGAGGGCTTGCTTCATCTTCAAGTTCGTCCGGAAATAACAATTATTCAGCATACAAAAAGCCGACTTCTAATCGTACTCCTCAGAGGACTATTATAGTTAAATCAGTTGTAAACAAAAAACGTGAAGAAGAAAAAATTGCAGCATTTTTTAAAGATAATGCGATAAAAAGAATGGCAGAAGAACGCAGACAAAGACTTGAAGCAGAACGAATACAAGCACAAGAGCGTGAAGCACAAAGGAACAGCAATAAATTTGTCGAAGATGTTTTAGCTGTGGGACAAAGGGTTTTTCACGACAAAATGGGCATAGGGCATATTACAGATGTGGTAAATGTAGGTGATAGCATTATGTATACTGTTGATTTTGGTAAGCTTGGGAAAAAAGCTATGGATGCTTCTTATGCAAAATTAAAAAAAATCTAGTATATTACGTGTATTTTATGCAAAACAAATTGATACCTCGTCCAAAATATGATAAAATTATGAAAAATTAGTTATATGTGAGGATTTGAAATGGAAGGTATAATTCAAAATATACAACAAGTGCTTGGTGTTCCTGCTTTTTTAATAAATCAGTGTACATTTATACCTGAATTTATCAGAGAGGCTATAATTCAAGCTATAGTATTTGTACCATGGTTATATTTTATATATTACGCAATAGAGCTTATTGAACGTTTTTTCTTAAAAAATATAGGGCTATTTATAAAATTTTGTAAAAATTTAGGACCTGTTTTTGGTTCCGTAATCTCTGTTATTCCTGAATGCGGATATCAGGTTTTGGCAAGTACCTTTTATTCAAGAAAATTAATAACCAGAGGTACTTTGATTGCATTTTATATCTCTTGTACTGATGATGCTTTACCTTTGTTGTTTATGGATTTTAGTAAGGCTGTGGTTATAATACCTATAATTATTGTAAAATTAGTAGTTGCTGTAATTGTCGGTTTTTTGGTTGATATTGTATTTTTCTCCAGACAAAAACTTGAAAATACAAATGCTGTAAATATTGATATCAATGAACCCGGCTGCTGTCATCACAAAATGATGACTGTTGAGCATCCGCCGTATTGGTGGGCGCATCCGTTACTTCATACTTTTAATGTTTTTATGTTTTCGGTTTTTGTCTTGATATTTATAAATTGTTTAATAATGAATATGGGTGGCGCTCCGGCTGTTGCATCTGTTATGATGATAGATTCTCCTATTCAGCCGGTAATTGGTGCTGTTTTTGGATTAATTCCAAACAGTTTGACATCAATATTTCTTGCTTTAGCTTATGTTAAAGGAATAATAAGTTTGCCGACACTTATGGCAGGTTTAACCTCTACGACCGGTATAGGGTTATATGCTCTTATGAAATACAACAAAAAGAACGGCGATAACACATTGATAATGGTAATCTTGTTATTAACTGCTATTGGTGTAGGTTTATTGATGCAGGCAAATATGGATCTAATATCTTCGATTCAGGGATTGTTTCACTAGAAAGGCTTTAATATGACGGATTTGATACATACATTGACTCACATTTTAAAATTTATCGGTTCAATGCCGGAGGAATTAATCGAGCCGATTGAATTCTTGCCGGATTTTTTGAAAGATGCAATGATAGATAGTTTGAATTTGATACCGTTCTTGTTCGTCATTTTTGTATTTATTGAAATTGTTGAACATTACATGACAAAGAAAAAACATTTATTTGTTTTTTGGATGAAGAAGATAGGTCCGTTGTTTGGAAGCTTGTTTGCGTCATTTCCACAGTGCGGCTTTTCGGTGGTTGCAAGCACTTTGTATGTAAGAAGAATTTTAAGCAGAGGTACAATCTTGGCGGTTTATATTGCAACCTCGGATGAAGCTATACCTGTCTTGATAGCAGAGCCTTCAAGTGCTTATTTAATATTACCGATTATATTGATAAAGATTGTAATAGCCGTAATTGTCGGTTATTTGGCAGATGTTTTGGTTAAATATGAAGCAAAAGAGCCGGCACCATTGGATAAGGAATTTGTCCATGTTCATGATGAGCATTGTCATTGTGATTGTACTCATCATTATCCTGTAAAGCTTCGTGATGCCGTTAGAACCAGAGGTTTTTGGATGCATCCGCTGAAGCATACATTTGGAATTTTTATATTTATTTTCCTTGTATCCGTTGCTCTGGGCTATTTTATGGAGGCTGTAGGAACAGAGGAAAATCTGGCAAAATATTGTTTAATAAATTCTCCGCTGCAGCCGCTTTTGGTTTCATTGTTAGGCTTAATTCCAAACTGCGCAGTATCGGTTGCTATGACATTGTTATTTATTAAGCATACGATAAGTTTTGGCTCATTGATTGCCGGTTTGTCAACCTCTGGCGGATTGGGGTTATTGATTTTATTTACCAAAAACAATGATAAAAAAGACACTGCAATTATGTTGACAATATTGGTCGCTGTTAGTACGATTGTTGGTTTAATTTTACAGTATAATATTTTTGGAATAAACAAAATTTTCGAAATATTTGGTATGCAAATATAAGTTTGGGGGAATTTTTTAGTGGCTTCATCCCAAAAATTTGAACAGGCTTTTAAAAAGCATAAACAGGGGCAGTTGACCGAGGCTCGTGATTTGTATATGGAAATTTTGGAAAAAGAGCCGAAAAATGACCAAGTGTGGGATTTGTTGGGTGTTTTGTATCACCAAATAAATGATTACCCCGAGTCTGAGCTTTGTATAAAAAAGGCTTTGCAATTAACTCCAAGGTTATATTATCTTGAAAATTTGGCAAGTTTATATCTTGATAAGGGTGATTTTGAGCTTTCTGCCGCTTTATATTCCGATATTGTAAAACATAATTCCACGTATGAAAACTGGTTTAATCTTGCTATGGCATACAAGGGGTGTCAAAATTGGGAAAAATCAAAAGAAGCTTACTATAAATCATTAGAAATTAACCCTGATGGTTATGAAGCTCATTTTAATCTTGCTTACCTTGCTTTGAATGATAATAATCCGCAAAAGGCAATAGAGTGTTACAAAAAGGCATTGAATATAAAACCTGAAGATTGGGAAGCTACATATTTTTTGGCTTTAGCATATATGCAAAATAAAGATTATAAAAATGGACTAAAAGCATTTGAATCACGTCTTTGCCGCCAAAGTGCAATAATGTCGCAAGAAAAAATATATCCTCATTTAATGAAGGAAAAACCGATTTGGCAGGGTGAAAATTTGAAGGATAAAGTTCTGTTTACATATTATGAAGCAGGCTTTGGCGATATTTTAATGTTTTATCGTTATATGCCGATATTAACAAAAATGTGTAAAAAGGTGATTATAAAACCTCAAAAAGAACTTGCTGCGTTGTTTAGAGAAAATTCATACGGGGCAGAAGTTTTAGAAATTTTTGATTTTGAAAAAGAAATGTATTTTGATTATCATATTCCGTTTTTAAGTATACCTTATGTCTTAGGTTATGAAGGGGATAATATATTTGTTCATCATGATGACGGGTATTTGAGGGCAAATTCTGCTAAAACAAAATATTATAAAGAAAAATACTGTCAAAATAATAAACTTAAAATCGGAATTAAATGGCAGGGAAATACTCACTATGATTTGGAAAGAGTATTAAAGGTAGAGGATTTTTTCCCGCTGTTTGAGATTGAAAATACACAATTTTATTCATTCCAAACCTTTGAAGGGGCAGAAGAATTTGAAAAAATAAGGAGTAAATACAATGTTATTGATTTAGGTTCTACATTTACAAATTTTTCTGATACGGCAGGAGCTATTGAAAATATGGATTTGATAATATCAAACGACACTTCTTTGGTGCATTTGGCAGGTGGTATGCAAAAACAATGCTGGGTGCTGTTACCATATATTTATAACTGGCGCTGGCATACTGATTTATCAAAATGTGATTGGTATGACAGTGTTAAAATTTATCGTCAAAAAGTCCATGGTGATTGGACGAGTGTCTTTACAAAAGTTAAAGAAAATTTGATAAAATTGGCAAAATAAATCATTTTTGTATTTAATGCAAGTGTAAGTATAAAAACAGTAAAGGGGAAAATATGGTAGAAGCAATAAATGGTGCAAATCGCAATACAGTAATATATACAGCAGCCGGTGCGGTAGCAGGTGGCGGCGCAGCTGCTACATTCGGATATTTATCAAAACCTTATATAAAAAACGGTATTCCGACAGACGGATTTTGCGACAGCTTTATTTCTGTTGTAAAAAAAGATAATCCTGATATTACAAAAACTGTTGAAAACATATATTCCGCTCTTAAAAGTATAAACAGTAAAGAAGATTTAAAGGCAATGGCAAAAGTTGGGGAAGCAGCATTGATGCAAAATTTGGATGAAGATATGTTTGCTCAGATAAAAGCTGCTGTTTCACAAGGTCAAGAGGCGATATCAAAAGTTGGTGTTGATAATAAAGATATAGCTAAAATTTTTAGCGGCATAACGGAAGCTGAAAGTCCGGAACAGCTAAAAGGGACTGTCAGCGAAATTATCAATAAAGGTATTGATTTAATTGATATAGAGGCTTTCAAAAAAGCTATCAGTGATATAGAAGCAAACAGCAAACTGATAAAAAAAGCAATTGGTGCAGGTGCTTGGTATACCAGTATTGACAATGAAGGTAAATTGATGTCAGAAGAAATCAATCCTGTCGTAAAATATATAAAAGCTGCTGCTAAGAAAGTAAAACTAAAAACTGCAGGTATATATGGCGCTATAGGTGCAGCAGTTGTCGGTACAGCAGGATATATAGCAAGCAAGACGGATAATAAAGTGTAATATTATAATATAATCTAAAAACACTTTATCGCCGAACCGATAAAGTGTTTTTATTTTTGAATTTCGTTGTCATCTATCCAAACAACTGTTATTTCATGTTGCTTGTAAAAAGGATTAAACCAATGACTTTCGTCTGTAAAATCAATTATGGCATTGTAATAAGAGATTTTTTCGGCAATTTTTTTTGTGTAATTTAGCAAATCAGTCATAATTTTCCTAACTATCATAACAATCATATTTTGTCGATTTTATTTGATGAAAACATTACCAAAAAGTTGTGATTTTGAGATAAATATGTTGCCCTGTTGTATTAGTCTTAGAATTGTTATTATATATTGTATTTATAAGGTTTATTATATATAATATTTGTAATATGAATAGAAAATGGAAAATTACATTAATATCGGGAGCTTTGTTAGTTGTCGGAGCGGGGTATTTTTGGGGAATACCGGCTATTGTAAATATAAAGGCGCATAAAAGTTTTATAGAAAAACAAATTTATGAAACATCAGGCTACCGTGTTGATATAGGTAACCCAAAACTTTCTATGGGCTGGTTTCCTTCGGTTTGGATAGAGAGTGATAATATTTCTCTGTTGAATAAAGATAATTCAAAAGCTCTATCTGTTGATAATCCCAAATTAAAGTTAAAGCTTTTTCCATTGTTAAGAAAAAAAATCGAAATATCAAATTTATCAGCAACAAAAGAGGATGCTAATTTTATATATTCAAAGGAATCTAAATTTTATATAGGAGATTATCCGATTGAATTACCGCAAAAAAGCAGTGATTTTACCCTTTCAAAAATGAGTTTGGATGTAGAAAATTATAATATAAATCTTGATGACAGATTAAATAATGAAAAATTAAATTTGAGCGGAGAATATTTAAACGGCGGACAATATATCAGGAATAAACATCTAAAGCTTGCAACAAAAGGGGTTATAACGGCAAAAAATAAATCTACCGATATTTTTGCAGACATAGATATAAAATTGCCGATTGACAGAATTTCAGAGGATAAGTTAAAAATCAATGCTCAGATTAAAGATTTTGACTTATCTACGGTTTCAAATTATGTTGGAACGCTATCAAAGGGTGTCGTACTGTCCTCTGCCGGAATATTAAATATTAAAGCTGTTACCAAAACTGATGAGTGGAAACATAAAAATGTTTCTATAAATATAAATACAAAGAATTTAGCAATTGTAGGTAAAGATAAAGCATCTTCAATAATATTTAAAGACAGACTAGACGCAGATTTTGATTTTACAACCGTTGAAAACGGAATAGATTTTAAAAAATTATCATTAAATGCAAAAAGGATACATGCAAATGCGTACGGTAAGTTATACAATATAGGGCGAAAAGCTCCATCTTATGATATAACAGCAGAAGTTAAAAACACCAAAGTGGAAGATGTTACAGCTCTTTTACCCGGATATGGAGATTTATTACCGGATTTTGATTTGTATAAATTAAAAAAGTATGTGTTCTATGCTGACGGTGAAGGAAAACTCAGATTTAAAGGTAAGGGTACTTTTCCTAATGTTACCGGAAATATAAAACTGTCCAATGCTTATTTGATTAAACCTATTCGGGGGGCAAAAGCGAATGCTGAGATTGCTTTAAAATTTGTAGGACAAAAGATGTTTGTTGATGTATTTGTTCCTGCAACAAATAATCAAAGCGTTAAAGTTACGGGTTTTGCGCTGTTAGATGGTTCAAAATATTCCGAACTTAATATATCAAGTACGGATTCTGTTGTATTAGGCCCTGCTCAAGAGGTTTTAAATCCATTACATGAAATTTTGAAATTCCAATTAGGACCTGTTCCTTTGATGGCAATTGAAGGAATTGGTAACATAAAAGTTCATTCGGCAGGAAGAAAAGTTGATCCTCATATTTGGGGTTATGTAAATTTTAGAAATGCGACAACTTCCTTTCTTCAGGTTCATAATCTTGTATTAAATAACGGTTCCGGGGAAGTTTTATTTGATGATACAAAGGTTACTTTCAAATCTCATACTGCCTTAATAAACGGTTTGCCCGTAGAAATTAAGGGTGATTGCGTGATGTTGGACAAATTAAATGTATATGTTACTGCTAAAGGACAAAATGTTCAAAAACTTATAAAAGCAGTTAATACTTCTCCGATATTAGCCGATGTGCAGAAGGTTTTAAAACCGTTTACAAATCCTGAAGGGATTGCAGATTTATTTTTGCATGTTTACGGTAAAGTTAAACCTGATGTTGAAACAATTGTTTTTAATGAAGATTTGTTTGCAAAAGGTACGGTAACATTACATAATTCAAAAACTCAATTGCAAGATACTTTTATCCCTTTTACAAGGGTAAACGGTGTTGTAAATTTTGATCAGTACAATGCTGATTATGACATCTCTGGGAATTTAAGAGGTTCTCATCTAAAGGTGTGGGGTAAAGGTACAAAAAATTCAATTGATTTGAAGGCTCATTCTGATAATTTTGAAGTGATGGATGTTTTTGATTTGCTGCATCCAAATATGCTTTTACCGTTTAAAAACGAGATTGGTAAAATCAGAGCAAGTTTTGATGCTTCGTATAAAGGCAAGGTAGAAAATAATAAATTAAATTATAACAATATTAAAGTTAATGGTAAATTTATACCGAATATGTCCTCAAATAATCAAATAAAATTGAGCGGCGGGACATTTAACATTGATAAGGGTTATTTGAGAACCTCTACGCTGAAGGGTTTGTTTGACGGAAATCCGTTTACTTTGTCTATAGTCGTAAAAGATTTGGATAAAGCGGTTATGAGTATAGCTGATGCAAAATTTGATTTTAGAAATTTTGATATTACCTCAATAAATAATATAAAAAAACAAGTAAGGTTACCAAAAGATATCGCATCTCAAATAGATAATATTGTTGATATAAAAGGGATTATAGACATTGTAGGTAATGTTAAAAATAATCATGTTACCGCTGATACCAATCTTGCAAACATTTCTTTTATCTACAAGCCATTAGATGCTGTGGTAAGAATTATAAACGGCCGGGCAAATATAAGAGGAAATGTTTTATATCTGGATAAGATAAATTCAAGAGTAAGTTCAATGCCAATGTTTTTAGACGGTAGAATTTCCGACATATATTCACAAAATCCGGCATTGAATTTATTTGTAAGTACCAAATTAACTCAGCAATTTTTTGACAGATTCTTCAATGAAAAATCTGTGTATCCGATAAAAATTAAAGGTGATATAAACTTTAATTCAAGGATATCGGGAGTATTAAATGCTATAAGAGCAAAATCAAATTTGAATATCGGAGAAAATTCTTCCATATATTATATGGGTGCAACTCTTGCCGGCGCTCCGACCGGAAACATAAACAGCGAAGGTATGACAACAAATCCTGTAAATGTAGTTTCAGATATCATAATTTACCCGAATAAAATAGCGTTAAATTCTCTAAATTATAATCAGACAATAACATCACAAAATAAAAAGAAATCTGTTCAAAATCAGGTATCAATGTCAGGTGATATCAAGTTTTTAAAAGACAAACTTTTAGGTTTTTCAAATTTAAAAATAAAAACAGAAAATCCGACAAATGCAAGAATATTTAACGTTTTATTTAAAAAGCCTACAATAAAACAGGGTGTATTTACATCTGATTTAACAATCAACGGAACTTCAGAAGCCCCTTATATAGTTGGTTTGTTAGATATAAAAAGTGTCGATATACCTTTGTTGGATTCTACGGTTAGAGATATTAATATTGATTTTAAAAAAGATTATATATATCTTAACTCAAAGGCAACACTTTTAACAAATGATATTGTAACCAATGCAAAAATAGTTAATAAGCCGCAAAAACCTATAGTTGTTGAAAATTTGGATGTCCAAATGGATGAACTTAACTTGAATACGGTAGCATCATCTTTGAGCGATTTAGAGGCTGATAACACAAGAATAAGCAAATTAAAATCGGGTGAAACCCAAAGTATAATTGCACCGGACGTATTAATTATAAAAGATGCCAATATACATGCCGATAAAATTCTTATAAAAAAAGCTAATGCAACAGATTTCAAAACCCACATGACACTTGGTAATGATCAAATTATTGATGTGGACAAGTTTGAATTTAATATTGCAAATGGTTCTGTTGACGGTAATATCAAATATAATTTAAAGGATCTGAACGGTTATGCGCAAATGAGTATAAATAAAACAGATGCCCAGATTATAGCAGAGAATTTCTTTGATATGCCGGGACAGGTTTATGGTACGGTAACAGGAAAACTCAATGCTTCTTGTTCAGGGATAAACAGTGTTGATTGTGTAAATACTCTGTCAGGCAGCGGAAGTTTTGAGGTTATTGACGGAAGGATGCCAAAACTCGGTTCTTTGGAATATTTGCTAAAGGCCGGGAATTTGATTACGAGTGGTGTTACAGGGGTTTCAATCAATGGAATTATTGATTTAATTACGCCTCTAAAGACAGGACAATTTAGCAGTATAAACGGCGATATTAGTGTGAATAACGGAATTGCCGATAAGATAAATGTATATTCAAGCGGTCAGGATTTGAATATGTATATGACAGGCTCTTACAACCTTTCAACCCTTGTTGCAGATATGGAAATATATGGCAGCTTGTCAAAGAATTTCTCCACTCTTTTAGGAAAAATTTCAAATGCTTCACTAAATACATTGTTTAACACAATTCCGGGCATAAAAATCAATGATATAAATCCGAATTCATCAAGTAATATCAGAAAAATTCCTAATTTCTCAAAAGAAAATGTATTAAGGGTGTTTAAGGCTGAAATATACGGTGATATTAACGGAAATAATTATGTAAAAAGTTTCCGCTGGATAAAAGATTAAGGAATTTATATACATCTCTCCAATGGGGAGAAAAGAATTTCAAAACGTAACATAGTCATAATTACCAAGATTAATATTAAAAATATGTAAAGGAATAAGATATATCTCGGATTTGTACTATAATTGACATAAGAAGAGTTAAAAGTCGGAGATGTTCTCACGACAATGAGAGGAAGAGATTATGATAGATAAAACAGCGATAATTCACCCTTCTGCTCAAATTGCGGAAGATGCAATAATAGGGCCTTATGTTGTAATAGGCGAAGGCGTAAAAATAGGAAGCGGAACAAGAGTAATTTCAAATGTCCATATTGAGCATGCTGAAATCGGAAAAAATTGTACAATATCACCTTTTGCAACGATAGGTTCAGAACCGCAGGATTTAGGTTACAAAGGCGAAGATACAAAAGTTGTTATAGGTGATGAAACAATTATCAAAGAAAATGTAACAATTCACAGAGGTGCAGCTTGCGGAGATTTTACAACAAGAGTCGGCAACAAATGCTTACTTATGGTAGGTTCGCATGTTGCTCACAACTGTGTATTGGAAGATCAGGTAATCTTAGCTAATTTGGTTACGCTTGGCGGGCATGTACACGTTGGTTTTGGTGCTTTTGTTGGTGGAATGAGCGTATTCCACCAAAATATCAGGATTGGCTCAATGTCTATTGTAAGCGGGTTTTCAGCTTCTCGTCAGGATATTTTACCGTATTCTAAAGGTGAAGGCAGACCGCCTGTTCCTCGTGGACTTAACGTTATTGCTATGAAAAGACGCGGTGTACCTCTGGAGATTCGTACTGCAACAAATGAAGCATTCAAATTGCTAATTTCTGAAGAATATAATACCTCACAGGCTATTGAAAAGATTAAAGCAGAGATTCCTATGAATGAATATATTGAAAATATGATAGAGTTTATCCAATCTTCAAAAAGAGGAGTCCTGTTAAAATCACACAAATCAGGGCACGAATCTTTAGACGCTGAATAATCAAAACTAAATATATAAGAAAAAAAAGGAGTACATTATATCATACTCCTTTTTTTATATATTTATTAATAATTACAATAATTTTTTTAATAAATTTGATAATGTATTATTTAATTTTAGAAATTCTTTTTCTGATAATTTTTTATATTTATTTGGCATCCATGAATTGTGTAGTAAAATAATTCCTATTGAATTATCTAATACATAATCAGAATAATCATTTTCTATATAAAAATTTTGAAACATAATTTCATTTTTTTTAAAAATTAAATTGTTTGTATTTGCAAATTTACATTCCGGCATATAATCATAATTTCCATTGCAAAGTGAAATATATTCTTTGGGTTCGGCGTTCATAAGATGTTGATTCAGCAGCCCGTTTCCCAAAACATCCCATTTCATCATTTTTTGTACTTTTTTAGGATTGAAAATACGCAGTATATTTCTTAATGGTCGACATAATAGATTTGTCCTATCCCATATTAATTTTTCTTTTACTTTTGCAACCCATGATTTCAAAATTTTTGAATGCTTTTGTGCATAAATAAATCCTAAATGCTTTCCAAACATTGCAAGTTCCGTATCTAAATTATTTAATTGTGTTTCAAAGAATTTATTTGAGGTAATTATAGTATCTAAATCAAGCCAAATTCCTCCATTTTGTTCCAAAATGGCACATCTAATGGCATCAGCTTGTTTTGCTAATGAATAGTTTTTATATAATGATGTATCATAAAAATTTTTGCCAAGATATTTATCTAAATTTTTGTAATTTAAAATAATAATTTCGTAATCTGGTAAATATTTTTCCCAGGTTTTTAAGCATAATTTCAAATAACCGGGTGTGTTATTTTCCGGTTCCCAAAATGTAAATATTTTCTTATTCATATAGTAAACCCCCCTTCATAGTTATTGCTATGACTAAATTTACGCATAATTTTTAGCTAATGCAATAATATTATTTATTATATATAATAAAAAGTCAAATTATTTTTAGCTATAGGGTTATTAAAATTGTTAAAAATTTAGTTTATAAGTTCTTTGAGGGATAAAAATGAAAAATATAAAAGAACTTTTAGGTAAACGAATAAAAGAATTAAGAAAGAAAAAAAATTTAACACAGGAAACTCTTGCTGAGTTTGCGGATATTGAAATTCCAAGTTTAAGCAATATTGAAAACGGAAAAAACTATCCAAATCATGAAACATTAGGCAAAATAGCAAAAGCGTTAAACGTTGAGCCATACGAACTTTTTATATTTGGATATTATAAATCTGCTGATGAAATGATAGATGAGATGTTTAAAGAAATGAAAAATAACGAATTGCTGGTGCAGAAAATGTATAAATTCTTTTTGTGTGTTAAATAATATCTACCCTTATTCAAAATTGTCATTTTGAGGTTTTAGCCCGAAAAATCGCAAGGTTTTGCAAAATTATGAGATTCTTCACACACAGGGGGTTCAGAATGACAGATAAATTATTTGCAAGTGGCGCGAAATGTCCAAAATATTTACCCCCTCACACTCCTAGTATCCGTATTGTTCGTGGGCATTCAAGTATTCACGAACGGTATTTAATGATGATTGTACAATACGTGTAACACGTGATGGGGATAAGCCGATTTGGGTTGCAATATCTTTTACCTGCATATTTCTGTAAAATCTGTATTCAACAACTGTTCTTTCTTTAGGCGGTAATTTAGAAATAGCCGCTCTTATCATTTTACCCATTTCAGAAATCTCTGCATTTTCATCAGGAGTTGCGTGAGGGTCTTTTACAAAATCAAATGGTGAATCATTATCACTTGCGGCTGCTGCCAAACCATCAATTGACAGGATAGTTTCGTAAATTGCTTCACGAACCTTTGCCTGCTTCATATCCATTCCTTCTACTGCTTCTTCCTCATCATATTCATCTTCTGCTTTATGTTTTAGAGAATACCATTTATATCTTATTCTAAGTTCATTACGGATTGCCCAGCGAACGGCTGTTGCAATGTATGCAGAATTATATTTTTCCAATTGTTCAGGGGTTTTATTTTTAATCATAACCTGAATAGCGATAATACCAATTGAAAGCAGCTCCTCGTATTCGACCATGTGTGCCGGAATACGTCTATGCTCAACTCTTGCTACCTTTTGAACAATGTCTATGTAGTGCTGTAAATTAGTTTTTTCGTCTTTACCAGTCATAACTTTACTCATCAATAATACTACAAACTTTATAATTTACTGTCATTTATTTGAAGGATTTTTCATTTTGTATACAAATAACAGAATTTCTGCAACTGCTTTATAAAGTTCCGGCGGAATCGGCTGATTAATATCGCACATTCTAAATACTGCCCTTGCAACGGGAGGATTTTCAATAACCGGAACATTATGTTCTTTTGCAATATCTATAATTTTTTTTGCAATTAATTCTGTTCCTTTGGCAATAAGCATTGGAGAATCCATTTCTTCTGCAACATATTTAAGTGCGCAGGCAACGTGTGTAGGGTTTGTTACGACAAAATCTGCTGTTGGCACAGCATCCATAGCGCCTTGCTGAAGCATTTGCATACGGCGCTGGCGAAGTTGTGCTTTTACATTCGGATCTCCTTCAGAGTTTTTATATTCATCTTTAATTTCTTTAAAAGACATTTTTTGGTCTTTTAAAAATTTCCATTTTGTAACTCCGTAGTCTGCTGCGGCAATTATCAAAAAGGCTATGCAGGCTTTAAAAATAAATTCAGTCATAAGCTTGCCAAATTCAATCATTACGGCAAAGTTGTTATCAATTGAAGCAAGCATTAAAATAGCTTCAATATGTTCTTTATATACAGCCCATCCTATGTAGCCTAAGATGATTACTTTTACGATGTTTTTAAATAATTCAAAAAGAGTTTTTATAGATATAATATTTTTAAAATATTTTGTAGGATTTAATTTATCTAACTTTGGAACAAGCGGTGCAATTGCAACTAAAGGTCCAACTTGTATAAAATCAGCTAATACTGCAACCAACCATGCAATAGCCAAAATAGGTCCAATGATTAGAGCCGCACCTTTTACTGCAATTAACAGTACATACATATAGCCTATTTTATCCATGTTTGCATTGGGAATTTGTTCATATAAAAGTGTAAAAACCTGAACAATTTGATCCCAAATAAATGGAGCTAACCCAAAAATAACCATAAACAAAACAAGCAGCGAAACAGCGGTTGAAAAATCTTTCGATTTAACTACCTGACCTTCTTTTCTTGCCTGCTCGAGCTTTCGAGGGGTTGCATCAAACTGCTTGTCCTCATCACCCATTTGAGATAGTTCCTTTCTGAAAATATTATATCATGGATTATAAGGAATATTTTACCAATTACAAACGTTAGTTATGAAACTATTTTAACTCCTGAACTTGTACCAAGTCTTACTGCACCTGCTTTAATCATAGCTAATGCGGCTTGTTTATCTCTTATTCCACCTGAGGCTTTTACCTGTAGTCCTGCAAAATTTACTGTATCATACATCAATTTTACATCTTCCGCTTTTGCTCCAACACCGCCTTTTACAAATCCTGTTGAGGTTTTTACAAAATCTGCTCCGCCTTTTATACACAGTTCACATGCTAATTTTATTTCATCTTTTTCCAGTAAATCTGTTTCTATTATAACCTTTAGGTTATGCCCTTGGCAGGCGTGCTTTATTTGTTGAATTTCATCAACTATATAGTCGCTTTCCCTATCTTTTAATTTGGTTACGTTTATAACCATATCAATCTCATCTGCACCGTCATTTATAGCGTTTACGGTTTCAAAAACTTTGGTTTTTGTTGTGTTTGCACCAAGAGGAAAACCAATAACAGTAACAATTTTGACATCACTGCCTTTTAGATTTTCTTTAGCCAATTCAACATAACAAGGATTTACACAAACTCCTAAAAATTTATACCTCTTTGCTTCATCAAATAATCTTATTAAATCAGCTTTTTTTGCATCTTGTTTTAATAGAGTATGTTCAATGTATTTATTTAAGTTTTCCATAATTACCTCCGAATAATATTGTCTAAAATTTTCGATACCATATCTGAATGATTAAGCGTATAAAAATGCAATCCGCTTACCTTGTTATCAATTAAGTCCTGACATTGATTTATCGCATATTCAATTCCTACTTTATGAGCTTCTTGCGAGAATTTTTCCAAATCTGAAGATAATTTTTTAGGAATTTTTACTTGCGTCATATCTACCATTTTTTGAGCCTGAGCAAGGCTTCTTACAGGCATGATTCCGGCTGCAACAGGAATTGTAATTCCGGCAGCTTGCACTTTTTCAATATAGTTGTAGAATTTTGCATTGTCAAAAAATAATTGGGTAAAAATGACACTTGCTCCGGCATCAACTTTTCTTTTAAGATTTTCTATATCTTTATCAATACTTTCAGCCTCGGGATGACCTTCGGGGTATCCGCCTACACCTATTGAAAGTGTGGTTTTTTGATGTATAAAATTCACAAGCTCGTTCGCATAACGAAAATCAAGACTGCAAGTGTCTTTATTTTCCCCTAAATCACCGCGCAGAGCCAAAATATTTTCTATACCCATATTTTCAATTTGGACTATATAGTGTTCAATGAGTTCTTTTGTCGCACAAATACAGGTAAAATGCGGCATTGGATTTAGTTCTAAATCTAATATCATTCTAAGAATTTCAAGTGAAAAATCCCTTGTTCCGCCATTTGCACCGTATGTCAAAGATACAAGTGCCGGATTGTATTTTTTTAATATTCTTAACTCCTCAAAAAGTTTTGAAATATTACCATCTTTTGGCGGGAATATTTCAAAAGATATTTGAGGTTTATTGCTTTGATAAATTTCAGATAATTCCATAATTAATTTAGTTTAAATCTTTTCTCACCGGACAAGCTTGCCTTTAAACGAGCTTCAGCTCTTGCAATTGCAGCTTCGGCTCTTTTGGCCTCAATTCTTGCTTCAGCATTTCTCAATTTTCTTTTTGCTCTTTCTAAAGCATCTCTTGCTCTTGCTTCGTCAATTTCTTCCCCAGCTTCTGCTAAAGTTGTTAAAATTAAACATTCTTCGTCTTTAAACTGCAAAATACCACCCATTGTTGTGAAGCTTTTTGTTTCATCCCCGATAACAGCTCTGGTTACACCAATATCAAGGGCAGTCATAATAGGTACGTGTCCTTTTAGTATTCCGAACTCTCCGTCAATACCTCTTGTGTAGACAGCATCAACTTCTTCATCAAAAACAACTCTTTCTTGTGTAATTATTTTCAATTTCATAGGATTTATACAGGTAAATATTATTTATATTTACCCCTCCTCCATTTCTTTTGCTTTTTCAACTGCTTCTTCAATTGTGCCAACCATATAGAAGGCTTGTTCGGGTATATCGTCGTGTTTACCTTCGATAATTTCTTTAAAGCCCTTAATGGTATCTGCAATTTTAACGTATTTTCCTTTGATTCCTGAGAATTGTTCTGCAACAAAGAATGGTTGAGATAAGAATTTTTGAATTTTTCTTGCTCTGTTAACAGTTTCTTTATCTTCTTCAGAGAGTTCATCCATACCCAAGATTGCAATAATATCTTGCAAATCTTTGTATTTTTGCAGGATTTCAAGAACTTTTCTTGTAACATCATAATGTTCGTCCCCGATAATATGAGGATCAAGCGCTCTTGAACTTGATTCTAACGGATCAACGGCAGGATAAATACCCAATGATGCAATATCACGTGATAATACTGTTGACGCATCAAGGTGAGAGAAGGTTGTTGCAGGAGCAGGGTCAGTTAAGTCATCCGCAGGAACGTAAATAGCCTGAACGGAAGTGATAGAACCATCTTTTGTTGATGTAATTCTTTCCTGCAATTCACCCATTTCTGTTGCAAGTGTCGGCTGATAACCTACAGCTGAGGGGACACGTCCTAACAATGCTGAAACCTCAGAACCTGCCTGCGTAAATCTGAAAATATTATCAATAAATAATAATACATCTTGTTTTGAGTAATCTCTGAAATATTCAGCAGCGGTAAGAGCAGATAAGCCTACTCTCATTCTTGCTCCGGGCGGTTCGTTCATCTGACCGTATATAAGCCCTACTTTATCTATAACTCCGCTTTCTTTAAATTCATTCCAAAGGTCATTACCTTCACGGGTTCTTTCTCCGACACCCCCGAAAACCGAAACTCCGTTATGTGCCATCGCAATATTGTGAATTAATTCTTGAATAAGAACGGTTTTACCAACACCGGCACCGCCAAACAATCCGATTTTCCCTCCTTTTTGGTATGGTTGAAGTAAATCGATTGCCTTAATACCGGTTTCTAATATTTCAATATCAGTATTTTGATCAATAAGTTTTGGGGATTCTCTGTGAATTGGAAGATATGTATCTGTTACTATATCTCCTCCGTTATCAACGGCATCACCTACGACATTTAAAATTCTGCCCAAAATTGCATTTCCGACAGGAATTTTTATCGGTTCATTGGTATTTATTACCTTCATGCCTCTTTTCAGACCGTCTGTTGATGACATTGCAACAGTACGAACTTTATTTGAACCAAGCATTTGTTGAACCTCTGCAACAATTTTTGTTCCGTCATCATTATATATGTTTAATGCCGTATAAATATTAGGCAAGTCCCCTGATGGAAATTCTACATCAATTACAGGTCCTATAACTTTTGTGATAATACCATCAGCTGCGGTTAATGTTTCCATATTATCCCTCATCTTTCATATTTTACAAATTGATTATATCATAATTGTTAAAAATTTTCCAAAATGCTGGCAAAAATTTTTTTTCTTAGGTATTATACATGTCATATCTCACGAAATTTGGAAAAGAATATGCAGTTATTAATTAAAAACGAATTGGGTTCTAACGATAAGATATACAAACCCGACTTTAACTCAAAATCAGGCAGGGAATTGCTGGCATTTTATTTGCAGACAAAGTTTAAGCAAATATTTTTATTTGACAAAAAGCAGGCAATCCCGATTATAAACAACATTCATCCTGATTTTATTAATAAGTTTACAAAAAGAATTATAAATAATCCTACAAAACGTTTGTTAATTGGTGTAACAGGAGAATCAGCCTCCGGTAAATCCACCATTTGTCATGAAATAAAAAATGTCATAGAACAGTTGGCAATGCCGGTTACGGTATTGAGTACAGATAATTATTTTAATGATATTTCTGTTTTGATTAACAAGTATGGCTCTTTTGATAATTTGAGAGATAACGGTTATGATGTAGATGCTCCGACAAGTTTTCAGCTGGATATTTTACGTTCGGATCTTGAGGATTTATCAGACGGTCTGGATATAAAAGCTCCTATGTATCTTCCAAACGGTACGGGCGTTTCTATGCCAAAAGCAATTGATGTTCCGTCAAGGAAAATTATTGTTGTCGAAGGTATTGCAACTATGTATGAAGCTGTAAAAGATGTATTTGATATAAAAATATATGTTGAAACAGAAAATGAACTCAGAAAAAGCCGTTTTATGAATAGAGCTGTGGAAGAACGTAATCAAAGCAAAGAAAATGCTATCAAGCACTGGGATTATATATCAAGTGCCGGCGAAAAATATGTAAAACCGTTCAGAAAAGAAGCAGATTTAGTTATCAATGGAAATTCCGATCTGAAATATTTTGCGCACATGCTTGAGTATATTCACGAAATTACCCAGTTTGGTGAGTAATAATAAGTTATATTTTCTTAAAATAGATTAACATAATGTCAAAAATTTTTATGTTTTACATTATTATTTAATGTAAATATTTATAGAATTAGGAGATAGAAATGCCAATAAACTATATTAGTGTAGGTAGAGATATAGCCGGATATATTACCCAAAAGACAAATAAAGCTGAGGTATTGTACGACAGACATGGTATTAAAGCCTTGGCTAATTCAAAAAATTGTCTTTCAGAAATTGTTAAGGATATATTTGTAAATGCGGATAGTCCTTCGCTAACTATGAGCGCTCGAGAAGGTAAAAGTCATACAATATTAAAAATGACAACAAAAGATGGAGTTGAAATTATTGACTCTAGAGAGTTTATTATTCCAAAAGAAGCTGATGTTATTGCTCATACCCCTAATGTAAAAGGTAAAACTTCAAAATTAATAATGAATAGATCTGATATACAAGAACTTTTAAAAGATAATTCAAAGTTTTCAGAATATATAAAATCTTTTCTTCAGGGTTCAAAAAATCCGATATTAGAAATAGCAACAAAAGATTCTGAAAAATATAACCTTTCGGCATTTGTGTTAAAGGATGGTGATGTTGTTTTAACACAAGGTGCATTTTCAACCGGTAGAGATAAATATGGACGTACAATAAGAAAATATCATTTCAATACCGGAGATGAAATTGCTTCAGGTTTTGTTGGTGAGGGTAAAAAAAGAATAAAAGTATTACCTTATTTATCAAAAGAAAAACAAGAAAAATATGAAATTTTAGCTCCAATGTTATTTACAAACAGAGCGACAAATATTTTAAGAGATTTCTATGGTATTGAACGCAAACGTCTAAATCTGGGCGCTCTTGCCGATAAATATATGTTAACAAAGGAAAGATGCAGACAAATTATTGCAAAGATAATTACGAAAATGGATAACGTAAAAAGTATGCAATCTCCTGAATTAGGAGTTGATGTAAGACGTCTGAAACCATATAAATATTTAAGTGAAGATGAATTAGATAAATTTAATGTATACAGATCCAAATTATTAAGCCAAGATGAGGAAGAAAGAAAACTGGCTGTTGATGTACTTGAGCAGCTAAAACTTGAAAGTAAAAGACGTGCAGCGCTAAAAACTTTAGACGTTATAAAGCGTAATGAAAATTAGTATATTCGCTTGCCAGTTTCAATATTAAATTTGTATAAATCATTTTGATTAATTGACAAATTCAATGTTTTACCGATATTGATATCTGCGTCAAGTTTTGCACTGCATTTGCTGTTTCCTATATTGAAATATGCAATTTTTTCTGCTCCAAGCATCTCTGAAATTTCAATATCTACTGTAAGTTTTATATTTCCGTCTGGCTTTATCATTTTTTCAGGTCTGATTCCATATAAAATATTTTCATCCAAACCTAATTCTTTGCCTTTAATAAAATTCATTTGAGGTGAGCCGACAAAACCTGCAACAAACGAATTTGTAGGGTTGTTATAAATTTCATCCGGTGTACCTACCTGTTGGATATCACCATTATTTAATACGACAATTCTATCACCCATAGTTAAGGCTTCTGTTTGGTCATGTGTAACGTATATAAATGTTGTCTGTAATCTTTCATGTAATTTTTTTATTTCAGAACGCATTTGAACTCTCAACTTTGCATCCAAGTTAGATAAAGGTTCATCCATTAAAAATACTTTAGGGTTTCGAACTATAGCTCTGCCTAAAGCTACACGCTGTCTTTGTCCGCCGGAAAGTTGTTTGGGTTTACGATCTAAATATTCACCTAAATTCAGTATTTCTGCCGCTTCTTGTACTTTTTTGTCAATCTCTGCTTTGGGAACTTTTCTCATCTTTAATCCAAACGAAATATTCTCTCTGACTGTCATGTGAGGATACAGTGCATAACTTTGGAAAACAAATGCGATATCTCTGTCTTTTGGTGGAATATTATTTACTTTTGTTTCGCCTATATATATTTCACCTTCTGTTATGTCCTCTAAGCCTGCTATCATTCTCAATAAAGTAGATTTCCCGCAGCCGGAAGCCCCAACCAGCACAACAAACTCTTTATCTTTTATTTCAAGATTAACGTTATTAATTACTGTTTTATTGTTGTCATAAGTTTTTTTGATGTTTTTTAAAACTATGTTGCTCATTATTTTTCCTGTTTAGCCTACATGTTTTTATCTATTGGTACTAAAATTGTGTATTTTGTACCATGCATAACCTCAGAGCGGATATCAATTTGACCTACAACTCTTTTTATCATAATTGTTGCACTGCCAAGTTGAAGAGCTCTTAATAAATTTTTCTTCCCATTTGTTAATTGAGCGTATGGCTCACATAAGTATCTCAAATCATCTTCAGAAACACCAACCCCTGTATCTTGTATGGTTATTTGAATGTAAGATGCTGATTTTTCAGGGTTGATTTTGAATTTATAACAGGTATCTTCATTCGGCTGCTCTAATTTTACAGAGATATATCCGTTATCAGTCATTGATATAGCAACTTCCAAAATGTTTCTGATGGCATTTTTAATAGAATTTACATCAGTATAAACTGTACGTTTATCAATGCTATCGTAGTCTATATCAAAAGCCAAACCTTTTGCCTGTATTGATTGTTCAAGATCTTTAGATATTGATTTTAAAGCTTCGATAATGTCAAAATTGTGGTAATCAGATTCATATATTGAGGATTCAGCCTTTGAAAACTCTAAAAATTTATCCATAAAATGATATAATTCTTCAGAATTGTTATTAATAATTTTTACATATTTTTCTTGTTTTTCGGTTAATTCTCCGCCAATGCCGTCAAGTAAACCTCTGGAAAATCCGCTAATTGATGTAATGGGTGATTTTATATCCCCTTCCAATTTTGCCAGCATGGCATTTTTTTCTCGATTAAAAACTTTTGTTTTTTCATCATTCATAATGTCAGTTGTCATTTTTGTCAAATCACGTATACTGATTGTGTAACCGCCAAAACTTTTACTGACATTCATCTCTATATAAAAATCTCTTCCGGGAATTGATGCTGTAGCCAAGACAGGTTTTCCCGCTTCTGCGGCATTAATAAGAACAGTCATGCCGTCTTTTACAATCTCATCAAACCCTACAGGTTTAAATTCCTCATAATTCAGTCCAAATAATTCCTGAGCTTTTCTGTTATAATGCTTCACCTCTCCGGAATTATCAACAAACACTATTGCATCCGGCAAATCATTTATTGTTTTTATTGCCGTTATGCTCCACCATAAATCTTTTGCTAATTTATCCAAGTTCATAATTTGCATTAAATCCTATTGTAGTATATAATACATCATAACATGAAAAATTTATGAAAAATTACATGTAAATTTTTGTAATTTTTTTAGAAACAAAGTAGCAAAAAATAATATTTAGACGTTTTCTATACGGATGACATGGAGATAGTGAGAAATTTTCTGAAAGATAGGTGATACTATGAGAGAAATCGACAACAACAAAATCAGCAGTGTAAATTACCAAGGTATTCAAAAACCTCTACAGGAAGAATCTTTAGTTGAAGCTGCCCCGCAACCTAAAGAAACAAAAGAAATCAGTGATTTGTCGGCTATGCCTGCAGCATCTTTGGGTAAATCTCAGGTATCTTCCGATTCTATTGAGGGTGATATGAAATTTTTAGAAAAAAATCCGGCACTGGCAAAAGCTATAACTCAAGCAATTGATAAATATGCACAAAGCCATACCGAAGATGAAACTTTACAAATGATTGAAAAAGCTCATCAGGAGTTTGTTGTAAAAAAATAGGTACATTTGCTGCTAACAAAGTATAATTCGAAAGACAGAATGCCCTCCGGTAGGGTAGTCTATGTTGCAGTATTCATAATTTATTGTTGGATTCACCCAATCTACAGGCTGTTACGTGGTTTGAGCGATTTGCGAGCAGAGGGCAAAATTGTAGGGTGTGGTTTTAACCGCACCGATTATATCCTGGTGCATCAAACGAAGCACCCTACAAACTTTGACACAAAGATAGGCGGAGGCTTGCTATGGTTGGCAATAACATTTACCCCTAGTCGTTTGCGCTTGTTAGGAAATTAACAAGACCTTGCAAACCTAATTTATAACTATCTATTTTAAAGCCGGAAATTTGTCCGACACAAACATCAGCAAACATTGATTCGTGTCTAAATTCTTCACGTCGGTATATGTTTGATATATGGATTTCTACTGTAGGAATTTTAACTGCTAAAAGAGCATCACGTATTGCAACACTGGTGTGAGTGTATGCACCTGCATTTAATATAATTCCATCGAAATTTCCAAGAGCGTATTGAATTTTGTCTATAATTTCACCTTCAAAATTGCTTTGAAAGATTTCTATATTAATTCCGAGTTCAAAAGAATATTCGTGAAGTTCCATTTCTAAATCTTTGTATGATTTAGAACCGTATTGCTCAGGTTCTCTAACGCCGAGCATGTTTATATTAGGACCATTTATTATAAGAATATTTAAGTCTCTTTCCATGCTTATATTATAATACAAAATCTTCAATTTGTAAATTTTTGTTAAAATTTATAATACAAATGTAACAAATTTGACATGCTTGTCATATCATGCATGTACAAACTATCCCAAAATCTCCTCCCA
>CACXCI010000062.1 GCA_902766105.1 uncultured bacterium
ATTGGTAGACGTGCCAGACTCAAAATCTGGTGAGGATCACACCTCGTGTCGGTTCGACCCCGACCACCGGCAAATAAAAAGACCACCGTGCGTGGTCTTTTTATTTACAGTGTAAACATCATATCTTCTGTCGGATCGAGGGTATTTGATGTTCCTTCATCAAGCTCTTTTATCATTTGAGGTTTAATTAAATGCTCTAAAGCATTTGGAACAAATTTTGGTCCTTCAGACTCTTCAGTTTCATTTTTCTTAATCTTAAATGTTCTTACATCTTGCGGGAAAAATCTTATATAAATATTTTGACTAATATTTTTTGACACATTTTCTTTATAGTACTGTTTGATTTTTTCTAATTGAGAAGCCGCTTGAGTTTGATTTTTTGCATAAAAATAGCCGTTAGAATCGGAAAGTTGCTTGTTATATTTTGAACTCCACATAACAACATTGTTAACATTATCTGTTAAGACAACATTTGTAACCAAATTGTAAGGGTATGAAGTTTTAAATGCACTTGCAATTTCTAAAATTTCCCATAAATTCCTTTTGACTGGTGTTTTGTCAGTCGTTGTATAAGTTGAAATAAGAATAATTGATTTTACACCGAACTCTTTTGATAACATCTTTAAAGTGTCAAAATCAACTTTATCATTGTTTTTGTATTCATTTAGCATGCTGATAGTTGCAGCTTTAAGCTCAGGCTTAAATTCAAGCGTGGAACGAACCTCAGATAATCGTTTTATGTTGATTGTACCATAATTGTCTAAATCCTGAATGACATAAGTTGTTGCAATTTCTGAGGCTTCAGGATAGCAAAAATAGTTATCACACACGCTAAACAACTCTGTCGGCAAAGCTAAAACATCAAATTGAACGGCCTGTGCTGAGCATACCGAACAAACAATAGTGATAATTGTAAATATTAGTTTCAAACACGATTTATTCATATAAAGATTATAGCATAATTATTTAACATGTGTTATAATATATTATATGGATAGAGACAGGGTTAAAATACAGGGATTGGGAATTGATAATTGCTCTATGGATGAGGCTGTAGATTATGCTTATTCTAATGGCGGGCAAATCGTTACAATTAATCCTGAGATGATTTCTTATGCAAAGAAAAACCCGTATTTTACTGATATTGTTTCCTCAGCCGAGCTTGTTATTCCTGATGGTATCGGAGTTCAAATCGGGCTGAAAATTCTTGGATATGACGTTAAAAGAATCCCCGGTATTGAACTTGGAAAGGCCTTGATTACAAAATTTTCCGATAATAACAAGTCTGTTGCTTTGGTTGGTGCGAAGCCCGAGATATTAAAACTAACTGTAAAAAATCTTATAAAAGAGGTTGAAAATATAAACATTGTGTATGCACACGACGGTTATTATAAAGATGAAGATGAAATAGTAAATGCACTTGTTGATTCTAAGCCTGATCTTGTTTTGGTGGCTTTAGGTTCACCTAAGCAAGAATTTCTTATTAATAAATTAAAGACAAAACTTCCAAAGTCTGCTATGATAGGTCTTGGAGGTAGTTTTGATGTATGGTCAGGTGTTGTAAAAAGAGCTCCTAAAATATATCAAAAATTAGGCTTGGAGTGGTTGTATCGTACAATAAAAGAACCGCAGCGTTTAAAAAGAATTTTCCCAGCTCTACCGGTATTTATTTTTAAAGTTTTAAAAGAAAGGTTATTTGACGGCAAATGTTAACACAAAATGAAATTGATGAATTAGAAAAATTAGCGTTAGAAAATAGACAAAATATAATAAAAATGGTTTATGAGGCTCAGTCAGGACATATTGGAGGATCATTGTCTGCATGTGATATTCTTACAGTGCTGTTTCATAAATGTATGAATCATGCTGTGGGTGGTAAATTCTCTCCTGAGTATCCGAAAAGAGATAGATTTGTATTATCAAAAGGTCATGTTTCACCTTTGTATTATTCAATATTAGCGCAGCTAGGCTTTTTTGAAAAGGAAGAACTCATGACATTCAGAAAGCTCGGCACAAGGCTTCAGGGGCATCCGTCAATGTGGACCCCGGGGGTAGAGGTTGCAACAGGCTCGCTTGGACAAGGCTTATCTATGGCTTGTGGTATTGCTATGGCTTTGAAACTTGAAAAAAATACTTCAAATGTTTTTGTTTTGTTAGGAGATGGTGAATTACAAGAAGGCAATGTATGGGAAGCTTTTATGCAGGCAGGTCATAGAAAGTTGGACAATATAATTGCTATTGTTGACAGAAATTGTTTACAAATTGATGGTAATACAGAAAATATAATGGCTTTAGATAATTTGTCCGATAAAATAAAGGCATTTAATTGGAATGTTATGGAAATTAATGGTCATGATTTTAATGATATATATGATTCTATTGAGAAGGCAAAATCTATAAATGCTCCGACTTGTATTATTGCACATACAGTAAAAGGTAAAGGTGTAAGTTTTATGGAAAACAATGCAGGTTGGCATGGTAAAGCCCCTGGTAAAGAGGATTATGAAAAAGCAATTAAAGAGTTAATATAATGGAGGTCTGATGAAAATTATAAATCGCAATAAAAAATACGGTTTTTCATTGATGGAGTTAACGTTGGCTGTGCTAATTGTTGCTATTTTGATAGTTATAACGTTACCGATAATAAACAGACAATTAGAAAAATCTGAAGAGTATTCCTATTTTATGGCATATAAATCTGTTGAAAAGTTGGCAGGTCAGATTGTTGCATTAGGAGACGACAGCGAAGATGCTTATGTCATGAAACCGCAAAAAACTCCTTTTAAAGATGTCATGTTAGCAAAATATAAGGATACTAAGTTTAGACTGAGTCGTATTGTTTCAAAATATAAGAATAAATTGGCTTTTTCAGAGATTTACGTGTTTTCAAAATTGTTTCCAAAAACTATGGCAGAAACAGTTGTCGTTGAAACATGGAATCATTATGCTTATGAAGAATTGTGGTTAGGTTATCATGCTTGTAAATATGCTGCAAACAAAGGTACCGAAACAAGAACTATAAATGTTGGCGGAAAGAATGTTACATTTACTGTGTTCAAGTATAATGATTCTGATATACAAAAATCCACGAAAGAGGTAAAATCAAAAGTAAAAAATGACGATGGCACAGAAACAGAAAAAACAACCAGTGTGCCTGTATATTACAGTATTTATGACTATAATTGTTGTGCCGGTTATACCCATGAAAACGCTGCATGCAGAGTTCAAGATACTGATAAAGGTGATTATCAGTTAGCAGCTTCAAATGAAACTAATACTCTTACTATTGACGGGAAAAAATATTCTTTAGTTTTGAGACAATCTCCTGTTCATTCAGTATTAAAAAATACTATGTTCCAAGAAGGAGCATGTCCTGCGTCAAGTTCTCAATTGAGTACTGTTGCTAATGTGATTACAGGAATAACAACAAGTGAGCAGGATGGAAAAGTTGTTTTGAGTAAATCCGCTTCTGATTTTTGTTCTTCAAGTGATTTTAAAGGCAAATGCTCAGGCTGTACGGTATCTTTCAACGTTACCGATGGGTCTGCTGGTGGAACAACATATAAAAATTCTGAGGATGCAGATGAAGATGAAGAAGGAGAGGAAATGGTAGACAAGGCTCCTCGTTCTTCTGTTATGGGTACCTGTTCTGTTTCTAAAAACGTGTCAACCTCAAGTAGTTCCGGCAGTTCTTCTATTGCCAGTGTTGCACGCCCATCATATCCTGCAAATTGGTGTACAAACTACAGAGATAGCGAAGGTCATCAAGTTTACTATGGTATGACGAACGCTGCTGCGACAACGTCCATAGATTGTCAGCCTATGTCCGGATATGTAGTTGCAGCTAATAATGAAAAATTTGCATCGTTGCCATGTGCCGAAGGTCAAACCTTATATGCAGCATTTAATTCTATAACTAATACTTATTCTGCAGTTTGTACTGCGACTGATTTTAATGAATATACTCAAAAAGCTTGCGGAGCTCACTCGGTATATGCCGGTGGTACTACTTGTGAGTGTGTTTCAGGATGGACGAAAAATGCCAGCGGTGATTGTTCCGTTAGAGGTGAGTGTCCAAAAGGTACTCAACAAGCCTCAGATGGTACTTGTATAACTAACCCGCCTATTATTAAGGCTAAAAAATTCTGCGAATTGGTAGATAAAAACTGGAATTTGGATAGTAAAAATTGTGATACTTTCACTAACGGAGTATATACCTCCGTGTATAATGCCGCATTGGGTAATGATTCAAATCATGTATATCTTTCTATAAATAGCAAACCTAACGCATTTAGAGATATAACCCCCAATATGGTGTTGGCAAACGGTTTGAGAATTTGGATATTAGGCGATAAAGCTGCATCAGTTCCCGGACTGTCATACTTCCCCGAAAACTTTTCTAAGAGTGTAAATAGCAGACAAAATATGTGTGAAAGAGTTTCCTTAACATCACATACTGAAGCTGCTTGTAAGTCTGCTACAAGTAATAAAGGGTATTTTTGCTCTAATGATAAAAATTGCTTTAAATTGGATAATTCAAGTTATGCAACCGGTACTCGTACTGTTGAGTTAAAAGATGCAAGAGGCTGTTGCTCTTCAACTGATTTCACCGATTTACATACACTCTCTGAAGCGGCAGGAGATTCGAGATTGTACTTAAAAGATCCTACAGTATATGCTATAGGTGGTTATACAATATTTGTCGATATAAATGGCTCAAAGGGTGAAGGTACTTTGTGGGATGATGTTTTCCCATTCTATATTTCATCTAATGGCACAGTATATCCTGGGTATCCGTTAGATTCAGAAAAAGCTAAAAAGAAAGCAAATGGAACGGATACCGGTAATAGTTTGTATTTGGGCGGAAATAGTGATAAACAGCTTCCTGTAGATGTTTATTATTATGAAGCTTCATCAAGTGGAGAGTCAAGAGAAAAGAAGGTTGCTTTCGCCAATGTTTCTTATGCAAGAGGCATGTGTTCGGCACGTAAAATCAGCAAATATACTCCATACTGTATGAACCTTGGTAAACGGTATAAAGGCAAAGGTCTTAAAAAGACAGCATCCGGATATACTCCTGTTGACTTACCTGAAAATTATATAGCACTTGATGCTTCGACAAACTCTTATAATCCGTGCGATTATTTTGTATGTTATGTATCAGTTAAAAATAAATTGAGATTTTTCTAATGTGATAATAAATGGGTTTGGATATTCCAAGCCCATTTGTTTTGGAGGTTGGTAAAGTGATAGTAGATAAATTATCAAATATAGGTATATATTCAGAAATTCCAAGTTGTGTAAAAACTTTTATACAAAGTATTACACCAGATATAGACTTTGGTCGCTATGAGCTGGAGAATAACTCTTATGTAAATATTGAAGCTTATACCACAAAAATGCTATCAGAGGCTAAATTTGAGGCTCATAAAAAATATGCTGATATTCAAATATTGTTGTCAGGCATAGAAAAAATATATATAAAGCCTGCAGATACTTTGATTTGCCCGCTTGAATATAATGAAGATAAAGATATAAGGTTTTTTAATGACGATATAAAATCTTCAGACTATGTAACACTTGATGGCTCAAATTTTGTATTTATATACCCGCATGAAGCACATGCCCCGCAAATTGCATTTGATGATACACCCCAACAGGTTAAAAAAGCTGTTGTTAAATTATTTCTTTAATTTATCGGGATAAACATCCCATATAATTTCTTCGTTCTTTCTAAACCACGTAAGTTGTCTTTTGGCATATCTTCTTGTGTTTTGCTTTAGAACATCTTTTGTTTCATCAAGTGTCATTTTCCCGTCTAAATAGCCTATTACCTCTTTGTAGCCGATTGTTCCAATAAGATTTTTTATCCTGCCGTGCTTTGAAAGTAAGAATTTGGTTTCCTCAACTATTCCCTGTTCAAACATTATATCAACTCTTTTTTCAATCCTTTGGTAGAGAGTTTTTCTGTCGAAATTTTTACCAATCCATTCAATATTATATCTTGCCGTATTTATTCCTCTTGAATCATTAAGAGATTTTCCTGTTGCTTTAAGAATTTCGATAGCTCTGACAATCTTTCTTCTGTCATTTATATTTATTGTTTTTTCAGCATTTTTGTCAAGTTTGACTAACTTAGAATATAGGGTATCATTGTCTAATTCTGATAGTTCTGCTCTAAGCTGTTTATTCGGTTCTATTCTCGGTAAATCATAGTTTTTTAATAAAATATCTATGTACAAACCAGTTCCGCCAACAATGATAGGTGTTTTGCCTTTGGCTATAATAATATCAATAAATTTTGAAGCATCATCTTTGTATAGACCTGCAGTATAGTCAAATTCTGGCTCAACTATGTCAATCATATAATGAGGAATGCCTTCTTGTTCTTCAATTGTAGGTTTTGCTGTTCCTATATCAAAGCCCTTGTATACTAACCGTGAGTCAGCTGATATAATCTCGCCATTAATCTGTTTGGCCAAGTCAATAGCAAAAGCTGTTTTTCCGCTTGCTGTAGGGCCAACAACTGCGATAACTTTATTGCTGCTTGATAAAGGTTTGCTCATAATATGTAAATAATAGCACAACAATATAAACTAAAATATAATAAAATGTAATCAACATAAAAAATGTAATAATTGGGTGCATTGTTAATTGAAAATATATCACTAAAGAAAAACATAATAAAAACAAGATTATTATGTATAAAAATAGAGATTCCCAAAAATTCATAAATACTTTGCAAATAGAATTATATAGAGCTGTTATAGTGTTTTTCTTATTGTAAACTACCTCAGGAATCCATAGTAAAGTTATAAAAGCTACGACTAATAACCCTATAGTTATCATTAAATTCCAATAGTTTGCAAGTTCGCCGATTTTTGTTATTAGAAAAGCAAATAATGAAAACATAACTAAATATATTATTATATAGAGTGCAATTACACTTGTGATAGGTAACAATAATCTTCCAATACCTTTTGGAAGAGAGCAAATAAGCTCAAAAATAGCTTTTATTCTGTCATTTTCAAATAAATATATGTTTTCAGACATAGCAATAGCTTTTTTCGTCATATATAGCCAAGCTGATAGAAAACCGCTCAGCATTATCAAAAAAGTCCCAAATGCAAAGAATAATTTGAATGGATTATCTGCGGCAAAGCTAGCATAACTAAGGTATAACCCCAATAATGTAAAAAATATTATAAGTGGCGTTGCTAAGATTATACAATTATTTGTAGTTTTAAAGCTCTTAACTAAAATATCAAACATTTATCACCCATTATTTTGTGCTAATTGCCTTTTGTTTTTCCATTTGACGTTTTCTCTTACGTCTTCTCATAAGATCAACAAAAGCCTCAATTCTTGTGATATAGCCTGCTCTGCCGGTTTGTTCATCCATAATCAAAGGCAGAATAGGAATATCACAATCCTCTCTCATTGCAGGAAAGATATTTTGTGACATAATTTCAGGCATACAGGTAAACGGGCTGATGTGTATAATTCCGTCAATTCCTCTTTCATTTGCATAAGCAACATCAGAAACACATTCCAAGGCATCTCCACCGATATCACGCATTAAATAAGGTTTTGCCAGCCTGTTTGCACGCTGAAGATGAGTTTCGCCTTTCCTAAAAATTTTTGGAATAATTGCATCTTTTAAGAAACTGCTGACAGTCAGACTTCTTCTTGTTTGTACACCCATTCTGCCAAGTTCTTTTTCAATATTCTGATTAGAAAATTCATCATTGACCAGATAAATTTCACCTGTTATATCAACATTTAAAACCTCTTTATTTGGATTTATTTCTACTTTTTTCATCTCTTCATCGACAAGCTTTTGTGCTTTTTTTAAGCCAAAGAAGGTATCGTAAGAATCAATAATTTTCAATGATTTGTTGTAATGTTTTTCAGCATCACCTTGATGAATTTCTCTAGCTCTGTAGTACGAGAGTTTTGCTTCTAATTTGTCTATTAAAAAAACTTTAAGCATTGCAATAAATATAGCTCTGACAAATAATAACGGAGTATTTTTTCCGCTTGCTTCAACTAAAAAATTGTACATACCCTTTAAACCCTCATAGAGTTGCAATTCGAGATATTTTGCTTCATATCCCAAATCTGTTAGCGCATTGGCAATACATTTCCCGTATTCACCTAATCTACAGCAGCCGGGTGATGTAATCATCGCAACATAATCAGTACCGCCTTCGATTGCCTCAATAAAATTACCCAAAATAAGTTTGTATGGCAGGCAAATGGCTTCAGGCGCATGTTTTGTACCTAAAGACAATGCTTTTTTGCTTGTATATGGCTCTATATACGGTTCACAACCTATAATTCTGAGAGCGGCTGCCCATGCGTAGCATATTGTTCCCATGTGTGGGAATGAGATTTTTCTTTTTTTTGTGTCTTTTTTTGTCATATTTATATTTCCTAATCTTTAAAATTCAAGTCCGGATGTCTTGCTGCATTTACCTCATCTATTTTCTTGACGGGAGTTGAATGTGGTGCATCAAGAATTTTTTGGGGGTTGGTTTTAGATGATTGAGCAATTTCAACCATAAGTTCTATAAATTCATCAAGCTTTTCTTTTGTTTCAGATTCTGTAGGTTCAATCATGATTGCCTCGTGAACAATAAGTGGAAAATACACTGTTGGTGGATGAGTATTTGCATCCATCATGGCTTTAGCAATATTTAATGTTGAAACGCCATTTTCATGTTTTTGCTTTTCCCCTGACAAAACAAATTCGTGCATGCAAGGTTCATTATACGGTAAATCATAATAATCTTTTAATTTTTCTTTAAGATAGTTTGCGTTTAAAACTGCATTTTCTGATGCATCCTTCAGATTTTTACCCATCATCAAAATGTATGCGTATGCCCTGACTAAAACTGAAAAATTTCCGTAAAAATCTTTCACACTGCCTATAGAGTGCTTAATATCATAATTTTTAAAATATTTGTCTCCGTCAAAACATATAGTAGGTTTAGGCAGATAATCTTTTAATTTTTCAACAACAGCAACAGGGCCGGCGCCGGGACCTCCACCACCATGTGGCGTTGAAAAAGTTTTGTGAAGATTAAGGTGTACAACATCAAACCCCATAAGTTTTGGATTTGTATATCCCATAATTGCGTTAAAATTAGCTCCGTCGTAGTATAATAAAGAGCCGTTTTCGTGCATAATTTTCGAAATTTCTTCGACTTTTTCTTCAAAAATTCCAAGGGTATTTGGATTTGTCATCATAATGGCCGCAACATCTTTATCCAGAACCGCTTTTAGTGCTTCTATATCTATCTGCCCTTTTTCGTTTGATTTAATTTCAACAGTTTCAAACCCTGCCATTTTAGCACTTGCAGGGTTTGTACCATGCGCAGAATCAGGGATAATCACCTTTTTACGATTTTCTCCAATTGTGTCAAAGTACTTTCTGATTATCATCATGCCTGTCATTTCTCCGTGAGCCCCTGCTGATGGTTGTAAGGTAATTGCATCCATGCCTGTAATTTCAAGTAGTGCTTTTTGAAGGTTATACATAAGCTTTAATGAACCTTGAGAATCACAAGCACAAGAGCTTGGGTGAAGATTAAATTCTTCAAGACCGGACAAAAATTCATTTACTTTTGGGTTATATTTCATTGTACAAGAGCCAAGCGGATAAAATCCTTTTTCTATACAAAAATTCAAATCAGATAGTGATTTGTAATGACGCATTACCTCTAATTCGCCAATTTGCGGCAAACCAATACTGTTTTTACGCAGAAAATTGCTCGGTATATAATCTATGTTTACCTTTTCATCTGTTAAATTGATTCCGTCTATACCGTTGCTCTTTTCAAATATTGTTCTCATAACCTATATAATCCCCTGTTTAGTCAAGTCTTTCTTTATTCTGTCAAGTCCAGTCTGAATTATTCTTGAAATTCTTGACTGTGAAATATTAAATTCTTCTGCAATTTCTCTTAATTTTTTTTCTTTGAAAAACTTATATTCAATCAGTTCTCTCTCTCTTGGAGGAAGCTTTTTCATTGCTTCTAATATTCCGTCTTTTAACTCGTAAAATTCTATGTTTTCTTCGGGATTTTTATCATTTGATTTGATTTGTGTTGGGACTTCCGCTTCTTGTAATTCATCAATTGATAATATATTTTTATAAACTTCAGCTCTTATTTCTGCATCTTGAGTTTCGCTGTCTTCATCAATCACGCTTTGCTTATTTTTAAGAGTGTACCATTTATATCTTCTGCGAACTTCATTTCTTATAGCCCATTTTATAGCAGTAGACAAATATGTGCTGTTATACTCATGCGGTTCTTTATTCTTAAATAAAATATACAAGGCGTGAGTCCCTATGTTAACCAATTCCGGTAACTCTATTAAGTGAGATCTTGAAAATTTTTGATATTCCACCTTTGCTATTATTTCAATTAAGTCTTTATACTCTCTAAGTTTTATATTTTCTTCTACTGACATTACTGTAACAGTCCTAATCAAATAATATTCCTAATAGTATAATAGCAGAAAAATACCTGTGTGACCAGCTAATGTAATTTTCCTTAACATAAATTATATTCACAAATACAAGAAATTATTATCTAAGCAGATAATCTTTTATTGTTATCGTATCACCGTTTAACACCGCTGCTCCACCAATCGGTATAGTATCTTTTTGTATATCGTGAGTTAATTTGAATCCTGAAATTATAGGAATATTATTTTTTTCTGCAATACTATATATTAGATTGTCAAAATACTCATTATTATCTATATCTAAAAAATCACCTAAAACAATAGCTTGAAGGTTGTTTTTGAATTTACTTATATTCAATAGCTGCGTAATATATCTGTCTACTTTGTAAGCTGGTTCATTTAAGTCCTCAGTAAAAAATATAAATTTCTCATCCGGAACAAAGTCAGTACCGCATAATGATGATATTGTAGATAAATTTCCCCCAAAAACAATTCCTTCAGCGGTTATGTTCTTTGAATAGTATTTGGGATAATCAGCCTTTAATTCAATTAAATCCGTTGTCAAAGCTTTGTAAAGCTTATCTTCTGTGTACATACAAATATTTTCTGATGAAAAATCACTCTGTGCCATTGGTCCTGAAAATGTTATAAGACCTGCTCTTTTTAAAATCATAGCATTTAATATTGTTACATCAGAATATCCGCAGAATATTTTGGGATTACTTCTTATTAAATTGTAATCGATTTTGTCAATAATTCTTAAAGCTCCATAGCCTCCTCTTGCGCAAATTATTGCAGCGACCTCACTATCTTCAAATGCACAATTTATTGCGTTTGCTCTATCTTCGTCATTCCCTGCTAAATAATTGTTTTTATCAAATATATTTTTACTTAATTTTACCTTATAACCTTTGCATTCAAAATATGATTTTGCCGAATATATCTTATCCTTGTCGCAATCACCTGATGTCGCAATTATTGAGATAGTATCACCTAAATTTAACTTTTTTGGTTTAATTAAGTTCATAATTTATCCTTTTTTATCAGTTATTTGGTATAATTTTATCATGAATACAAATTATATACCTTTATACAGAAAATACAGACCACAAGCAATCGAACAAATTGTAGGGCAGGAGCATATAAAAAAAGCATTGGCAAATGCTATTCAAATGAACAGAATTTCACATGCTTATTTGTTTACAGGTCCACGAGGAACAGGAAAAACATCTACTGCAAGAATTTTTGCAAAATCTCTAAACTGCGTAAATGGTCCTACTATTACACCGTGTAATGAATGTGAAAATTGTAAAAACATTACAAATTCAATTCCTATTGATGTAATTGAAATTGACGCAGCCAGCAATCGTTCGGTTTCCGATGCTGATGATATTATTCAAAAGGTTGCTTTAGCTCCTGTACAAAGCCGTTATAAAATCTATATTATTGACGAAGTTCACATGCTTACAAACCAAGCTTTCAATGCTCTGTTAAAAACACTTGAGGAACCTCCGAAAAATGTTATCTTTATCCTTGCGACAACCGAGGTTCATAAGGTTTTAGAT
Source organism: uncultured bacterium (assembly GCA_902766105.1). Lineage (GTDB taxonomy): Bacteria > Cyanobacteriota > Vampirovibrionia > Gastranaerophilales > Gastranaerophilaceae > Zag111. The sequence continues at coordinate 12,042 of CACXCI010000062.1, forward strand.
ACTATAAAAAGCCGCTGTCAAAGATTTGATTTTAAGCGCATTACAACAGATGATATTGCAAAGCATCTAAGGTATATTGCAGATAATGAGAAAATAAATATTTCAGATGATGCTCTATTTTATATTGCACAAAATTCAGCAGGTGGAATGAGGGATAGTATCGCTTTATTAGATCAATTAAGTATACTTAATTCCTCAAAGGAAGCTATCTCAGTTAATGATATAAACTCAATGCTTGGCAGACTTTCTTTTGATTCTTTAACAGCGTTATTTAAAGCAATTGCCCAATCTAATCAGAATGATGCTCTTATTACACTGAATGAAATTTATAATAAGGGAAATGAGCCGCTGCAGATATTATCAAATTTGTTAGAGTATCTGCGTAATGCCCTAATTCTTTCAACCGCAAAAGAGGTTGATTCAACCGTTGTAAATTTGAATAATGAGCAAAAGAGTGCTTTAGAAGGCTTATTGAATGAAATTGAAGCTCATCAAATTATAAGCTTGATAAACAAATGTTCTGAATATATTAAGGAATTAAAATTAACAGCAAATCCAAAGTTATGGCTTGATGTTGCAATATTAGATATGGCAAATTTAACTCAAAATACTAAACTTGAGGATATGCAGCATAGATTATCTTTGATTGAAGGCGGAGAGGGGCAAAAGCTGGTTAATTCATCTCCGTACAATACGCCGCCTCAACCGGTTAAAAAGGTTGCCTCAAGTGTAGCACCATCTCCTAAACCATTAGCAAAAGATGATGATACAAAGCAACCTGTAATTAAAAATTCTGATAATTCTCAAAGGCAGACAGTCGAAGATGTTACAACAGACTCTATACCAATGTCAAAATCTGCCTCTAATTCTAATTCTAATTCTTTAAAAAATTCATGGGTAAAATTATTAGAAAATATTTCAAGTTTTCCATCTCGTGCAATATTAAAACAGCAGGCTATGCCTGTAAAAATCACTTCGGATGAGGTCATTATATCAATTAAAAACCCCAGCTGGCTGAAGCAATTTGGACAAGATGGTTCAAAACATTCTTTTATTGTTGAAGCTGTAAATTCAATGTTTGGCAAAACTGTATCAAAAGTGCTTGTTAGAGAGCCTTTACAAGGTGATGAGGCTATTCGTAAGGAACAACAGGGTGATGATGACGAAAAGCCTGCCCCTGCAGCTAAAAAAGAACCTCAAAAACAAGTGCCAACAAAAGAAGAACTGGATGAGGCTGTAACATCAAAAAATGAAATAAATATTGAGCAAAAGCCTCATAGTCATAAAAAATCAGGAGATGAATTTAATCATTCTGACAATGTTAATATGGTTATGGAACTGTTTGAAGGCAAGCTTATTGAGTAGTCTATACCTTTGTTTTTACACAATTGTCAAGATAATCAACCATAGTGTTCTTAAACCTGTCGCACTCTTCTTTAGTTTTTGCCTCAAATCTCATAGTAAAAACAGGCTCGGTATTGCTTTGTCTAATCATTGCAAATCCCCCGTCAAATACAATTCTCATACCATCAAGAGTGATAATGTCTTTAATTTCTGAACCAAACATGTCTGGATGTTTTTTTACCTGTGTTTTAATTTCTTCCAGCACTTCTTTTTTCAAGTGGTTTGGACAAGGAAAACGCACTTCATCACTTGTATAAACTTTATTAAAAGGTTCTAAAAGAGTTTCAAGCTTAAAATCAGAATTATTTTTCTTTTGTTTTGATACAATTTCAATCATTCTGCAACCTGCATAAACGGCATCATCAAAACCGTAATATCTGTCTTTAAAGAAGGTATGGCCACTCATTTCTCCACCTAAAACGGCATTTGTTTCTTTCATTTTTTCTTTTATGTATCCGTGGCCTGTTTTGCACATAACAGCTTTGCCACCCTCTTTATTGATTGTGTCAAACAAGACTTGTGAACATTTAACCTCTGAAACAACAGTAGGTTTTTTCGAAATTATATCCAGCGCATAAATTAGCAAAAGTTTATCGCCGGTAAGCGGATTTCCATTTGAATCAACAACTCCAATTCTGTCGCTATCGCCGTCATAGGCAATTCCAAAATCAGCATTATTATCTACAACAGTTTTTGATAATGTTTCAAGCGTTGATAAAAGGCTTGGATTTGGATGATGATTAGGAAATCTGCCATCAGGTTCTGAAAACAGCTCAATCACATCACAGCCAAGCTTTTTGTATAATTCAGGTCCGACAATTCCGCCTGTTGCATTGGCACTATCTACAACAACCTTTACCCCTTCGCCAATATTTCCGAATTTATTATACATTTCGTTTATATACTCAGGAATAATATCTGTTTTGAAATCATAGGTTTTTAGAGATGTTGGCAAATTTTTCCACTTAGAAAAAGTTAAATCTCTAACCTCCTTTATTTGTGTTTCATTTAGCGTTTGACGATTATAGGTCATTTTTAAACCGTTATACTCACTGGGGTTGTGGCTTGCAGTAATTATCATCGCACCATCTAAATGGTGTGCAATTTCTGAATAATAGCCAATAGGGGTAGGTGCAAGACCTAAATCTTCAATATATTTAACTCCGGTGTCAACTAATCCGTTAATTAGCGCTTTTTTAAGACTTGGAGAATGCAGTCTTGCATCCATACATACACTTATTTTAAGATTATTTTTATCTTTGCCTGATTTTTCGCACAACCATTTAACGTACCCAAATGCAATATTATAAAATAATTCTTCTGTTATATCTTCGTTATAAATTCCTCTTATATCATTTTTACCAAATGCATGCTCATATCTTTGCATAATTCACATCTCCCAATCTTTTTACTATAATAAAATCATATCATGAAAAGAATTTATAAAAAATTAGTTAATTCAAATAATTCTGCGGGTTTAATATTTATTTTTCCTGCGTTATTGGGAACGGCAATATTTATTATAATTCCTGTGATATGCTCGTTTGGATTGAGTTTCACTCACTGGGACCTGCTGAATAAAATTTCATTTGCAGGTTTTGATAATTACAGACAAATATTTTCGGAGCCACTGTTTTATAAAATATTGACTAACACTATTGTTTTTGCTCTTGCTACATCTTTGTTAGGGGTTATTATTCCCTTAATTCTTGCATCTGTGCTTAATTCCAAAATCAGAGGAAGCGAATTTTTTAAAACATCATATTTTTTACCGTTTATTACCCCGATGGTCGTAATAGGCATAATTTGGGCATGGATATTTGATCCTAATATCGGATTTTTAAATCAGGTATTACATATAAATATAAATTGGCTTTATGACTCAAATTTTGCTATGCCTGCGTTGATTATAGTGTCTGTTTGGAAACTAATAGGTTATAATATGATAATCTTTTTATCATCATTATCATCAATATCAAATAGCATGTTCGAAGCTGCAAAAATCGATGGTGCTAATGTATATCAGACATTTGTTAATGTAACAGTACCTTTGCTTTCTCCCACTATTTTCTTTGTTGTAATAATAACTGCAATATCATCATTTCAGGTGTTTGATTTAATCTATTTAATGACAGAAGGTGGACCTTTTGATAGTACAAATGTTTTGGTTTATGCAATTTATAAAAATGCGTTTGAATATTTTAATGTGGGAAAAGCAAGTGCAATCGCTTATGTTCTTTTTGTAATAATTCTTGTTTTAACCCTTGTTCAATGGAGTTTACGTAAAAAAATTGTTTATAATGAAATTGAGTAATGTAACAATTGTTAATATAACTAAAGTTTTTTGAAAAATTATCCGTATATACATGTGTAGAAAGACATAATACGGGGTGTGTATCACATGTATGACGAGCTTTTAAATAACCAAATAATCATTGAACTAAGAGAGCTGATTGAAAAAGCAGAAAAACTTGAAGAAGATAAAGATGCTTATTGCAATCTTATGAAGACTATGATTTTAAATACATATAGTGAAAATTAGTCTATAGGACAATGAAAATTCATATCAAATCGATTAGATTGTTAATATGAATATTGTCATTATAGGCGGAGTTGCAGCCGGAGCAAAGGCTGCAGCTAAAATAAAACGTTTACTTCCTGACTCAAAGGTTAGTATATATACTGATGATTCTCATGTATCATATTCTGCTTGTGGTTTGCCCTACTACATTGAGGGAAATTTTACTGATTATCGGATGCTTCTTGTTCGTTCAGTTGAGGAGTTCAAAGCTTCCGGTATAGATGTTTATTTACATAACAGGGTTGATAAAATATTACCCCAACAGCATAAAGTCCTCGTATCAACCGAAAATGATGCAAAATTAGTAGATTATGACAAGCTTATTATAGCTACGGGTGCAAGACCTTTGATTCCTGAAATAAAAGGTGTTAATGACTATAATAATATTTATACACTAAGACGAGTGGAAGATGGCATAAAAATTAGAGAAAAAATGCTTCAATCAAAGCACGCCACAATAATCGGGAGCGGCTTTATCGGTTTAGAGGTTCTTGAGGCATTTGTTAAAAACGGTTTGTCTGTTGATTTAATTGAGCATAATAACAGAATTATGAAGGCATTTGACGAGGATATGTCTGAAGCTATCCGCAATCGCCTTGAAAGCATTGATAATCGCACATTTAATTTCTATACAGGTGAAAAAGTTATAGAATTTTCCGGTGATGGTACAAATGTAAATACGGTAAAAACAGAATCGGGTAAGGAATTTAAGACAGATTTTGTATTACTCAGTACAGGTATAATTCCAAATTCAGAAATAGCGAAAGATGCCGGAATAGAACTTGGTAAAAGTGGTGCAATTAAAGTGAATAAACTTATGCAAACATCTGTTGAAGATATTTTTGCCTGCGGGGACTGTTGTGAAGAAACTCACATTGTCAGCGGAAAACACGTATGGGTTCCGCTTGGTTCTACGGCAAATAAAGAAGGAAGATGCGCAGCGCTTAACGCTGCGGGCCACTATAATGTATTCGAAGGTGTTTTAGGTTCAATTGTTTCAAGATGTTTAAATACTACAATGGCAATGACCGGATTAAATGAGCAACAAGCTAAAGACGCCGGGTACACTCCGATTAGCGCTACAATTTCAAAAGAAGACAAAGTTGCCTACATGCCAAACGTTGGCGATATTACTATTAAAGTTATTGCAGATAAGGTAACGGGTAAATTACTTGGTGCGCAAGCAATAGGCTCACTCGGGGCAGACAAAAGAATTAACTCTGTTGCAACAGCATTATTGGGTAAAATGTCTGTAAAAGATTTTAAAAATAACGACTTAACTTACTCCCCTCCATATTCTACAACAATAGATCCGCTACTGGATATAATGGCTATATTATGTAAAAAACTGGACGAACATTGTGAAGATTAAGTTATTCTAGCTTTTATGTGTTTTGCAACGGCTTCTCCCATAGAAAAACAGCTCGCCTGCACCCTTAATGCGCCTTGAGCCAAGTAATCTGCTGATAAATTTCTTCCCGCCATATATAAATTATCATAATTATATGACATTAAGCTTTCTATAGGTAGCTGATATTCCCCATTTTTTTCTAACGTTGAAGAATTTTTTTCGGAAGAATGTATATCAACCGGATAATTTGAAATAACTGCAGGATTTTTAAAGGTTTTACCTGATCTTAAATCTTCAATTGTATAAATATATTTTCCTCTTATTCTATCTGAAGCTCTCACTCCAAGATAGTCTGAAATATTTGATATATAAGCATTTTCAAAACCGGGAAAATATTTCTTGCAAAACTCTGATAATCTCAAAATCGCTTGCCTGCCATTAAGCAATGCCTTTGTTCTATCCTCAATAGCACTTGGGTTAAGGCTTTCAGCGACACGAGGGCAATTAAAAGCAAGACTATCTCGGGTTCCGGCTACTGAAAATACCTGAAAATAGTTCCTATCAGTATCTTTTAGTATGTTATTATTTACCGCATCATTAAATAAATCAGCCAAAGCCCAGTGTTTATCTGCATCCCAGGTGTATGCTGTAGATAAATACGTAACTCCGTCTACAACCTCTGCTGTTGTAACGTTTCTGTCATTATCTTTTTCCTGCAAATATTGGGAAAATGTTTGAATATCAATACCTGACATGATAAATCTTAAACTCATAGGCTGAAATTTATTTTCATTTTTTAAAAAATCGCAATTAATTATTTTTGAAAAATAAGAATTTCCAGTCGAGTCTACAACATATCTCGCCTCGATATGTTCCGATAAAACACGTTCTCTGCAATCAGAAATATTATCACTATGTATCTTATAGTTATATGGCGATAAAGTTTTGTTGACGGAGATTGATAAAATTGTGTTGTCTAATATCTCAGCATCAATTATTTCAGCATTAAATAATATGTCTACATTATTATCAGTTAACATTTTATCTAAGACAATTTTTAATATTTCAGGGTTAAACCAGCCGGGATTACCCATATATTCTGCTTGTGCGCTGCATTTTTTCATTTCGGAAATCAAATTTTCGTAAAAAAATGTGTTTATTTGATTATTACCGGAATTCATAACCGGAACAACAAGTCCGGAGGTCATTGTACCGCCAAGTACCTCTGATTTTTCCAATAACAACGCCGATAGTCCAAGTTTTCCGCAATTCCATGCACAAGCACAGCCTGCAGTTCCCCCGCCTATAATAACTACATCATATTTTTTCATATTAATATTATAGAAATTTAAGATAAGGTTTGCAAACTTGTAAATATTTCTATACTCTATGCAATTTATTGTATTTAGAACTTGACATAAGATTGCTGTTATTAATTTCTAAATTTCGGCGCTCTATAATAGCCTCATTAAGGCCTGTTAAATTTTCATCACGATAAAATATACCTGCTCGAGTTTTTAATAGCCCTAAATCGTATTCTGAGAGGTGATATTTTATGAGGTTAGAATTTTTTACGGCAACAGTACCAATTGGAAAATTTTTATCCTTATTATATTTGTAACCAATTTTGAGTCCGGCGTTTATCATTGCATTTCGAATTGCAGCAGATGTTGAATATGTCAAGATTACTCCATCCTTATCGAGATGCTTATGCAATTGTTGAAAAAACTCTAAAGTCCAAAGACATGGACACTTAGAAGGTGAAAATGCGTCTAAAAATATTAAATTATAAATTGTTTTATCATTTTTTATAAAATTACGTGCATCATCTATTTTTAGTTCAAAATTAATATCCTGTAAATTATACCTTTTTAGACCCTTTTTATACTTATTAGATATATGGCTATAATATATATTATGTAAAAAGGGTAGTTTATACTCAATTTGTGATTTATTACACCTTTTATATTTATCAAGCTTATAAATACCCTTTATATCATCGTCAAATATCGGAAGATATTCTTTTCTTTCTAAAATTGATAAAATATCGGTATTTTCAAGAATTTCAGGGTAATTTTGGGCAATTTTTTGATAAATTAAAAAATTTATTAATTTATTAATTTTCAATTTTGATTTTTTATTATTTTTTTCGTTTATATATTTTTCGATTCTTTCATACTTAAATTCTAATTTATTGTTAGAAAAATTTTTTATATCAGTTTTTATAAACGGAGATAAAAATGTTAAATTTTTGTCATTATCTATAGCTGTTACAGAAATATTAGAGCAAATATTATTACCATATATCGAGTCGATATTATATAACTTTTCATTGTTGGTATTGTTATTTATTAAATTATCAGTATGTATCGTATCGCTACAAATATTGTTGTTGATATGGGAGATATTATTTGTATATATCGCAGAGTTATATTGTTTTGATTTAAAATTTTTATCTTTTAAAAAATTTTCAAAAATATAATTTAAAAAACATTTTGAATTATATCCGATTCCATAGCAAATATCCAGAACATTGATTTTTGGTTTAGTCAGTAATAGCTCAAAGTTAACAGGCAATATAAATTTTTCATAAGCTTCGGTTATAGCGCCTGTAGCACTATGATAAATATCGTTAAAATCCTCGTTATACAGCCCTATAGAGCCATCATTAGTTAAATATGGCTTAAATTTATACATAGCTTGATTATACGGCTATTTGCCATGATTTACAACTTATTAAAATATCTTAAAAATATTGATATAATTGAATTGTAGCCTAAATTTGAATAAGAATTGCTTTTTGGTATAATATAATTGAAGGAATAAATAGTATGAAAGTAACTGTAAAAGTACCGGCGACAACGGCAAATCTAGGTCCAGGCTTTGATTGTTTGGGCATGGCATTACCAATATATAATACTGTAACGATTGAAGAAACTGTACTCCCGGGTACAGGTATAGAAATTAATGTGATGGCTGACAGCGATTCAATTGACCAAATATCGCTTGATCATGTACCTACGGACGAAAATAGTATTGTATATAAGGCTGTTGAATTATTATATAATTCAATTGGACAAACGCCAAGCGAGTTAAAGATTAATATACAGTCAAATATTCCTGTAGCAAGAGGGTTAGGCAGCAGCTCTGCTGTTATTGTAGGTGCTTTAATTGCTGCGAATGAATTGTTAGGCAGACCGGCAGATGAGGTAGCGCTTTTGTCAATTGCATGTGAAATTGAAGGACATCCTGACAATATTACACCGGCTATTGTTGGAGGTCTGGTTATTTCCTCATTAGAAGATGATGGAAGTGTTGCATACAGCAAATTGTATTGGCCGTCTGATTGGAAAATTACCGTTTGCGTTCCTGATTTTGAGTTATCAACTGATATTGCAAGATCTGTTTTACCAAAAGAGGTTCCAATGAAGGATGCTATTTTTAATGCTCAGCGATTGGCAATGTTTGTTCAGGCAGTACATACAAAAGATTCAGAACTTATGAAGCTGGCTCTTCATGATAAATTGCACCAACCCTACAGAATGAAATTAGTTCCTGGGTTGGATAAAATTATTGATAATTTAAGGCATTTTGACAATGTTTTAGGTTGCGTATTAAGTGGTGCAGGCTCTTCAATCTTGATTATTTCTGAGAAGGGTGATCTTGATAAGATCAGAGATGTTGTAAAAGACACCTGGGCAGACCAAAACATAAAATGTAATATAAGAACTTTGTCTGTCGAAAATAACGGGGCTCAAGTTATTTCAAATGAAGATTAAAAGTTGCATAATATAAAAACTTATTATTAAGTTTCTCTTTCGTATGTTACATTAATTTTTAGTTTTTTATCATCAACATCTGTAATCGCCCACCTTATAATAGAACCGCACTTTTTTGTCAATTCAGCCTCTATTTTTTCAGCGGTGTTTACAGATTTATCTATATATAAAATGTCAGACAGAACAGATTTCATAAAAGTCCCTATTCAACAGTTACGGATTTTGCCAAATTTCTGGGTTGATCAACATCTTTGCCCAAAAATTCTGCTATATAATAGGCTATCAGTTGAAGTGGAATCATCGCAATTAATGGAGATAATAATTCCATTACATCCGGGACTCTAATAATAGAGTCAAATAAATCATTCAGTTTTTCATCCGTCGAATTTGTTAATGCAATCATTCGAGCGTTTCGTGCTTTTGCTTCTTCACTATTAGATAGCAATTTTTCATAAACAGAGCCATTCATCAGTATTGATAGGACCGGCATAGTTTCATCAAGCATTGCAATAGGACCGTGCTTTAACTCTCCAGCAGGATAACCTGTTGCATTTATATAGCTTATTTCTTTTAATTTCAATGCACCCTCAAGTGCTGTAGGGTAATTTATACCCCTTGCAATATAGATAAAATCTCTTGTATTTGCATATTTTCTTGCACATTTTTGAATTTCTTCTTTATGAGCAAGTATTTGCTCTATTTTTTGAGGTAAAAGCAACATTTCTGATTTAATTTTCTTCAGATTATCAGAGGTCATAGTACCTTTAATTTCAGCCATGTACAAAGCTAACAGGTAAAACGAGGTTAATTGTGCAATATATGATTTTGTTGCAGCAACTGACACTTCTATGCCTGCATTTACGGAAAGTAAACTGTCTGCCTCTCTTGCCATTGCACTATCAGGTCTGTTTGTTATAATTAAAATGTGTGAGCCTCTTGCTTTTGACTGTTTAATAGCTGTAAGAGTATCAGCAGTTTCACCCGACTGAGATACACCAATAACAAGCGTATGCTTATCTGTTACGGTATTTCTATATATATACTCACTTGAAGCTTCTATATCAACAGGAATCTTACAAAAATCCTCAATAATATATTTACCGACCATTGCAGCATGCAAAGATGTACCACAAGCTATAATTTGAATTCGGTTTAAGTTTTTTAGTGTATCTTTTGTAAGATTTACTTCATCTAAAACGATATTATTATCGGAAGTTTTTATTTTACCAACCAAAATATTTCTTATAATGTCTGGCTGTTCGTGGATTTCTTTTAACATAAAATGTTTGTAGCCCATTTTGCTTAATGCGACAGGTTCCCACGGAAGCAATTCGACTTTTGGTGATATTTCCAACATATTTTCATTCTCAATTTTTATTGAAGATTTCGTTATTGTTGCAACTTGGTTATCTCCAAGGTAAATAGCTTGCTTTGTATGTTTAATAAATGCCGGAACATCTGAGGCTATGTAGTATTCACCTTCACCCAGCCCGATTACAAGCGGTGCGTTACGCTTAGTTGCAACAATTTTGTCGGGTTCATCATTGTGCATAATACAAAGTGCGTATGCGCCTTCTATTTTTTTTGCAGCTAAATGAACTGCTTTTGTTAAATCCTTAACCTCTCCATATATATTTGCTATAAGATGTGCAACTGTCTCTGTATCTGTTTGAGAGCGGAATTTACACCCTTTTGCTTCTAATTCGGCTTTTAATTCTTTGTAATTTTCTATAATACCGTTGTGAACAAGCACCAATTTGCCGCAATTACATGTATGAGGGTGAGCATTAACAACTGATGGCGCTCCGTGTGTAGCCCATCTTATATGACCAATGCCAACTGTTGCTTTAGAAATTTCATAAGCATGAGATGATAATTCTTCTCTTAAATTGCACAGTTTACCTTCTGCCTTATATATTTCTATTTTGTCAGAACATTTTACCGCAATACCAGATGAATCATATCCTCTATATTCTAACTGCTCTAATCCGTCAACTAATATATCTACAACAGGTTTATTACCAACGTAACCAACTATTCCACACATAATAAGGTTCTCTCCCTATAATCTTAAACTATATGTATATATTATCATCAAAATAGAAAGATATTAAAACCTTAATATAAATTTTACATTAATCTAATATTCGTATACCAGCACCTACATTTGCCGGCACGGTATTGCTGTAGTTGTATCCTCTGTTACTTGTATTATATCTGTTTATTCCAACAGGATATCCATATCCGTTGTATGGCGTATTCATAATTGGTGGGGTAAAACCTGTAGGCTGTCCTATGAATCTGTTTAATATTTTTTGTGCCAATGTATCAGGATTTCTGCTGTTTGAAAGGTAATTATTATAATAGCGATCCTGATAATTTAACAAAATATTATTTACCCTGTCAACAGGAGCCATTGATGAATAATTTTGATTAAATAATCTGTTTTCAATTCTGTTTAGTCTGTAATTTAGCGAGTCAGTTCTGAAATTTCTGCCAAAAAGATATTCTTCAACATCAATTAAATCATTAGAATAAGTATTATACCCGCTATAGTCAGTATTTGGAATTTGGTTGTAAGTTCTTATAGTACGCTTTTGAGCTTGGCAAACAGGTACAGTAAGTAACAATGCTAATATTACAAGAAAAATTTTATTCATAATCACCTCTTTATCAAACTTATAATAATTATCATTACAAATTTTTTCATTATGCTGTTGTCTAATCTTAACAATTAGCCACATATTAAAAAAAATGTTAATATATAGCTATGTTTGGCAAGAAAAAAGGGAAAAAACAAGTTATAGCGTATGTACATACGCATTGGGACAGAGAGTGGTACAGAGAATTTGAGGTATTTAGGCTCAGACTGCTAAAGGTCTTTGACCATGTTTTAGACATGTTATCAAACGGTAAATTGCCATCTTTTTATTTTGATGGGCAAGTTGTTGCTCTTTTGGATTATTTAAAATTTCGTCCGGAAAAAGAGCAATTAATAAGAGATCTTATAGCGGATAAAAAGCTATTTATAGGTCCTTTTTATTGTTTAGTTGATGAGTTTTTAACTGACGGAATTTGTTACAGAAAAAATCTTGAAATAGGCTTAAAAATTGCCAAAGACTTTGGTTGTACAGATTTTGTCGGTTACTTGGCTGATACTTTTGGACATAGCCAAAATGTTCCTGAAATATTACAGGAATTTGATATTGATAAAGCTGTGGTATGGCGTGGCTGCGGAGATTTAAAATCAGAATTTATATGGAATGGAATTGATACTGTAAATCTTGTTAATGGCTATTTCATGGATATATTTTCTCTTGATAAGCAAGCCAAAACAAAGGCAGAGTTATTAGAAGCAAATTTGGATAAAATCGCAGCAAAATCCGGAGATGTTTTACTTTTACCTATTGGCGCAGATCACCTTGATGTTCCTGATAATTTGCTCGAACAAATTGATAAGTTTAATGATTTGTTAGAAAATTACGAAATTCGTGTGGGTTCCATATTTGATTACTTTGATGCCGTAAAATTTAAAGATAAGTTTAATGGAGAATTAAGAGATAATTCCAAAACATTTATCCTGCCGGGTACCTATTCGTCAAGAATAAAATTGAAACAATTAAATACTGAATGTTCTTACAAACTTGATTTAGCCAATAAAATTCAGTTTAATTTTGGTTCAAAATATGAAGATATTGTTGAGTACGGATATAAATTATTATTGCAAAACCAGGCACATGACAGTATTTGCGGCTGTTCTACCGATATGGTACATGAAGAAAATGTTGTAAGATATAATAAAATTTTACAGATTGCTAATTACATAATTGACGATATAAAAGCTTCTCAGAAAAAAGATATTACAATAACCTTCCAAAATCCTGAAAAGTACAAAATTTTAGGACTTGAAAGATCTGAGATTTTACCTGATACACAGGTCTTAACCAAAAGAAACGGTTTTTTACCGGAATTGTTATGTGATACAAATAAAATACCGGTAACAGAGGATTATACAACTATTTATACTTTATTGAAAGAATTTAACTCAACTGAAGAAGATAGTGATTTGATTGTTAATGATAAAGTTATTGGCAATTCAAATGTTGAATTGGAGATAATTGACGGAAAATTAAATTTATATTTGGGTTCTAAAAAGTATCTTAATTTTATTGAATTTATACGTTGTAAGGATAAGGGCGATAGCTATAATCATGGTCCTGTTGCTGATGATGTTTATGAAATTGCAAAAATCAAATCCGCTAAAGTAATTATGGAAGGAAATTTACGTGTTGGAATTAGGATAACTACTGACTTTTTTAACGTTGATGTGTATCTTAATAAGCTGTCATCATTATTAAATTTTAAAATAAGGTGGGTAAATATCCTGTCAAACAGATTGTGGCAAGTAAGATTTAACTCCAATAAAAAAATTAAAGAAGTTTATTCCGAAGATATGAATATGCTTATCAAGCGTAAATTTGATTCTTCCTACGATATAAGAAAGAATTTACCTATACAAAAAGGTATTGAAGCTAAAACTAATACTGCACCTATGCAACGATTTGTATGGACAAACGGTTTTGGTATTATAACAAAGGGGTTAAATGAATATGAGGTTAGCGGTAACTCTCTTAGCATTACTATACTCAGAAGTACAGGAATGATTTCAAATCCGGAGAATACAGCAAGGACAACTCAAGCCGGACCTCCGATTGAAACTCCGGGATTACAGCAGCACGGAGAAAATAGCGTTGAATTTTCAGTTGGATTTTTCCATGTTGATGATTGGGCTGATTATGTTGAAGAAATATATCCTCAAACTTTAATCTTTTAGTTTGCAATAAAAAAGCGGTCTATGACCGCAATTTATTCCTATCCTTTTCCTTTTATTATCCTGTTTCCTATTTTCCTTTTGATTATCCAACGATTTTTGATACAAAATTTAAAGTTTCAAAAAATGTATCTTTTACAAATTCTTTAGCAAGAACTCCTAAAGGTCTGTTTTCTATACAATCGAATACATAATATATAGGATCCTGAGAATTATTAAATCTCATTCTTCTATCTTTTTTGTTTAAATACTGAATATCTTCCACTGTTTTTTTTCTGGAAATTTTATTAGTCATAGTTCCAAAAGCATGTCCTGATGTTGCTAACATAGTCTTTAATCTCTCTCTTATTTATATCTTACATATATATAAAGTAGATATGATTAAAAAAATTGCTTTTTATAGATTATAAATGTTAACATTAATTTACAATTAGCTAATCATTTGATAGCTCAATAATATCGTCAGAGTCACAAATATTTTTTCCTATGGCTTTTTCAAGTTGAGCTTTTGCCGAATTATACTCATATAGCGCTGTATAATAATTTAATTGCGCTTGTTCATAAATATTTTCAGCATCTTTTAATTCAGTTGGAGAACCTTCTCCAACTCTGTATCTGCCATAAGACAATTCGTAATTTTCTTTTGCCTGTTTTACCTGCAATATAGTTACAGGCATTTGGTTTCGCTTTTCTTCAAGTGCAAGATACGCATTTTGAATTTCTAAATATATTGAATTTTGCGTATTACGAGCATTTGCTATTTCTTTATCATATAAATAACGAGCCTCTTTTATTTCATTTCTTATCAGCATACCGTTTACGGCAGGAAATGTCAGATAAGCACCATAGTTAAATCCAAAATTTGAGTTTATATGTCTACCCCCCCTTTGGTACTGTCCTTCTAAAGATATGGTCGGGAAAAATGATTTTTTTGCTAAGTTTAAAGTTTGATGAGCTTCTTCAACTTTAACCTCTGCCATTTTTAGTTCAGGCCTTGAATCTCTTGCAATATCTACAGCTTGTTCAAATGATATATTAACCGGTTTGAACTGTAAACGCTCAGGTACGCTATATTTTTCCAAATATGGTGTACCCATAATATTATTTAATTTTGCAATTGCCAAATTTACCAGATGATCGGCTTGTATTAATTTTAATTTTGCGTTACTTAAATTTGTTTCTGCTATTGTTACGTCAACTTTTGGATTTAAGCCGCTTTTATAAAAAGATTTTGCCTGATTATAGAATAATTCATATTTTTCTACTGTATCTTGAGCTACACGCTTGTTTTCGTAGGCATATAAAAGATTAAAATAGGCATCTTTTGTCTGATATATTACGTCATTTACCACCGCTTCAAATGTTTTTTTGTATGCTTGATAATCCAATTTTCTGATAGTAGCCTGATTTTGAGTAACACCAAAATCATAAAGCATTTGCTGCAGCGATATTTGTCCTAATAGATAATAGTCGTACTCAAGCGTTTCTCCAATGGCATCTGAAAGTTGTAATTGCCTAATTCTTGTATATCCAGTTTGCCATGATATGGTTGGGAAATAATTTGACCAAACTTGTTTAATTCTTGCATCGGCAGCTAATGTATCATTTAATGCCATATTAATTTGAGGATTGTTTCCAAGAGCAATTTGAATACAGTTTTCTAATGTCATATCAATATTTTTTTCAATAGAACCTGATATAACAAATTCTGCACCATTTTTATCCTCTCTTGGTAAGACTTTTTCCTGTGAAGGAAATTCCTTTGGATTGATTGAATTTCCGAGTTGATTGGCTAGTGATACAGGGGATAATAACAAGATAAACACTAAAAATATTGTTTTTTTAAGCATTATGTTTTTTTTCTTTCATTTCACGAATTTTCTTAGCGAAATTAATTTTGAACTCCTCAATCATAACATAATATGCTGGAACTAAAAAAGTACCTATGAAGGCAACCGCAATCATCCCACCGATTACTGTCATACCGATAGAGTGTCTGGATGCTGCGCCTGCACCTGTCGCAAAAACTAACGGCAACAAACCTAATATAAATGCAATATTTGTCATCATTACAGCACGGAATCTCAATCTTGCAGCCTGCATTGCGGCATCTCGGATTGACATACCCGCTTCATGAGCATCTTTAGCAAATTCAATAATCAAAATTGCCTGCTTTGTACTTAAACCGATTAACATAACAAGACCGATTTGTGAATATAAATCAAGAGCATAACCTGCGACATATTGGAAAATCAATGCACCAACCATAGCAACAGGAGTAACAAGAAGTACACTTACGGGTAATAACCAACTTTCATATAAGCCAACCAAGAACAAGAAAATAAATACCAAAGACATTAATAGTATCGGCAAAATTTGACCGCTGGATTGTTTTTCTTGTAAAGAAGAACCCGACCAGCTAAATGTCATATCATCAGGCAAAACTTTTTCAGAAATTTTTTCCATAATTTCCATAGCCTTACCGGAGCTAATACCTTCTCTTGCACTGCCATTTATAGTAATTGCAGGATACATATTAAATCTTGTTCTGGTATACGGACCAACAACATTTTCAATTTTTATAACAGACATTAAAGGAACCATTTGCCCATACATATTTTTCAAATAAATTTTATCTAAATCTGAAATAGTTTCTCTGAATTCAGAATCAGCCTGCATATATACACGATAAACACGGCCGTATTTGTTAAAGTCATTTACATATAATTGTGCAAAATACGAAGCAATCGCTTCATACACATCAGCAACGGGAACTCCTTGCGCCATAGCTTTATCAACATCAACATTCAATTGTAATTGCGGCAAGTTAGCAGTGTATGAAGTATATAACATTGTGAAATTAGGATTTTTTCGAGCTTCTTTCATAAGTTTTTGAGCTTCATCATATAACTGCTGTGCCGATCTGTCGCCTCTATCTAATAATTGATATTCAAATCCGCCAAACATACCAAGACCGAATATTGCCGGGGGAACAAAAGACGCAATTGTTGCTGAGGGATAATTCGCAAATTGTTTATTTATATTATCCATGATTGAATCTAACGATTCTTTAGAACTTTTGCGTTTTGACCAAGGTTTAAACTCGGAAACAATAAATGCGGTATTTTCACCATTTAAACCAACAAGGGTAATTGTACCTTTAATCCCCGGTATTTTCATCAATTTTTTTTCAACATCTTTGGCAACCTCATCAGTTCTTGAGGCGGAAGAGCCGTCCGGTAATTGAATTTGAGTAAATGCAGCCCCCCTGTCTTCTTGCGGTAAAAATCCTCTTGGTATAATAAGAAACATAGCACCAACAATTAATGCGAGTATACCAATAACTGAAAGCGTTAATTTCCATGATGAAATAAATTGTTCAACATATTTTAAATACTTATCTCTTACCATATTAAACCAATCATCAAATTTTTGAATAAATTTGAAATCAGCATGTCCCGCATCAGTTTTTAATATCATTGAACAAAGCGCAGGAGATAAGGTTAAGGCTACAAATGTCGACAGCCCTATTGATGATGCAATACATAATGCAAATTGTCTAAACATTCTGCCCGTAATACCTTCCATAAAAGATACAGGCACAAACACCGCCATCAAAACTAAGGATGTTGCAACAACAGCCCCAAAAACTTCTTTCATTGTAATTTCTGTTGCGGTTTTTGGGTCTTTACCTTCTTGAATATGCCGTTGAGTGTTTTCTAATACAACAATAGCATCATCAACAACCAACCCGACAGCAAGCACAAGTCCAAATAATATTAATAGATTTATTGAAAACCCAAATATATTCATAAATATGAATACACCAATTAAAGACACCGGTATAGCTGCAAAAGGAATAAACGCCGCTCTGGCTGTACCTAAAAACAGATACGTAACAATAGATACCAGTAAAATAGCAAGAGCAACAGCACTAACAACTTCTTTGATAGATTCTCTTACAAATTCAGTTTCATCATGTTGCACTTTATATTCAATATCTTTTGGGAAAGTTTTGCTTAATTCTTCTAATTTTTTTCTGATTTTATTCGATAATTCAATAGCATTTGCTTCAGGCATTTGCGAAACAGGAATAATTGCGGAATTTCTTCCGCTTATACGTGAAAAATGAGAGTAGCTTTCAGCACCAAGTTCAATTCTTGCAACATCCTTCAGACGAACTTGCGCACCGTTTTGCAAAGATTTGATAACAATATTTTCAAACTCTTTTGCCTCTTTTAATCTTCCTCTTGTTCGCATGGTGATTTTAATCATTTGCTTATTCTTCATAGGTTCAACACCCAAATCTCCTGCGGGGGATTGTATATTTTGCGACTGAACAGCTGCAAATATTTCATTTGGGGAAATTGAATAATTTGTCATCTTATCAGAATCAAGCCAAATTCTCATAGAATAATTTGCTGCACCAAAGACATTAACATCACCCACACCCTGTATACGAGCAATTTCATCTTTTATGAAAATATCGGAATAGTTGGCTATGAAAAGGTTATCATAAGTATTATGCGGTGAATTTACTGAAATCATCATCAGCCCCGGTCCACCTGTTGATTTTTTTACCTTCAAACCGTATCGCCGCACCTCTTCCGGTAATCTCGGAGTAACCAATTGTAATTGGTTTTGCACATTAACCAAAGCCATATCAGGGTCAGTACCTACTATAAAGTACAAGGTTAATTGATATGAACCGTTTTTTGATGTAGAGGACATATATAAAAGATTATCAACACCATTTATTTGAGCTTCAACAGGTGCCGCAATTGTGTCCTCAATAACGTCAGAACTTGCACCGGCATAAGTTGCAGATACGACAACCTGAGGAGGTGTAATTGACGGATATTCTTCCAATGGAAGAGTTTTAATCATCAATATACCGGCTAAAAGTATTGCCAAAGATATTACTATTGCTAGCTTTGGTCTGCGAATAAAAAGATTACCCGAAAATTTATTTTGTTCTGACATTTATATATTTCCAATTATTTATTATTATCTTCATTTACTATTGATTTGTTTATTTTTTTCATTTCAGAAGGTGAAACTATTTTAACCGGAGAGCCCGGAGTAACCCTGACCACACCGTCAACAATTATTTTTTCACCGGATTTTAGGCCTTCTTTTACTATCCAATTATTTCCTTGCTGACCTTGAACTTTAATATACCTAAGTTCCGGCAGTCCTTTTTCATCAAAAGTGTAGACAAATTTTCCCTCCTGATTTTCCTGAACTGCAACAACAGGAACAACAGGGACTTTTGACGGTTTATTAGCAAAAAGCTTTACATTAACAAATTCTCCATGTAAAAGCTTATTTTCTTTATTTTCAAATGTAGCTCTTAATGTTACAGTACCTGTTGTTTGGTCTACTTTGTTATCTAAGAAATCCTGAACGCCATCAGTATCATATTTTGTACCATTTTGAAAATATAATTCAACCCTTCTTTTTTCGTTTACATTATCAGAATTGTCGGTTAAAGTGGTAAAATCTTCAGTGGCAACAGGAAATGTAACGTATATCGGGTTTGTACTATTTATAGTAGTCAAAGAACCGGATGAAGGAGTAACATAATTACCTATGGTAACATCAATAATACCAATTCTTCCGTCAACAGGTGCTTTAACTCTGGTATAAGCTAAATTTCTGTTTGAATCCTTATAAGTAGCTTGAGCAGCAGACAATTGCGCCTGCAAAGCATTTCTATTAGATAAAATCTCATCATAACGTGATCTTGCTATGTAATCTTCTTTAACCAGTTCTTCTGCTCTTTGCAGTTGTTTGTTTGCATATTCAAGCTGCGCTTTTATATTTTGAATATTAGCACCTGCAACATTAGATGCATTCTGATACTCAACCGGTTCAATTAAGAATAAAGTTTCACCAGCCTTTACATAATCACCTTCTTTAAAAAAGCTTTTTTGCAAATATCCAGAAATACGTGCCATTATGCTTACCTGATATTTCGAAACAACCCTGCCCGGAGCCTCCACTGTTTGAATTACATCTTCTTCTTTAACTGTATCGGTAACAACATAAGGATTTTGCATTGCCTTTTTAGGAGTCATTATTTTTGAAACAAAAAAGCGTCCGCCAACCAATATAAACAGACACGCTGCTATTGTTATAATTATTAATGTAATTTTTTTCATATTTTTCTCCCTAAAATTTAGAGTCCGGTTATCTTCAAAGCTATATTACTATTGTATTATAGACACCAAGATTGTCAATAAAATTAAGCACCTTGAGTCTGTTTGAGATAATTTAATATTTTTGTTAAAGCTGCAAATCTGTGCGATACGGAGTTTTTTAAATCTTCAGACATTTCTGCCATTGTAATATCATACCCGTCAACCAAAAATACCGGATCATAGCCAAAACCGTTTGTTCCTGTTTGTTTAGTTGTTATTTTACCATTACACTCTCCAATTTCTTGGGTTAAAATATTACCGTTTTCATCAACAAGTGTCATAACACAAACAAATTTTGCCTTTCTATTATCCGAGTAGGCAAGATTTTTTAAAAGTTTATCTATTCTTTCCTGAGCTGTTGGGGCATATCTTGCAGAATGTATTCCTGGCTCTCCGTTCAAAGCTTCGACACACAGCCCTGAATCATCAGCAAGTGATATTTGACCTGATAATCTTGCGGCTTCTTTTGCTTTTATATACGAATTTTGCGCAAAATCAGTACCGTTTTCTACAGGATTAAACCCGTCAGGAGGAAGAATAAACTCTATACCACTTCCTTTTGAGATATCGTTGACCTCTTGTAATTTATGTAAATTCCCAGTTGCAAAAACAACTTTTATATTATTTTCCATATCTTCGTTGTCGTTTCCCAAATTCTTCTATACATTTTGAAAGTAATTCTTTTCCAAATTCCGGCCAGAACTCATCTATAACAACAATTTCCGAATAAGCAATTTGCCATAAAAGATAATTTGATATCCTTTTTTCTCCGCCTGTTCTTATAAGCAAATCAGGATCGGGTACATTTGCAGTATATAAATAAGATTGAATTAACTTAGTATCAATTTTTTCAACAGGAATTTTATCTTTAACAATGTTTTTTACGGCATTTGTAATTTCATCACGTGAACCGTAATTTAAAGCTATTTGCAATGTTACACCGGTATTATTCTTTGTTTTATCCACTGAATTATTGATTACTTTTTGCAATTTATCTGAAAGTTTTGATAAATCTCCAATGAATGTAATTTTAACATTTTCACTGTGCATTTCATCCAATTCATTAATCAATGTAACGGCGACCAGATCCATCAAAAAATCAACTTCTTCTTGTTTTCTATTCCAATTTTCGGTTGAAAAAGCATAGACCGTTAGGTATTTTATACCATAATCATTGCTAACTCTCAGTGTATTTTTCAAGGCTTCAACACCTTTTTTATGCCCCATCGCCGATGGTAAATTCCTATTCTTAGCCCATCTTCTGTTGCCATCCATAATAATGGCAATATGATTTAAGTTTGTCTCTTTTATTGTTTCTTTTATATTCATTTTTATCCTACTATTGCACCACAAGATGCATCCTTTACATTTTTTGCATATTTTAAAAGATAGCCTGAATTACATCTTAATTCAAAAGGTTTCAAAGCTTCTCTTCGTTTTTCTAATTCTTCATCTGAAACTAATAAATCAATTTTTCGAGAATTTATATCAATTTTTATTTTATCTCCATTTTGAATAAGGGCTATAGGTCCTCCATTTGCAGCTTCCGGACAAACATGTCCTATACAAATTCCTCTTGTACCTCCGGAAAAACGACCATCTGTAATCAAAGCACAAGAAGTACCTAACCCTTTTCCAACTAAAAGTGATGTAGGAGCAAGCATTTCTCTCATACCCGGTCCGCCTTTTGGTCCTTCATAGCGTATAATAAGAATATCTCCGGCTTTTATTTTATCCTCTTCCAAGGCATTCATTGCATCTTCTTCACTATCAAAAGTCCTTGCTACACCTTCAAATTCGTAACAAGACTCATCTATTCCGGATATTTTCGTAACACATCCGTCAGGTGCCAAATTCCCATACAGAATTCCAAGTCCGGGTTTTGTGGTAAACGGCTCATCATAAGGATGAATAAGTGAATTATTTATATACGCATTTGCTGTTATTTCAGATAATTTTAAACCGCTAGCAGTTAATTTATCGGCTATACCAACATTTGCATCTGTTAGTGCTTTTAACAAAGCCGGAACACCTCCAGCTTTATGAAAATCAGTCATAGTAGGCTCTGCTGACGGATCTAATTTTACAATTTGATGTATTTCATGGCTTAATTGTTCAAAATCATCAAGTGTTACATTAATATTTCCTGCGTTTGCGAGAGCCAAAATATGTAAAAACGAGTTTGTAGAGCCGCCCATCGCCAAATCTGCAATTATGGCATTTCTCAAGGTGTCTCTATCAATTATATCTTTTGGACATATATTATTTTGCGCTAAATATACTGATTGCATACCACTTTCAAAGGCAATTCTGCGCTTTTTGGAAGAAACTGCAGAAGATGTTGCACAAAACGGCAGACTCATACCCATTACCTCAGTCAAGCATGCCATTGTATTTGCAGTATACATCCCCTGACATGAACCTGCTGAAGGACACGACTCTTCTTCCAGTTCTAATAATCTTTCTTCATCAATAATGCCGTTCCTGAACTTTCCGACAGCCTCAAATGAGCCTTTAATCATTGTTAATTTTTCACATTTACTTTCCCCATCAAGCATAGGACCTGCCGTAACAACTATCGTTGGGATATTTATTCTAAGAGCAGCAATAAGCATACCGGGGGTAATTTTATCACAGTTTGACAGCAATACTAACCCATCCAATTGATGAGCCTCAGCCATTGTTTCAACACAATCAGCAATTAAATCTCTTGAAGGAAGTGAATAACGCATTCCGGAATGTCCCATTGATATTCCGTCACACACCGCAGGCACACCAAAAATAAACGCTTGCCCTCCCGCAGAGTGTATTCCTTTTTCAATTTGTCTTTCTAAATCTCGCATCCCGACATGCCCGGGTACTAAATCTGTAAAAGAACTGGCTATTCCAATATATGGGGCATTAATATTTTTTTTACTAACCCCTGTTGCCATTAATAGACCTCGGTGAGGCGTTCTTGCTATTCCTTTTTTTATTCTGTCACTTCTCATAATTTACTCTCACTATATTGTACTCTTCATCCCACTCAATTGAACCTTTTATATCTATATTATGATATTTGTATGGATTATCAACAAATTGAGGATTGAACATGTGCTTCTTACCCAAGATTTGAACAATATCGGGTAACAATTTTGAACTGCCGGCTAATGTTCCAACAGCGGATGTTGCCTTTTCTCCGTCAAAATAAACTGTTTCATCCGCAAAAATAAATTTTGAAATATTACTGTGCGCACAAGGCAGTGAATCTGAGATTAAAATAATTTTATCCTGAGGTTTTGCCTTAAATAAAAGCTTTAGAGCATCATCTGATACATGCACACCATCTGCAATAATTTCTGTTGTAATACTATCATCAATAAGACCTGTTAACGCTGTAGACTGTTTTCTGTGGCTTATACCTTCCATAGCGTTAAACATGTGTGTAACACCCGAGCAACCCACTAAATCTCCACCGACACAATGACCTGCCTGCACTTTTATCCCTTTAGATATTAAATATGTTATTAGATTTTCATTATTTTTATAGTTTTTACAAAGCTCAGGCGCAAGAGTAACAATTTTAATAAAATCATCGGCAATTTTGTTAAAATTTTCGATAGTTGGCTCTAACAAATGCGCGGGGTTATGTATTCCTTTTTTTGCAGGATTTATAAAAATACCCTCTAAATGAATACCGTATATTTTTGCACAATCCCTTGTTTGTTTTTCTGAAGCCTTTTTAATTACCTTAATTTGACGTTGTATATTTTCTAAAGAATCAGTTACAAGAGTTGGGAAAATTCCACCAATTCCTATTTTTAACATTTCCCTTGTTAATTCGACAACATCATCTACGTCGGCTTTGTTAAAATCAATACCGAAAGCGCCATGAATATGTTGTTCTATGAGTAATTTTGTAAGCATACCAACCTATATAACACTTCCTGCAAACACTTTTCTTGCCTGTTCTCTATCATCAAAATGAATTGTTCTATCTTTTAATATTTGATAATCTTCATGCCCTTTTCCTGCAATAACAACGACATCGTTATTATCTGCAATTGATTTTAAAAGAGCTATTGCTTCTCCTCTATCCGGTTCAACCGTAACAGTTTCGGGATTAACAGATTGTAAGCCGGCAATTATATCCGTAATAATCTGCTGAGGATCTTCTGAACGTGGATTATCACTTGTAATTACTATTTTATCCGAGAGTTTTTGAGCAATAGCACCCATCTTTGGGCGTTTGGTCGCATCTCTATCACCGCCGCAGCCGAATAGACAAATCAGCTTACCGCCTTCCGGTGTAATTTCTCTTGCTGATTTCAGAACATTTTCCAAACCATCAGGAGTATGAGCATAATCAACTATCACTAACGGTTTTTTGTTAACAACCTCAAATCTTCCTGCAACACCATGGACATTTTGTAATGCTTTTATTGCTAAATTCAAATCAATACCCATAGCTATAGCAGCAGTTAATGCCGCCAAAACATTATATACACTAAACATTCCGTTCATGTGCAAACTAACACTATATTCAGCATTATTAACAACCAGTTTAAATTCTGCACCATTTAAGGAAAAATGAATATTTTTCGCAAAAACATCCGCATTATTCTTAACCCCATAAGTATAAACTTTAACACCTTCAGGAACAGCATCAATAAATCTGTTTGCATACTCATCATCTTTGTTTATGACCGCAAAATCACCATCTGTTAAACGCTCAAATAAAAGAGCTTTTGCTTTAAAATAATTATCCATAGTAATATGATAATCAAGGTGATCCTGTGTTAAATTTGTTAATACAGCACCATTAAAACGACAACCGCCAACCCTGTTTTGTTCTAATGCGTGTGAACTAACCTCCATCACGACATTATCTATTTTTTCTACATCTTTTATCATCCTTAATGTTGCTTGCAACTCTGGAGCTTGCGGAGTTGTGTGTTTTGCATCTCTGTATTCACCTGTTGATGATAATTTATAACCTAATGTCCCTATCAAAGCACATTTTTGATTATTTTCTTCAAATATTTTCTGAATAAGGTGAGTTACTGTTGTTTTTCCATTAGTTCCGGTAATACCGATTAAATTTATGCCCAAAGACGGTCTTGAATAAAATCGGTCTGCAATATCAGCAATCTTATGTCTTGTAGAATCAACCTGAACCTGTGGAATTTTTACCCCTTTAACTGGTCTTTCAACCAGTAATGCAGCTGCACCATTATCAATCGCCATTTGAGCATATTCATGACCATCAGCATATTCTCCAACTAAGCATATAAAAATATCGCCTTTTTTTGTAGTTTTTGAATTATAAGAAATACCAGTTATTTCAACATTTTTAAAATTAATTAAATCCTCATACTTTAAATACTCTATCAATTCATCAAGTTTCATTTTATATCTCCATTTCTAACTAATTCTTTTTATGCGCTGCCTGAATCTTATCAGGCTTTAAATCCAAAATCCTTGCAGTTTGCTCTGCCACCTCATGAAACACAGGACCTGCAACGGTATTTCCCCACACAGGACCTTTTCTTGCACTATCAACTACAACATATATCAAAACCTGAGGATCACTGGCCGGAAAATATCCGATTGTTGAGGTGTACATAGCACCGGAATACCCTCTGCCGTTTTCTAAAGGTTTTCTTGATGTCCCGGTTTTTGCAGCAATATTATATTTGTCCATTTTTATGCAGGAGCGTCCGTTATTAACACTCGTTGCCAATAATTTTGTTATAATACGTGCTGTCTCAGGACTAATTGTAGGAATTCTTTTAATCTTCTCAACCTCTTCTTCAGGAGAATATTTTATTACGTGAGGAGTAACCCTAACTCCACCGTTTGCTAAAGCTGAGACAGCAGAAACCATCTGCATTATTGATACAGACGTTCCATACCCGTATGACATAGTCATGTGTAAACCTTTATCCCAGAATTTTGGTGGTGCAAGCAAGCCTGAGGATTCTCCGGGCAAGTCAATGCCTGATTTTTCCCCAAAACCGAATTTTTTCAGCATTGAATAAAATTCTTTATGAGTCATTAAAGCTCCGACATTTACAGAACCAATATTACTTGAGTGTTCAAATAAATACACTAAATTAATTCTACCCGGAGCGCCTTTTTCTTTATAGTCATAATTTTCAATAGTATATCCGCCAAATTTTAATCTTCCGGAATCTTCTATTGTTGAATTTTCATTAATTTTACCAAGCTCCATTGCACTTGTAACTGTTATTGTTTTAAAAGTAGATCCAGGAGGATATACATCCGTCAATGTCCAGTTCTTTATCTGAGTATTGCTGGCTTTTTGAAAGGTATTCGGATCATAAGTAGGATAAACTGCATAAGCTAAAATTTCTCCGTTTTTAGGATTCATTACAATAACAGCACCTCTCAATGCGTCTTTTTCAGCGATAATTTTATGCAACTCTTTTTCACAAACATGCTGAATTGCAGCATCTATAGTAAGAGTTATGTCTTGTCCTTTTGGGTTTCTTGTAGGAATCACAGGATCAGTTGGAATTTTATAAATAATTTTTCCGTCACGAGTTTTTTCATACGTTGCTCTTACCGCATGTTCTAACTTATCCTTTGCAGATAATTCAACACCGTTTGAAACACCAGCATCAAAGTTGTAAAAACCAAGAACATGAGATGCAAATACTCCTTGAGGATATTCTCTTGTATTTTTTTTATCAAGACTAATAGAACGAAATCCGTTATCAGAAATTATTGTCATTATTTTTTTTGCCGTATCCCTGTCTACATCTTTCTTTACGGCAATAACAGGTAATTTTGAAGATAATTTCTGATATAATGCTGCCTCTGAAATACCTAAAACAGGAGAAAACAAATGTGCAATTTTTCGGGGAGTCTCTTTTTTTGTATAATCAACAGGGCGAGCATATATATTGTAATAAATCCTGTCTGTCGCAAGTTTTATACCGTGCCTGTCGTAAATATCCCCACGTACAGCAAAATCATGGCTTGCTCTTTGCATTTTGCCACGTTCTCTATAATGCTTTGTATCAAAAATCTGTAGAATAAATAAATGAATTACCAACAAAAAAATAAGAAAACAATATAAAAAATCCCATATATTTATGGCTTTATTACAATATTTTCCCAAAGAAAATTTCTTCTTTTTTTGATCTAAACTATCCCTATCCATTTAGCATCCCTTACTATATAATTTTATCACAATGGTGGTTAAATTACACAAATATTAAATAAATTTACGAAATTAAATTTTTGAAATTTATATTATATAATAAATTACATGAAAGATTTAAAATACTTAATTATATTTTTGTTAACATTATGCATGTGCAGTAGAGTTAATGCTGCAAATATTGTATATCCAAAAACCACAACTACTAAAATTAATTCACCGGTTACTTTTTTTATTGGTAATGAAAAACCGGATAAAAAGCTTAAAATTAATGGCGAAGAGGTAACTGTTCATCCATCGGGCGGATTTTATCATGTAGTAAAACTTAATGACGGAAATAATGTTTTTACTATTGATAATGGTAATTCTTCTGAAACAAAAACATATACCATTATAAAACCCATAATAAAGGAAACTGAAGATAATCAAGAATACGTATCATTCGATAATGATATGACATATATAACAATTGCTGATAATGTTCCGTTAAGGGCTTTTCCTAATGAAAGCGGTCAAGGAAGGCTTCAACACCTGCAAAAGGGAATACCTTTAAACATTATTGGAGAACAAGCCGGATATTATAAAGCTAAACTTGCAAGAGATGATTATGCATGGATAGATAAAAAATATGTATTCAGAAATGACAATTTTGACAATTCACCGGCTAAGATATTGTCATACGACTATGAAGAGAACATAAAAGATAAAACATTTACAATAAAACTTGATAAAAAAGAACCGTTTATTTTATCCGAGACAAAAACATATAAGGTGATAGATAACAATTATGAAACCTTTGCAACGGGACTTGATTTGACGATTTACAATATGACAGGTTATCCTGAAAATAAATATGAGCTGCATATATCAAGTGATTCAATTCTATACGGCTACAAAGCCTTTTATAATGATGCAAACGAATTAATAATTAAAGTAAAAAAACACCCGAAAGTATCACGCTCTTATCCGTTAAAAGGCGTAATAATAACTCTTGATCCTGGACATGGCGGAGATGAATTTGGTGCTATCGGTTGTCTTGGAGATAATGAGAAGGATATAAATTTAAAATTTGCACTTGAGATAAAAAAAGCTTTGGAAAAAGTTGGAGCTACTGTGTATCTGACAAGAGATAATGATAGCGAAATCGGTCTATATGATAGAGTAAAGTTTTCGCAAGAAAAGAACTCTGACATCTTTATAAGTATTCATCAAAATGCACTACCGGACAGTCAGGCAGAATCTATGAAATCCGGAACCGGAGTTTATTATTTTTACCCTCAATCAGCTCAACTCGCAAATACTATTTTAAAAGTTTTGACAAAAAATCTTTCTATGAATAACGACAAAGTTCATCAGGAAAGCTTTGCAGTTGTAAGAAATCCTGAATCGTTAAGTATACTGGTAGAAATTGGCTATATTATAAATCCTGATGATAATGCAAAGCTGATAAATCATGAATTTCACAAAAAAACTGCTAATGCCTTTGTTAAAGCTTTGGAGAAATATTACGTTGATCAGCAAAATTAAGAAAACAGGGGCTTTTATAATACCTACAGGAATAGGTGCATCTATTGGCGGATACGCAGGAGATGGTGGCGCTTATGCTAGAAAATTTGCAAAATACACAAACATTATCGTCAATCCAAATGTAGTTAATGCCGGTGGGTTTTCAGCAATAACAGATACTATGCTTTATGTTGAAGGTTATAGCTTAGATGAATTTTTTAAAGGAAACTTAAATTTAATTTCATCAAACAGCAATAAAATAGGCATAATATATGATAGAGCCATTCCTACAGATGTTTTAAACATTCATATTAATACTCAAAATGCCGTTAAGACTGTCTATGGTGTTGACATAATTGCCCACAAAATAACAGATGAACCTGTAGGTGTTGAATTTTTTATGACAGATGATGGAATATCATCAGGCAAAGTAAATAATATTGAAACTATAGGAAAAGCATGCAAAGCTCTAATTGATAAGGGTTGTAATGCGATTGCAATTGTATGCTTATTTGAAGATTCTGAGCTTGATAATCCCGATTATGCAAACGGTCAAGGGGCTGATCCTGTAGGTGGTGTTGAGGCGATAATTTCACATTATATTTCAAAACATTATAAATTTCCTTGTGCGCATTCACCTGCATTTGCAGATTACTCTATTTCAACTGATTTAATTCACCCAAAATCAGCATCAGAATATATAACACCGACATTTTTGCCTTGTATTTTGCTGGGTTTATCTCAAGCTCCACAGCTCACAACAAATTTGACTGAAGGTTTAAATGTTAAAAACTTAGATTTTCTTGTTATGCCTTATAATGCGCTTGGTTCTATTCCTGTCTTTAAAGCATTAGATTTTAATATTCCAATTTATGCCATAAAAGAAAACATTACAGAATTAGATGTTACGAAAGAAAAATTATTTAATTATTCAAAAATCATTGAATTTGACACCTACGAAAATTGTCTAAAATCAATATTAAAAAACTAACAATTCAGGATTTTTTTCTAACTTATAAAACATAACTGAAGATTTTTTAAAATTATCGGGATTAGAACTTACATAAAATTCATCATTACCTGTTTTAAAATCAGATAACATACTATTTTTTGCCAAATATTCTTTAATATATTTGGCAAATGGTTCGGCAGGATCTATAAATAAATCTTTTGAGCCAAATTTTGCTAAAACATCTGTTAAAAACGGATAATGAGTACAGCCTAAAACTATTTTATCAGGTTTATTTTGCATCATTTTATCAAAATCTGATTTTATAATTTTTACACTTTCAGGCAAGTTCATTGAATTTTCTTCAACTATATGAACCCAATTAGGGCAATATTGACCATAAACTTTTATATTTGGATTAAATTGCCCAATTTTTTCATTATAAGCACCGGACATAATAGTTGCTCTTGTTGCAAAAATCCCCAGTTTTTTTACCTGTAATTTTGACAAAACCTCAGATACCGAATGAACAATCGAAAATAATTTAAAATCATACTTATCTTTCACTGTTTCATAAACAACTGAAGATGTTGTATTGCACGCCATAACAACAGCTTTACATTTTTTTTGTTCAAAAAATTTAAAGATTTTATCAGAATATTCCAGCAATTGTTCTTTTGTTTTATCACCATAAGGCATGTGAAGGGTATCACCATAATAAATATAACTTTCATTTGGTAAAAGTTTTTTTAGCTTGTTTAATACTGTAAGCCCGCCAACGCCTGAGTCAAACAAGCCAATAGGAGAATTCTTATTTATATCATTTTTTGAAATAGTCATCTATACCCTCGGCTATTGCTTTTGCGGTTGCCTGCTTACGAGATTCGGTTACAAGCTGCGCTCTTTCCAAATCATTTGATAAAAAACCTATTTCTAACAATATTGCAGGTGCCGTTGTATGATTTATAACATAAAATTTTGATTTAAACAAGCCACGGTTAGCGGCATTTATATGATTCAGCATAGAAGCATGAAGAGTTTTGGCAAGAACAAGACTATTGTCTTTATAATAATGAGTTTCTAAACCTTTTGGAGTAGAACTGTTACTTGAATTAACGTGAATACTTACAAAAATGTCGGGTTGTACATTCTCGCTAATTTCAACACGTTCTTGAAGGGAAACCGTTTCATCTCCTGTTCTTGTCATAAAGACCTCATAACCTTTTTTCTCCAAAAGCTTTTCAACCCTTTTAGAGATATCAAGAGTTATATCTTTTTCGTAAATCTTATTTCTAATTGCACCGCAATCAGAACCTCCATGACCTGCATCTATTACGACATAGAGTTTACCCTTATCATTCTTTTTATGAGAAATAATATCACTAACTTTAGGGGTTTGAGGCACGACCGATGGTTTGGGCAAATCAACCTTATTAGATTTCAGCCTCAATCTTATAGTTTTACCGTCTAAACCTGTATGTAAATCTATTATGTCATCATTATCTGTAGGAAACGAATATTTTATCCCACCGTTAGGCAATTGCCCTATTTTCGCTCCTGCAATTACCGAAGATGTTTTTAATTCTACATCTGTATTTTTCTCAGCATTATACAATAACAAGTCAAATGACAGGTTATTTCTCTGCATGCTATATACAACAGGTTTAGAAAAAATAAATTTTACGGTATATGTATTTTTATCAACGACATCATCATTTATTGATTTCAATACTGTTTTTGGCATCATAACATTTTGAAAATTTGTAGAATTTTTATCCATAAAGACGAGTTTTTGTCCATCAGCATTAAGTACAGGTAAGTAATTTTCCGGATTTTGCGATACTATAACGATTCTAACCGTTCTTTTGTCAAATTGACCAGCCTTAACAAAATCTGATTGTGATAAGTAAATTTCTTTATTTCTAAGAGAAGGATTCAAATAAGCATTTGGTATATCATAAACAATTCTGCTCGGATTTTGAAGTAAAAAAGGTTTTGCTACAGTATAAGAACCTATACCATTAACAAAAATTTTATCATTTTTTATATTAACATCATCAATATAATATCTTGTATTTAGAACAAGATCCTTTTTTGTCAGAATGTAATTCTTATCTTGAGTCGTTTCACCCAACTTGAATGCAGAATTAATCTGGTTTACCATGCTTTGACTTGCCAAAACCGGAATTTGTACAGATGCTGCCTCATAAAACTCTTGAGTAGATGCGGCAGAGTTTGTATAAACATTTTGGAAATAATAATTTTGTACTGTTGTAGTCTTAAATCTAACTAGTAATAAGTTATTAAGCCGTTTTAGTTGTATATTTCTTGGATTAAACCCGTCATTATAAGAAAGAATAACCCTGACAACATTAGGATTTGTTGAGTGTTGTTTTATAATTACCTCTTTTATATTAGGGTTATTTAAAACTAAATCCTGAGCCGGACATCTTAAAATCGCAGAATCAATATCAAAATAAGCTTTATTATCTTCTTCATTAATAAATAATTTAGGGAGCTGTTCAAACGAATAATTATCACTATCAAAAGAATTTATAGAGATAAATGTTCCTGAGTTATCGTAGGTAACTGAATTTATATTGAAATCTGCTGCTATCACATTTAATGCAAATGTTAGGATAAACGCAATAATAAAAAGTATTTTTAATATAAAATTTTTCATAATATTTCCCTAAATAAATTATATAATCATTATTATCTACAGGCAAAAATGTAAACTATGTTTATAAAAGAAGATATTGCTTGAAAAAATTTTATGTTTACAATAGAATAAAAAAGGAATCAATATGCGCCCGTAGCTCAGCTGGATAGAGCGTTTGGCTACGAACCAAAAGGTCGGGAGTTCGAATCTCTTCGGGCGTAAGTTTTTAAAAAGCAAAAAGTGTAAGGTTTTTTAGCCTTACACTTTTTTGTTTTTTTTTATAAAAAATATCATATAGACTGATTTTTCTAAAAAATCAAATAATATGTTACAATTTATTAAACCTAAAATCGCAGATTATGACTACATTACATCATATCTTTTGAGATTAGCGGATATAATAATTTGACAAAATAAACCAAGAGTTATATACTACAACTGTAGTATATAACTCTTTATCTTCTTCTTTTGATATAACAAAATACTATGACGCACAATTTGACTCTCATTTGAGAGTCCTTTTTCTTTATGATACAATTTTTATGAAATAAGTCATGTATTACCCCATGTAGATTTTAATAACAGCAAATTATTTTTTTTTTTCGATTTAATACAAAAAAGAAGGTTAAATTATGAGAATATATACAAACACATACAGTATACCAAAGTTTGGTACGACAAGAAATAATAGCGCATCAGATAACAAAAGTAATAATATAAGCTTTGGCTTAAATATATCAAGAGGAACGCACATTAGTAAGCAAAAAGCCTCGTATTTAAAGCATATTATATCAAAATATGGCGCATACCTTGGATTAGACTCTAACACGGCAAAAAACTTACTAAGCGGCTTACCTGAGAAAAATTTAGAATTTTTCAAATGTATTGCGGACAGATATAACTGCCAAAATTTTTATGCCATCAAAAAAGAAGACCCAGGCATACCTTTACGAATTTTTAACACAATAAAAAAGCCACATTCTGAGCACTTTTACATACTTAGACACACGACTGGTGATTTTAATACTGTAGAGAAATTGTTGAAACACGCAAACAACAAAAAACATATGGAATTTATTTATGATTTTCATAAGAGAAATTACACCTTCAAGAACAAGGACGAAGTTTTGCTTGACATCCTTGAAGCAAAAAACAATGAGCATATTATAAGTGATATTGAAAAGTTTAAAACATATATGATACTGAATTCCGATAATCCTGAATTAATAAAGGAACTGGACAAGCTCATAAGTACAGGAAAGTTTAGTCAGGCAGAAAACGATATTAAGTACGTATTAAGCCTAATAAAATTGCATGGTAAGGATGAACAAAATGTGTTAAGCCCGAATCTACTTGAAAAACATTATACACCGCAAGGTATAAAGCTATTAAAAAAACTTAATTTTGATTTCACATTCTTCACCCCAAATCAATCACATCAAGAAGAATTTCTTAGAATTTACAGCACTACAAACAAAGATAATTATAAATTTAGAAAAGATTTTATAAATGTTTTTAAACATAGCACTGATGATATGGATAAAAAAACTTTGTCTGATACAGAAATTACCGCGCTTAGAGAATTATTGGAAAAAGCTGACAAAGACAATCATACAAAAAAATTTTTAGAAAGTGCAATGACTCAAAAAATTGGTACAGAGAGCCTGGCGGAAATTAATGATATTCTAAAGGTTGTACCTTCTGATAAGGCAGAAATATTTTTTGACAATATATCAAGAATTGTGTCAACTTTGAGAGGTAAAACGCGTTATGAAGCACTGGTTTACCACTTGGATGAACCTTTTTACACAGATAAAATTATTGCGCAAAGATACAAGCGAGAAGGACATGTACCTTTTTATAAGGAAAGCATTATAAATAAAACTAAGAGATATATAGAAAATAAAATTAACAAACTTAGATACAATTCACCAAAAACTGAAACACTTCCCCCACAAGTACCGCCAACAATGCAGGATAAAATTGATATCCCTATTTCTCGATCCACAATAATTTCAAGAAAAACAACCGCAATTGAAAAGGATCACACACTGGTTCCTATTCCAAAAACTCAATCAACATTAGAAAAAATACTTACAGGAATAAATCAAAACATAAAGGAAGCGGAAAAATTAGAAAATGAAAGAAAACTGGAGATAAAAAGGACTCTAAAAGAGGCCAGAGAAGCTAAAAAACTAAAACTTATTTCTGACATAAATGATATTATAAGTAAAAAACTCGGCAAAAAAACCTATGATGATCAAGTGATTGACTACAACAAAAAAGCTACAAAAATTAGACTATCTCTTCTGCCTGAGATTTTTAACTCAATTAAGGCAACAAGAAAGACAAACCGAGCTTTAGGCCAAAAAGAATCTATATCATCAAAAGATGCTCTTGAACTTTACAAACGCATAAACGGACATAACAGAAAAATTGTAAGATATATGTTGCTAAAAGAGTCAAATGAAACAGCAACAAGGATGTTTAGCGTAAAAGATATAATAAATTTCATTGATAGTTCAGAAAAGATAATTGCAAAAAACAAGTCTATAGACAAAAATTTCAAACCAAAAGAATTTTATGATACGATGTTTGAACTTTATTCAGGAGCATTTGGCAAGGTTCAAACTCAAAAGCGCGTAAGTAAAAAAATAACCTAACCAAAAATTTCTTTTTGAACACGCATTGCTGATGGAGTTGTTGCAAGTCCGGCTTGAGAACTTTCTTTTAAAGTCGGCGACATCAAAGCTCCGGTTTGCTCCATTGCATCAATGACCTCATCAGGCGGTATTTTTGATTCAATTCCTGCTAGAGCCATTTCAACAGCAGTAATTGAGTGAACTGCCATAAATGGATTTCTTTTAACACAAGGAACCTCAACCAAGCCCGCAACAGGATCGCAAGTTAAACCTAAAATATTTTTCATAGCAAGAGCCATAGCGTTTAATACTTGAGAAATATTACCTCCTCTAAGCTGACAAATTGCAGCTGCACTCATTGCAGCTGCCGTTCCACACTCAGCCTGACAGCCGGCAACAGCACCCGCTAACGCTACTTTTATCGAAATTATCCTGCCTATTTCTCCAGCTGTAATCACCGCATTTATCTGTTCTGATTCAGAATAATTGTATTCTTCACTCACAGCAACTATAGTAGATGGCAAAATTCCGCATGAACCAGCTGTTGGACAAGCTACAATTTTACCCATTCTGATATTTTCTTCACTTGTTGCAAGGGCATACTCAATTATTTTTTCAAAAACAGAGCCAAACATCGGACGAGCTGTCTTATAGTATTTTTGCAATTTATAACAATCTTGTCCGCACATCCCGCTCATAGAAAGCTCTCTACTGTTCATCCCGATTTCAATGGCTTCTTTCATCGCAAACAAACTTCTATTTGCGAAAGCCCTTACTTGCTCAACTGATATATCAGAACCAATTGCCATATTTTCTTGAGCTATTTCATATATTTTCTTATTTTTTGATATACATTCATCTTTAAGCTGTTCGAAAGTATTAATTTCCATACTAATTTTCCAATTTTTCTATGTAACTCACAAAATAAACTTCAGGGATTTCTTGAATAATTTCCAAAATTTCTGAGCTAATAGCACCATCAATTCCGATTACCATAGAGGCCTGCTGACCTTTAGCGTTTCTATCGCAGTTTAAAAAGGCAATATTCAAATTGTGATACTGCAAAACAGATGACACCTGAGATATAATTCCCGGCATATCTTTATATACAAGTAAAATTGTATTGAATTTTCCCGTAAGTTTAACATTAAAATCATTAATTTTTCTTATAGCAATTTCTCCTGCTCCTACAGAATCACCCTGTATAATCATCTTATTTTCACCTAAAAAAGTAATATCAACAGCATTTGGATGACGTTTAAAATTATCGGCATATTCAAATTCATATTCTACAGTTTTTGCAATATCAGACTCAAATACATCTTTAATTCTGCGATCATCAACTGACAGACCTAAAACACCTGCCAAAAGCCCTTTTTCAGTACCATGCCCTTTTCCAGTATGTGCATAAGAGTTGTATAATCTGAAAATAATTTTATTTGGTTTATTCTTATATATATTTCTTGCCAATAAGCCAAGTCTGACAGCACCTGCCGTATGAGAGCTGGAGGGGCCTATCATAACTGGTGAAATAATATCAAATAATGTTGTTTTTTTCATATTAATAGCCCTTTTGCAGATTTTCTTCAATCTTATTTTTCAGCGCTTTTGTATCTTCTATGGTTTTTATTTTTTCATCAATAATTTGTGATTGCGTATTAACCTCTTTTAACTCTTCAAAAGGATTGTTTCTTGAAGAATTTGGCTTTAGACAAATAACAAATAGTATAATAATTACTACACATACAATAAGTATTTCAACTAAACCAAAAGCTTTTTTCATTTTAACCTAACCTGTTTCTGGTAATAAATGTAAGAACGGCATCTTCTTTATTTTTCGGAGTACGCAAAGAATCCTTGTTAAGATTGCAATCATAAATTCTTGGAGTAACAAAAATTTTGTTATATAGCAATAACACAAAATATAAAACAAAAGAAACAATAAAAATAGTCACCATTGCCACACCATATTTTGTTACAACTGATTTAACAGCAGAGTTTATTATCGGTTTGGCATATACGACATTAGCAGTCATAAAAAGGACTGCCAATGCCATGTATAAATTTTTAAAGGATTTACTATTCACTTTTTTCCTCAGTTTTCTTAGTTTTTCGAGATGTTTTTGCAGTTTTAGAAGAACCTCTGTTAGGTCGTCTTGTTTTTTTCTTAACTTCTTCCTGCGGAGCAGACTCGGTAATAGGTTCTGTTTCCGGCTGGCTATTAACGATTTCTTCGGATTTTTTTGTTGTTCTGCGTCTTTTTGGTTTTGATTTTTCCGGAGTTTCTTCTTTAATGGATTCATTTGCAACCGGAGTTTCCGAAATTTCAGATAAATTTTCAGCCGAAGGAGAGATTTCCTGAGTTTGTTGCTTTTTATTCTTTTTATTAAATCTGTTCTTTTTATCTTTTTTAACTGCTTCTTCAGTAGCAACAACAGAAGGTTCTGTTTCAATCGTTGGTTTTTGAATTTCCTCAACTTGTTGTTCAGGCTGAGGTTGATTATTATTCTTACCGTTGAATTTGTTATTATTATTTTTCTTATAATTTCCTGTCGGTAATTTTAATTTAGCAGCTTTTGCTCGGTATTCACCCTCAGCAGTCGGAGTTGCAAAATTAAATTCAACCATAGAATAGCCGCTACCCTGACAATGAGGGCATTTCTTTGTAAAGATTTCCGACAAAGACTGACCTTGACGATGTCTTGTAAGCTCAACCAAGCCTAAATCTGATAATTGACCAACTTGAGGTTTTGCTTTATCAGGCTCTAATGCAATTTCCAATTCTTCCATCATAGCAAGCTTATCAGCTCTAGACATCATATCAATAAAGTCAACTATAATCATTCCGCCAATGTTTCTTAATCTTAATTGTCTTGCAATTTCATGGACAGCTTCAATATTAGTCTTTAAAATTGTTTCATCTTGAGTAGCTGAGCTTACAAACTTACCGCTGTTAACATCAATTACTGTTAATGCTTCAGTTTGCTGTATAAACAGATAGCCACCTGACGGCATATTAACTTTTACATTCAAGGCTGCTTTTATTTCTTTATGAATATCCATAGCAATTAATAATGGCTCTGTACCTTTATACAAGGTAACTTGAATACCTCTTGCCATGTGCCAGTTTTGAAGAATATTTTGAACCCTGTTTAGCGCAAACGGAGTATCAACAATAATTTCATTAACATCTTCGGTACAAGCCTCTCTTATGACTCTATAAAGTAAATCCTGATCTCTATAAATAAGATTTGGAGGAGTCAAAGTTTCAGCTGAATTTATTATATTATTCCATTTTTCAAGCAAAATTTCCAAGTCTTCCTGAATATCAGCTTCAGTTTGACCTTCAGCCTCTGTTCTGATAATAACCCCGACACCTACAGGTTTTATCAGATTAACAATAGATTTTAGCCTTGCTCTTTCTTTTGAATTTTCAATTTTTTTACTAACACTTACACCGGGTTCATTCGGCATCAAAACTAAAAACCTTCCGGGCAAACTAATTTCAGTGGTAACCCTTGGACCTTTGTGTCCGGTTGGTTCTTTTACAACTTGAACAACAAGTTTTTGCTTTGGTTTTAGCTTTTCTTTTAAAGTACCCTTTCCCATAACATCTTGTGCATGTAAAAAGCCCATCTTGTCAGTACCAACATTTACAAATGCAGCATCAATACTTGGCAAAATATTATCAACAGTTGCCAAATATACATCACCTAACAAGACTTCACCTCTATGGATGAAAAAGTCAGTTACTTTTTTGTTTTCAAGTACAGCAGCAATATTGTCTCGCTCTGCAATTACAATTTTCTTTTCAATGTTTTTTTCGTTCATAAAAAATCCTTTTCTATAATTCATGCAAGGTCTCAGTAAGAAATTTTATTCTTGTAATATTAAATATTTCATCAGGAGCTATCAAATTCATTAAAACATCAGCCCTCAACGGTGGAATATCATTTCCCTGACCTGTCCTTAATACTATAAACAAACATTCATTTTCAAACCGGTAAGAACCAATTGATTTTTTAATGTCTGTTTTTTTAATTAAACCTTTTTTGTTTTTTCTCTCAACTAAGATTTCGTTTTGAGATAAAACTCTTTCTGCATTATATACTAAATTGTTGTATTTATCAATATCACTATTAAACAATTTGATTTTGTATTCAGCCCAGCATACGATTCTATCAATTGCTAAATCAGATTTTGCAATCTGATTAACATCAATAATTTTTGCCTCTTTCGGTAATACGTTTGACAATTTTTCTTTAACAGTAAATATATCCATATTTTCAAGCAATTCAATATCAACAAGTTCCGTCAAGCTTTCACAAAACAGGGGTAAAGCAATACCCATTGATACTTTCATTGTAGGGTTATACCCATGAGAAAATGCAACCTTTAAACCGGACCTTGAAATAGCTTTAAAAAAAGTATTTTGCCAATCAAGATGAGAGAAATAACGTAAAATACCTGTTTTTGTAATCTTTATTCGATACCTATAAGTTTGCTGAACAATATTTTTTTGAGCTGAAGGGTCAAAATTTGCAACCAATTTTATATTTTGAGCTATTTCAGAGGCAACATATTTCTTGTCAAAAACCTTTTCAACACCCAAATTTTTACAAACACCGCATCCTACACACTGTTTTTGACAGGTAGGAATAATATGCTCGGAATTTTCGTCAACTTCTAAGGCTTTGTTATACTCATTTATGAACCATTCTTTATTTATACCTACATCAACAAAATCCCAGGGAAGCGGCAAATCTAACTCGTACTGTTTTTGAGCAAGTTGACTTAAATCAATACCAATTTCATTTGCTGTTTCAAACCAAACATTTTTGTCAAAATATTCACCCCAAGCATCAAGGTAACATCCTTTTTTATACAGAGCCTCAATATATTTACATAATTGAGAGTCTCCACGAGTTAAAACAGCTTCCAATAAAGATACAAACTTTTCATGATAATTTACTTTTACACCTTTGATATTCTTGACCTGCTCCATTAAATGATGAATATGCTCGGTAACTTTCTCCAAATCCATTTGAGGACACCACTGAAACGGAGTAAACGGTTTTGGAACAAAGATTGACAATGTACAAGTCAAATCCAAAGAATGTTTTAAATCTTTTTCCTTCTTCAATAAACGAGAACGATAACGAATTTTTCTAAATAATTCCGCCATTTCATCCATATCTTGAGTAGTTTCGGTCGGCAACCCGCATATAAAATAGAATTTTACTCTTGACCAGCCGTTTTCGTAAAGCGTCAAAACAGCATTCATTATTTGTTCTTCTGTTATATTTTTCTTTATTACATCACGCAATCTTTGACTGCCGGCTTCGGGCGCAAGAGTCATTGTAGATTTTCTGACACTTTGAACTAGATTTGCCAACTCCAGATTAAAACCGTCAATTCTTTGACTGGGCAACGAAACAGAAACCTTTTGTTCATTAAAATCAACAGCAAGCTCTTTTATAACCTCATTTATATTTGAGTAATCATTTGAAGATAGAGAAAGAAGTGAATATTCTTCATAACCCGTATTTTTAACCAATTCTTTGGTAATTTTTATAATATCTTCTGCGCTGCGTTCCCTAACAGGTAATGTTACATGCCCCGGTTGACAAAAACGGCACATTCTGCCACAACCTCTACGAATTTCTACAACTGCTCTATCCTGAACTGATGAAGAATACGGTATCGGATATTTTTTAGGCGATGTTTCGTATTTCAGCTGCGCTACTCGTTTTTTTACTTTTCCTCCGACAATAGCAGACCATCTGCCTGAATTATCCCCTTCACACAAGGCTTTTATTCGCTCAATTCGAGGCCAACCTTTTGTTTTTTCCAGGATTTCGCATGCTTCAATAATAGAATCTTCTCCATCACCTATCAAGAAAACATCTATAAATTCGCTCATCGGCAGAGGATTAAAAGTGCATGGCCCACCTGCAACAACTATCGGATCTTCATCTGTTCTATCAGAATTTTTGTATGGAATACCAGACATTTCCAGCATCTTTAAAACTGTAGGATATGACATTTCATACTGAAGTGAAAAACCGACAGCATCAAACTTATTCAAAGGTCGTTTTGATTCAACACCATACAATATTTCAGGCTTAAAATCAGGCTCAGGAGCATACGCTCTATCACACATATAACCTTCATGCTGATTTATCAATTCATAAAGAATTCTTACACCCAAATTAGATATACCTATTTCATATTTATCAGGAAAAATCAGAGCAAATTTTATTTTTGCAGAGTCAAAATCTTTGTTATACGACAAAAATTCTCCGCCTACATATTGATATGGCTTAGTGCATTTATAAAGGTTTTCGTGATATTTATTAAAAAAACACATAGTATTCTCACGCTAAATCATTCGGAAAATATTTCTCTATTTCTATAATTGTTCCGTCTAAAGTATTTTCCTCAAATGATTTCATAAATTTGAACAAATCCACATTTGGAACATCATAACTGTACAAAACAATTTCCCCATATAATTCTCTCATTACAGTTACCATATAATGACATTTGCGGGCATAACTGAGCAAATTTGTTTTATTAAACTTATTACCGTTAGTGTCATGTTTTAATTTTACATAATTAAAACCGGCATAAAATTTAACCTTCTTCTTATCTTCAGGCTTAACAGTATTATTATTATGATTTGAGAACAAATTAATAACTTTTTTGTTTATATGCTCTGACACATACCCCTCCATAATAATTAAACTACAGTCTATAGAAAAAGTCTAAATATTAAGATAAATTATCATCCTTTGTTGTCAATTCTTTTAAATAATCTAAGACCTTTAAAGCTGTATCTCTGCGAACCTCTTTTGGAGAAAGACGCAAATATTCAATTGCATGCGATACTTTAATATTTTTATCATACCAACGACGCATAATATAATTGTATTGATCTTCCAAACTTAATTTTTCAAGTTCAACATCCTTGAGTAAGTCAATGATAAAATCCGCACACCTAACCTGAATAACCTCAGCTTGTTTCTCTAATTCATTGATTGCTCTTGACACAACTGCATCTGCATCATACCAACGTTTAAACATATTCATAATATAGCCTTCCCAATCTATGAGATTCTTCGGAGCGTCATTCTGAGCGATAGCGAAGAATCCCCTTTCTTTTTCTCCTCAGAATGACAATTAATTGTTAAGAATATTAAAGCAAATTTTTA
Organism: uncultured bacterium; assembly: GCA_902766105.1. Lineage (GTDB taxonomy): Bacteria > Cyanobacteriota > Vampirovibrionia > Gastranaerophilales > Gastranaerophilaceae > Zag111. The sequence goes on from CACXCI010000062.1 coordinate 54,332, forward strand.
TAAAAAAGTAAATTATTTTACAAAAAAAAACTTTATATAAATGTAGGTTAGTTAAATAATTTTTGGTAGGTAAAATGATTGATCCAAGTGTAGCATACGGTTTATACAATCCGGCTTTCGCAGAAGATATCGGGGCATCCCAAATTAAAAGAATGTTTCCTGTTGATGGCGATATGACAAGTTTTGGTATTGCCGGCACTGATTTCAGCAACATTGACATCCAGCGCCAATTACTAACAGATACTGTAGATTTTAAACAAAAACAAAAAACGAAAAATATAATTACCGGTGCAATAATAGCAGCAGCAACACTCGGACTTGGGGTGTTGGGGTACAAATTTGGTAAACCTGCAATTAAAAACATAGGAAAACTTTTTAAAAAAGGTGGTCTTACAAAAGCTTGGAACAAAATAAAAGATTTACCAACTAAGGCTTGGAACTATGTAAAAAATGCTCCGGCAAAAATCAAAAATTTATTCAAATAATAATATATAATTTCCCCGTAATAAAAGCGAAGTAGTGTGTATGTAGGCAGGATTTTAAATATCCTGCTTTTTTATTTTCATGGTATACTAAGATTGTCTATCTGAGTATGTAACACAAGAGATTCTTCCATACGCTCAGAATGACATTATAGGTGTTTCTCACAAAATAAGGAGTTTATATTATGGCAAAAGAATGTAGTTTTGATATTGTATCGGAATATGATAAACAGGAATTAGTTAACGCAATTGATCAGGTTAAAAGAGAATTAACTTCAAGATTTGACTTAAAAAATTCAAATTCTGAGGTTGAATTGGAAGCCGATAAGGCAATAACAATTACAACTAACGATGAAATGAAATTAAAAAATATTATTGATATTTTGCAAACAAAATTAGTAAAAAGAAATCTGAGCATAAAGATACTTTCACCAAAATCAATTGAAAACGCACTAGGCGGAAACGTAAGACAAGTATTTGAACTAAAAAAAGGTTTATCTCAAGAATTAGCAAAAACTATTGTAAACGATATTAAAGCCACAAAGCTAAAAGTTCAAGCATCAATTCAAGGGGAACAAGTCAGAGTAACCGGCAAAGACAAAGATGATTTGCAAGCCGTTATTCAAACACTACGCAAAAACGAAGATAAATACGACTATCCGCTTCAATTTACAAACTACAGAGGCTAGGGGTAAATCCATTTTTAGCACATATATCAGCATTCTTAATTATATTTACCCCTACATTTTTTCCGGAGTTGAAACCTCAAGAATTTTCAGAGCATTTGCAAGAACTCTTTTAAATGCCCAAACAAGAGCCAGTCTTGATTTTGTTAATTCCTTATCATCCGTAATTACCCTTGTTGAATTATAAAATGAATGAAATTCTGCTGCTAAATCCTGAACATAACGACATATTGTATAAACCTGTCTATCTCTTGCGGATGTAATAATTAGATTTTTAAAATCTTCAAGCTTCAATATAAGTTTTCGTGCATCTTTTATAGTTAGAGCTAAGGTTTTTAAATCTGCATCTTCTATTAGTTTCTCAAAATCATCAGCAGATAATATTGCTGGAATTGTTTTACCTGTTTCAGTATCAAGCTTATTATTTACAGCATTTCTAATTATTGAACAAGCTCTTGCATGAGCGTATTGAACATAAAATACTGGGTTTTCATCAGAATTTGTTTTAGCCAATTCAATATCAAAATCCAAAGTCGTATCAATATTTCTCATTGACATCCAAAAACGAGTTGCATCAACACCAACCTCGTCAACCAAATCCTCTAATGTAACCATATTTTTACGCTTACCCATACGAACCTCATTGCCGTTTATAACAAGATTTACAAGTTGCCCCAACAGAACTTCTAATTTATCCGGATTATAGCCAAGAGCTTCTAATGAAGCTTTTACTCTCGGGATATATCCATGGTGATCTGCCCCCCAGATATCAATCATTCTATCAAAACCACGTTCAAGTTTATCTGCGTGATATGCAATATCTGCAGTTAAATAGGTATTTGTTCCGTCAACCTTTTTGATAACCCTATCTTGATCATCACCGAAATCAGTTGATCTAAACCAAGTAGCACCGTCTTTTTCGTATATGTAACCGGATTGTTCAAGTTTGTCAATATAGTGTTTAACTTTACCGGAATTATGCAGTGTTAATTCTGAGTAAAAATTATCAAATTCTACGTGTAATCTGTCTAATAAATCACGCTGAACTTTTTCTTCATATTCTTTTGCAAAATCACAATATACTTGTAAATCAATTTTATCTACGTCATTTTGAGCGGTACGTAGAATTTCATCATATTTTTCTATAAAAGCTTTTGCAACAGGAATTAAATAATCACCGGGGTAATAATTTTTTCTTTCTTCTTCATCAGTCGGGAAGTCAACATCTTCACCAAGTTCCTGGCGAACTCTTATTTTTAGAGAATTACCAAGTTTTTGAATTTGTGAACCTGCATCATTTATATAAAATTCCTGATAAACCTCATGTCCATAAAATTTCAACAAATTAGCCAATGCACTTCCCATTGCAGCCCATCTGCCATGTCCTATATGGAACGGTCCTGTAGGATTTGCAGAGATATATTCTAATATTATTTTTTCGGTTTCAACGTTTTCTGGGCGACCGAAATTCTCTTTTTTCTTTAAAATTTCAGCCAAGAGATTAACCAAAAGAGTTTCACCTGCTTTAAAATTGATAAAACCGCCAATAACGGAGTATTCATTATCTTCTTTATCAACATAATCAACAATAGCATTAGCTATCATCGGAGGTGCAATTTTTGCATTTCGAGCCAATGATGATACATTTATTGCAAAATCACCAAAATCAGCATTTTTTGGTTTTTCAACAGGCAAAGATCCTTTTGTGTATTCACTCATCTGCCCTAACTTATTATCTTTTATCGCCTTTTCTATGGCAGTTTCAATTTTATTTAAAAAGTAATCTCTTAGCATAAATTCCCTCGTTTCATTTCAATATAATAATTGTACCACGAAAAGAGACAGGTTGAAAAATAAATACTTCAACCTGTCTTTAATATATTAAAATCAACTAAAATGAATATTCAGGAATATCAAACGGTTCATTGTTTGCTCCTTTATCAACAAAGGCTAAGTAATATTCCATTGCATAATTCTTGCAATTATCGTACAAATCATCAGAAATCAGTTTTTTATGTAACTCTGTTCTGTTCCCCGAATAATTACCGAGGATATTTGCATATTTTGATATATCTTCTTTTTTCAAGCCGCCTCCGTAAGCTTTTGTTTTAGCATCGGTACCTGATGGGCGGATTTCAACATATTTATCCTCAAATTCAAGATAGGTACCATCTCCGACAAATTTTACCGATTTTAAATTATTAAAAGATAAACCTTCTGCTCTAAAATTATCATTTAAAATTTCTTTAATTTGTTCAATTGAAATGCCACCTTTACGTTTAGCAATCGCCATGGACAGATAGAACATATCGTTTTTGGTTCTCATAGCCTCACCCTCTACTTTTGATTGCTTTAACTTATCTATATCAGGCTCAGATTCATTATAATATGCAATATCAACTCTTGTATCATATCTGCCTATAATATTATTTTCATTAAATACATTGAACAGATATTCCGATAGCGAAATATTATCCTGTTCTAACTTGGCAACAAGAGCAGAAGCAACAACGATAGCCTCAGTTGCACTTTTTTCTCTCATTGCTATTGCAAATCGACCATGCTGCGACATAATTAAATCTTCTGTACCCATAATCATTCCGCCTGATTCTTCTCCGCCAAACAACAATCTTGGGTTTGTACCTAAATTTATTGAATTACCAAAGACATCATCAACGATAACATCTTGTTCAGGGTTGTTTTTCAACTGTAGCTCAACTTTCTTCATAATATTTGCAATTTCTTTAAACCCAACAGGCACATTAACAACTTTTACTCCGTTCTTTGCAGCCCACTCATCCCATGAAAGCGCTGATGCCGTTGTTTTAATCATAAATCTGGGGTGATTGTTCCATAGATTATTTGATTTTAATTGCTTTGCCCAAAAATCAGTAAGCATTAAAAATGCCTGATTTGCAGTAAATACAGTAAGAATTCTACCATCTTTTAAATCAACATAATCAATACCCAAAGCCTTTAGGTCAGAAATTCTGCTTCCATCTTCAATTTGCGCAACCGTTAACCTATCATGATCCGGATCAGTAATTAAAACAGCAGTTCTGACAGGATAATCTCTGAGTTTTTCATCATAATGCAATGTTTCAATGACAGGAAAGTACGTAGTACCGTCAGGTTTCTTAGCCATAACTGTTGCATCAACAGAATAATCATAAAATGCTTTTTCTCCTTTTGGAGTAACATCATATTTACCAATAGAATGAAAAAACGGATCTTCTTCTGTATTGAACCAGTCAAATTTATCAGAAATACCAAGCCTTTTCAATACTCTTGATAAAGTTCTGTATGCAGAACCTCCAACATTTTCAACAACAATCTTGTTCTTAATTGATTTAACAAAATCCAAATTAAAATCTTTAGCAACTCCTGAACGCAAATATTCTACATATAAATTAACTCCGTCATCTAAATTCTTCATAACAGACTGGTTAATCAGCGGATTATCTTTAGCAGAAATTTTTATTTCATAAAAGCCTTTCTGCTCAACCTCATCAAATATTTGTTGAATCTTATTAACAAACTCCATAGATTCTTCGGGCAAATACTGACTTCCTTGGCAATTCAAATCTTTTGTAGCATTTTTTACAGAAATACCATGACTTGATGTAATATATTCACCACCAAGCAAATCAAGCTTAAAGGCTAAAAAGGATGCAAGCCAGATAGGAATTGATTGTTTGTTTTCGGGAATCAATGTTTCTATGCCGTTTGCTGCCTGAATTCTTGAAATTGCATCTAAAAATAATTTTGAATTATATCTAACCTCACACCCTGCAATTTTTACTATTCGCTTATTCGGATATTTGTCAATGGCAACAAGGGCTTTGGCAAGAGTGGCAAGCACAATACCTACAAGATTTATAGGAAATCTTGTATCCTGAGGGAATAAAATATTTTGAGGGCCTCTTATGCCTGCGGTTGATACTTTCGCTTCTTTTGCATAATTTGCAAACCAATCTGATAAATTTAGTCCTTGAGGGTTAGTTTCTTTATTATAGGGATACAAATGTTCTTTTTTTAATACAAAAACAAATTCTCCGTCATTTGTAAAATCCATTAATTCCATGTTTTTTACATAATCCGGAGTCTTATCATAAACACTTTTAAACAATTCATTTTCTAATTCACAACTTGATTTTTTAGCTCCTAACATAACCTTCTCCTTATAACTTAAAACATAATACTATAAAAAAAGATTAATAATTAGATTGTATCATTATTTTTATGTATAATAAAATCAGAACTTAGGGAGCGTAAATATATGACAAAACAAAAAAAACAATATTCAGCACGTAACGCATCTCAATTTAATCGATGGAGATCATTGTTTCAATTTTTGGTATGCAAAATTGGATATATGGTCCGTTTAAAACTTGTGTATAGAATTGAAGTACACGGATTGGAAAATATACCAAAAGATAATAAATACATAGTTTGCCCTAATCATCTTTCCACGCTGGATCCGCCAATGATAGTTGCGATTTGGCCAAGAAGTGTTGCTTTTATGGCAAAAAAAGAATTATTCGACATTCCATTCATAAGGTGGTGGATAGATTGGCTTGGGGCTTTTGCCGTAAACAGAGAAAGTCTTGCTCCATCCACAGTAAAAACAGTACAGGAAATAAAAGACAGCAAATGGGTATTAGGCATGTTTCCCCAAGGAACAAGAGGTGTTCCCGGCGAAATCAGAGGCGTAACAACAGGGTTTGCCGGTCTTGCCAGATTAACAAAATGCGATATATTACCTGTTGGAATTACCGGAACTAATGAGGTAAAGAAACTCCCATTCAGCGGAAAAATTATAGTAAGAATAGGGAAACCAATTCCATTCAGCAAAGACACCGAAAGTGTAAAAAAGCAATGGCTTGAGCAAATAGAAGCATTAACAGGTTTTAGATACATTGATACACCCGAATCAGAAGAAATGGTCAATGGAGGGGTCAAATAAATGACAGAAAAAGAAACCAGAAATTTTAACAGAAGATACGCTAAAGAATACCATATATGGCGAACCGCCTTTTATATGACATTTTTATATACGGTAGTTTTCAACTTTTTCAACATATTTTATGATTACAAAATTGAAGGCAGAGAAAACTTGCCCAAAGACAAACGTAAAGGAAGATACATATATGCGGCAAACCATGTTTCAATTTTTGACCCGACAATGGTTGTTATGGGTGCGCTAACACCTATTGCTTTTATGGCAAAAAAAGAATTATTTGAGCCAACCGAAAAACTGAGCTGGCTGGTTAAACGTTTAGGCGCTTTTGCAGTTGACAGAGAAAAGCCTGAAATTGCAACATTTAAAACTGTCAAAGAAATTCTTCAAACAAGTTGGTCTTTGGGTATTTTTCCACAAGGCGGAACAAGACCTTATGGTAAATTAGAAGATATCAGAAAAGGCTTTGTTGCAATTGCCAGAACAGCAAAAGCTGATATTATACCAATTGCAATTGCAGAATGGAACGGATATCCAAAATTGAAACCATTTACACGCAGAAAAGTAAGAATAAGAATAGGAAAACCAATCTCTTATAAGCAGAGCGATGATGAGGTAATTTATCAATGGTGTCAACAAATATCAGAAATGGCTGATTATGAAAATTGCGCACCGATTCCAAATTCTGCAATAAATAGAGAAGAAATAAAAATGTAATTCACATAAAAAAGCCCCTTATACAGGGGCTTTATTTTATTAAAGAAAGGAATTTCTGTTTATAAATTTTCGATTATACTTGATTTAACTTTTCAAGTGCTGCCTTTGCTGTTTCTGATACACCCGGATCAGAGTCATTTTGAGCAATACTGAATACTGTTGTTAAATCCTTCTTGTATGCAGGATTTTGAATATAACTCAAAGCTTCAATTGCAGATGCTCTAACCATTGGGTTTGGATTGTCTTTCAAATGATCTACAACTGTTATTGCACCGGGCAACTCTGTCAAAGGAACTGTTTGATTTGATAATCTTTGAACCTCATCGCCATATAATTTTTGCATCATTGCAGTTGTGAATAAAGCGTAGCTTTTATTTCTTTCAGCTTGTTCTTTTGGTGCAATCTTGTTTGCTAATTCTTTATCAGCTTCTGATACTTCTTGACCAGCCATTATTTTTTCTCTAATTGCAGATTGTTCTGCGGTAGGGCCTTCAAGCTTGCTTGAATCGAAATTCATAATATTTGTTAAAGCATCAAAAACTTTTGTATCAACTAATTCTGTTGCTTTTTCCGGAGATTGTTTTATAACATTTGCAATTTCTTCCATAGCTGATGCTTGAACATCAAAATCAGGATTTGTTAATTTAGCTATAAAAGAATTCAAATCAACCTGAGGAGCAATTGTTTCTGCCGGAACTATTTCCGGTTTAGCCTCTGCTTTTGGAGTTTCCGGAGTTGAAACTACAGGAGCTGGTGCAGCCGGAGTTTGTTCTTGTGTTGTTTCTACAGCTGGCGGAACAGTTGCTACAGATGGAACATTAATATTTTGTTGTTGAATTGTTGTTGGTTGCTGTTCCACAACAGGAGCCGGAACTACCACAGGCGCAGGTTGAACAGGTTGAGGTTCAACTGCTACAGGAGCAGGCTGCACAACTGGTTGCTGAGGGCAAGGCTGACAAATTACCGGTGGATAATATACCGGTTGTTGTGCCGGAGCTTGCGGATAATTGTATACTTGTTGTTGCGGATATTCATAATATGGCATTGTAGGTTGAGCATATTGCGGATTGTATTGAGGTGCTGCAATACCTGTACCTACTGTGGGGTTGTGAATATCAATTTTAACAGCATTGTAATTCGGTTGCTGTGGAACCGGTTGTTGTACCATCATTGGGGCTATCGGTACACATGGAACTTGATTCATAAACTTTTTCCTTTCCTACATAAAATTGAGTCTTTAACTATTCTACCTTTTAAATATCCGTGAATGTAAAATATTGCTAAAATGATTCCTTTTTTTAATAAAACTTTACATAAAAAGTTAAAAATCAAGTAATAAAACGATTTCAGACACTTGTATCACAAGAAAATAAGATAACACACAAAATTAATGAAATTTTTGTGCTAAGATATATACAGGAGAGTATGTACAATTACAAAACGCTTATATTACTGAGGTTTAAATGAATATTGACAAAAACAATAAAAGTGCAATTAGGAAAGTTTTTGGTGAAACTTTAGCACAACTTGGGGAACTAAATGAGAATATTGTAGTCATGGATGCTGATTTAGCATGCTCAACTCAGACTCAAATATTTGGGAAAAAGTTTCCGGAGAGATTTTTTGATTGTGGAATAGCAGAACAAAATATGGCAGCAACAGCAGCAGGTCTTGCTGCAGAAGGAAAGATTCCTTTTATTGCCAGCTTTGCAATGTTTGCAACAGGCAGGACTTATGATCAAATTCGAAATGCTATATGCTATCCAAACTTAAATGTAAAAATAATAGGAACCCACGGCGGGGTAACAGTAGGCGAAGATGGGGCTACACACCAAGCATTAGAAGATATTTCTCTGATGCGTAACATTCCGCACATGACGGTTATTGTACCGGCAGACAGCAAAGAATGTGAAGAGGTAATTAAATATGCCGCATTACATGATGGTCCGATGTATATAAGAATTTCAAGGTGTAATGTTCCAAACATATTTGATGAACACTACCATTTCGACATAAAAAAAGCTACTGTTATGAATGAAGGTAGCGACATATCAGTATTCACAAATGGTGAAACTTTGGCAGAAGCAATTATTGCTGCAGAAGAGCTAAAAAAAGAAGGAATTTTTGTCGAGGTAATAAATGTTCCTGTGGTTAAACCGCTTGATATACAAACAGTTGTTGACTGTGCTAAGAAAACAAAATTTTCAGTTACAATTGAAAATCACTCTATTATTGGTGGTTTAGGCTCTGCAGTTTGTGAAGCTTTAGCAAGCAGATATCCGACAAAGGTTTTTAGAATAGGAATTCATGATGAATTTGGACAAAGCGGCAAATCTGATGAACTACTTGAATACTACGGTTTAGATTCTAAGGCTCTTGTAAAGAGATTAAGAACACTTTATAAAAAAGAAACAGAACAACAAGGATAAAACTTATGATAACACTTCAAAATGTTACAAAGAGATATAAAAATAATCAATATGCACTCAAAAATGTCAGTCTTGAAATACATTCCGGAGAATTTGTATTTATAGTAGGTGCATCCGGTGCTGGTAAATCAACTCTTATGAAACTTTTGTACGGAGAGGAAAAACCAACCAGCGGTATTATATCAATTGGCGGACTGAACATTGCAAATATTTCAAATAACAGAATTCCAAATTTAAGAAGATGCATGGGTATTGTTTTTCAGGATTACAAATTGCTTCAAAACCAAACAGTATATGATAATGTTGCATACGTTATAAGAACGTTAGGTATTAGCAGCAAAGAAATAAATGCCAGAGTTAACGGCGCTTTAAAAATTGTGGGATTGCATGACAAAATGAGAGCAAAGCCTTCAGAATTATCAGGCGGCGAACAGCAAAGGGTGGGAATTGCTCGAGCTATTGTAAACGGACCGCCACTTTTAATTGCTGACGAGCCTACAGGAAATCTTGATCCTAAAAATTCAATGGAAATCATGCAAATATTGGATCAGATTAACCAAAGAGGAATTACAGTTATAGTTTCTACTCACGATCACACAATGGTAGATTATTTTAGGAAAAGAGTAATAACTCTTGACAATGGTGAAAAAGTAAGGGACATACAAGCAGGTACTTATGAATGATTTAAGAACTAACGTAAAACGACATATTCCAAAAGATTGGTTATGCGAGCTGCGTATTTTATACAGATTAGGGAAAGAAACGGTAAGCGATATAATAAGAACCGGATGGGTAAACCTTGTTATAATTACGACAATGGCTGCAATTTTACTGATATTCGGAGCTTGCTTCAGAACGGCGCTTTCAATATCGTCTTTTTCAAAAGAACTGGGCAGTGCATTAGAAATATCCGTTTATCTAAAAAATAATGTAAATGCTAAAGATATAAGCAACGAAATAAGAAGATTTGAGCATGTTGAACAGATTACAGCAATTCCAAAAGCTGAATCATGGTCAAAACTTAAAAATGAGATGAGCCTTCCTAACATTGACAATCCGCTGCCGGATACTTTACATGTAAAGGTTGACAGTCCTGAAAATTTACAGAGTGTATTTGACAATATTAAGCAAATCACATCTGTAGAAGATATGAGTTATGCAAAAGATTTAGCTCAGAAAATTGAACTCGTTAACCATGTAGTAAAAACAATTACGCTGGTTGTAATTGGAATTATGGCTCTTCTTACAATTACGATTATTAATAATACTATTCAACTCGTTATTCAATCAAGAAAAGATGAGATTGAAATTATGAGATTGATGGGTGTAAGTAACTGGTACATCCGTTTTCCGTTCATAATGCAGGGTGCATTTTACGGTTTTACGGGTTCTTTACTGGCAATAGTTCCGCTAAATTATGTGCAAAACGGTTTAAATAATGTTCATCAATTTTTTATGATACCATCTCCGGTTGGTGCGCAGCATTTAGTAATTCTTGTAATGTTCACTATGAGTATAATGTTTGGAGCTGTCGGCAGTTTTTGGTGCATAAAAAAACATCTGCAGGTTTAAAAAATTAATGATAGACGCTAATAATATATTATTAATTACAGATAATGATGATATTGCAAAAATAATTACTAATAAATTGGTGTTATTAAGGGGAAATGACAGCATTACTGTTTGCAACACAAAAGATGCAAAAAAAACATTGAGCAAATCCGTATATTGTGTTGTTATTTTGCACGAGATGGAAACCTCAGCATTAACCCTTAAAATGATTTCAACAATAAAAGATACCAAAACAGATGCCGAAATTATGTTACTGCTAAATGACACCAATCAACAATTGATATTGGATGCATACGACATAGGAATATATGACTATTTTTTATATGATGCCGAATCATTCGAAATGTTAATTAAAACTATTAATTGTTTAAAAATGCGTTTGCTGAAAGATACACAAAACAGAAATGAAAAATTTCTCTATCAACTTGGAGTCATTGATAATAAAACAAATTTATATGAATATAAATATCTTAAAGATATATTTATCGATATTTCAGATAATTTAAGAATACAAAACGGAATCTTTGCAATTTTAACACTTGATGAAAAAAATAAGACAAAAGTTTCAACGAACAGACTTGCAAGTGCTATAAAATCCGGAGTAAGAGGGGATGACATAATTGCAATTGCAAGAGGCGGAAAATTTTACCTGATATTACCAAATATAGACCTTGAGGGTGCAAGAAACATAATACAAAAATTTCAGGACAAAATGGGAGAGGAATTTAAAATTCGGGCAGGCATGACCAAAATCGGGCTACAATCTTTCGAAACTCTTGATAAAAATGCCCAGGATGGACTTATTTCTGCTACACAAAATGATGTTATGGCAGTATGCCTTGAAAATAATTTCAATTCACAAAACCTATGGCTGGAAGATGATGAAGACAATTCTGCACCTAAAAAAGATTATAAATTGTTTAAAATTGCATTTTCAAACAAAATGAATAATGTAATAACTCCAATGTTTTTTAGATTTCAAAAGGATTTTGAAAACAAACTGGTTAACACAAAAGTTAGCCAATATGCTAATAATATAGAAAGTGTTTTTTGCCTTAAAAATGACAATTTAAGAAGCGAATTAACAATACATTATAACGGGTATGCAAAGTTTAATATTGAAATTAAACATAGCGGACTTGACAGCGCAGAAAATACGAAATTAGAAATTCCATTAAGTCAAATGACAGAGAAATTTTTAACCTCACTATTAAAACAGCTTAAAGATGAATACAAAAAATCAGGAAAATAAAATGCTTAACATAAAAACAAGTGCCTTAGTAATAATAGATATTCAAGAAAAACTAATTAATGCAACAAAAAACGTAAATAATTATGTAGTGCAAAATATGGCTAAAATGTCAAAAGTTGCAGAAATTCTTAATATTCCGACAATTATTACTGAGCAATACCCAAAAGGACTTGGGAATACAAGTTCTGAGATTTCCGTTAGCAACGCTGATGTAATTGAAAAAGCATCCTTTTCAGCACTATTAGAGCCTGATTTTGCGGAAGAAATTCAATCCTTAAACAAAAAACAAATTATAATAGGCGGAATAGAAACTCATATTTGTGTCCTTCAAACTGTTGCAGACCTTATTAGCGAAGGTTATGAGGTATATGTATTGAAAGATTGCTGTTCAAGCCGTAATGAAATGGAATACAACACAGGATTAGAGCTAATGAAACAATATGGAGCAAAAATATCCTGTTTGGAAATCGCTTTATTTGAACTGTTAAAAACCTCAAAACACCCAAACTTTAAAGAAATACAGAATTTAATCAAATAATTAAGGGTTATATACAACCATTTCGCAATTTTTGCAATCAAATCCAAGCGGATATTTTTTGCCATTCTCATCAACTAAAAACAGTTTGCCGCATGGTTGAGAGCATAGGTTTGCAGCATATTTAAGACAATGTTTTGTACGCATAAGTTCTATTCCTGATTTAATAACATTTGAGGACTCTAAAGCCATTTCAGTAATTTTGCAATTACAATTATTATAGAAAGAAACAGCCTCCGAATTTAAAACATTTGCACGATAATCAAAAGTTCTTTTATAAAAATCCTTATAACCAATAGGTTTTTGAGAAATACGTTTATAATTTTTCAATCTTTCAATCATTAATAAACTTAACAATTCTCTACGTAATTCGTTTAATTTTGCTATTGGCATAAATGGAATTTTTTGATCTCTTATATCAACCTCAATAATATAAAACTCACTATTACCGGACTTTTTCATTTGTTCGGCAAATGTTTGTAACATTTTATTAAGATTGTTTGCAGGCTCACCATTTGGTACATCTATACAAACCTTATTATTATCCTCGTCGAAAGCATAAATAATATTACCTTTAACAAGAATTTTTGCAGCTATTTTTCGCACAGTTTTCGAATTATTTAACATTTTATCATATTTTGCATCATAGTTTCTATAAATAATAGTTCCGGTCTTAATTCCAGGCATTTTATTAGGATATATTTTATTACCATCAATCTTATTAACTAAAAAACCTTGCATTTTTCCGTCTGATACAAAACATAAACCGTCTTGAGTGTTTACAGAAACATCCATCTCAAAATAGTTTTGAAAAACTCTTTTAACTTTTCCAAGCTTTTCACCTCTTGATTTAGGAGATAAAAAATTAAAACACTGCCCTCGCTGTTTTAAGAAATAATCCGTAAAACCACGATTAAACGACTTATATAAATTGGGTTTAAAATCAAGAAAGACCTTACCTGAAGAGGTCCTGCCGGCATAGTTATTTATTAACTCACTATAATATGCTACAACATTTTTAACGTAATTTATATCTTTTAAACGACCTTCAATTTTAAAAGACTTTATACCGGAGTCAATTAATTCTTCAATAAATTGCGAGGCATTAAAATCTTTTAAGGACAACAAATATTTATCCTTTAGCAAAATTCTCCCCTTATCATCAACCAACGAATACTTTTTACGGCATGGTTGAGCGCATTCTCCTCTGTTCGCGGAACGTCCGCCATTTGCATAGGACATATAACATTGTCCGCTATAAGATACGCAAAGAGCGCCATGAATAAATGTTTCTACCTCACAAGTGCAGTTTGCACAAATATTTCTTATTTCATCAAGAGATAATTCTCTTGCAAGAATTACTCGTGATAGCCCAATATCGTTAAAAAATTTAGCTTTTTCAAGAGTTCTGTTATCACATTGAGTACTAGCATGAATTTGTATTGGAGGAATTTTTCCGTCAATTGCAGCTTTAACCAACCCCATATCTTGAACAATAATAGCATCAACACCAATATTATATAGGGTTTTCACCAATTCAATTGCTTCTGTTAATTCTTCATCGTTAAGAATTGTATTAATAGTTACGTGAATTTTAACATAAAATTTATGAGCATAATTAACCAGCTTTTTTATGTCATCTAGCGAGTTAGGAGCATTTTTTCTTGCACCAAAATATGACGCACCGATATAAATAGCATCTGCACCACTATTTATTGCAGCAATTGCAGTTTCTAAATTTTTAGCAGGAGCTAATAATTCTACGCATTTCATAGGAAAATTTTATAACAAAAACATACAAATACACGTAATAATTGTATTAAAATTTACAATCATGATAATATTGAATAAAGAGGGAAATATGAATATAGCACTAATAAATCATGGTTGCGCAAAAAACCTTGTTGATGCAGAGTTAATGCTGGGCATTATTGCAAAAAAAGGTCATAATATTACATTAGATGAAAATAACGCAGATGTAGTAATCATTAATACCTGCTCATTTATACACGATGCAGAACAAGAATCCGTTCAAAGCATTCTTCAAATGATTGAACAGGGTAAAAAGGTAATTGTTACAGGATGTTTATCCCAAAAATATAACGAAGAACTAAAACAGGCAATACCTGAAATTTCCGGAATGATAGGGACTTCAAACCTAAACGATGTCGTTACGATAATTGAAAGCATTGAAAAGGGAAAAAATTACACAAGTATAATAGAAGAAAGTCCAAAATATATTTACCCTGAAAATACCGAACGACAGCAAATAACTATGGGTGCAAGCTCATATATTAAAATTGGAGAAGGCTGTAATTATAGCTGCGGTTATTGTATTATTCCTCAATTACGTGGAAAATACATTTCAAGACCAATTGAAAACATAGTAAATGAAGCAAAACAGCTTGCAAAGAAGGGCGTAACAGAAATTATACTAATTGCACAAGACACCTCATCTTACGGAATAGATTTATACAAGAAACAGGCACTCCCGCTACTTTTAGAAGAATTAAATAAAATAGACGGAATTTCATGGATTAGAATTATGTATGCGTACCCGACACAAATGACAGATGAATTGATTGAGGCAATAGCAAGACTTGATAAAGTAGTTAAATATGTTGACATTCCGCTTCAGCATTCTCATCCGAGAGTTTTGGAATCAATGCGCAGACCTGTAATGGATTACAGAGAACTCATAAAAAAAATCCGGAAAAAAATCCCTGAGGTAACAATTAGGACTTCTCTAATTGTCGGATACCCCGGAGAAACGGAAGAAGAATTTGAAGACTTATACAATTTTGTAAAAGATGTAAAATTTGACAGAATGGGAGCGTTTGAGTATTCAAGAGAAAAAAATACATATTCATACAGTCTAAAACCGCAAATTTCTGCAAAAATAAAAAAACAGAGAAAAGATAAATTGATGAAATTGCAGCAAAAAATTTCACTTGAGTCAAACAAAAAATATATAGGGACAACGCTAAATTGTATTGTTGAAGGCTTTACCGATGAAGGTGTTATAATTTTACGCTCAGAGCATGATGCACCGGAAATAGACGGACTGGTTTACGCAACATCAAATAACTCCGTTGTTCCCGGAGATATTGAAAAAGTAAAAATAGATAAAGTAGACGAATACGATTTATTTGGTAAAATTATAAACTGAAACACGAGGAAAAATTATGGAATATATAGAAAATAAAGAGCTGGAAGAAAAAGAGGTCAAGGGAATATTTAGCGATATGCTTAAATATGCACCTTCAAAATTGTGCGGAATGTTTGGCAATATGATAACCGTACCTATTTATACAAGTCTGTTTTCGCAAGAGCAGTACGGGTTATACACAATTTCTATTGCTATGCTGTCCTTCTTGTGTATAATCTTTTCAGATTGGGTTGGTTTGTCAGGTTTAAGATTTTTCAGACATCACCAAATCGAAGAAGATTTACCAAAATACATGAGTACCCTGGTAATAATCTTAACTATTAACATGCTATTGATGTTTGGTCTGTCATTATTATTTAAAGATGCCTTGTATAGTTTCTTCCATGTACCGTTTAAGTATTTTCTTGCAGTTCTTTTATTAATTATTCCTGTAGCCGCAAGAGCTTTGTTATCACAAATTTTAAGAGCGCAACTAAAATCAATTTCATACACAATTACAACAATTTTGAACCAGTTTGCGACCATAGGTATGGCTGTAATATTTGCAAAATATTTTCACCTTGGCGCTGCATCAATCTTGCTGGGCATGGGAGTGTCCATCACTTTAATAGACATCTTATTACTATATCAGTGTGAAATTTTAAAAATATTAAAATTACAAAAAGTTGAATGGAAATTTATTCTTCCTATTATTCAATACGGAATCCCTGTTGCGGCAACATCTTTGAGCGCATGGATAATAACACAAAGCAACAAATTTATTATGAACAGTATCGACGGATTTTCTCAAGCTGCGCTTGTAGGAGCTGGTTATGGTTTAACCATGCCGATTTTAATGCCGCTTTTTGCAATGATTACTGTTGCTGCTATACCCAGAATATACAACTTATACGAAGCTAAGATAGACGTAAGACCTGTTATAACAAGATTCATGGGATATTATATACTTGTTGCAATACCTGTTATTACTGTTATGTCTATGTACAATGTCGAAATGGCTCATATATTCATAAAGAATCCTAAAATGTATGATGCCAGCGTTTTGGTTCCATATTTTTCTTATGGGGTGTTTTTCTTAGCATTAACAGATTACACAACTATGCAATACCACTTAGCAAATAAAACTCACATTGAATTTATTATCAAGCTGGTGTCAGGAATAATCGGTGTAATTCTCAACTATGTATTAATTTTAAAAATGGGTTTAATCGGTGCCGGTATAGCGACATTTGCCGCAAATTTTCTATACTGCATGCTAAGTATTATAATTGTAATTCCGAAATTAAATATATATTTCCCTAAAAACATGGTAATAAGAATATTGCTTGCAGGTTTGCCAAGTGCCGGAGCATATTACCTGTTAAAATATTTTGGCACCTCTGTTCCGGGATCTGTACAAATAGTAATATTACTTGCTTGTTTTTACATTTCATACTACGGCATAAGAAAGAAAATAATCACTCAAGAGTAGCTTATACATAAAAATAAAAAATGGCAAAGTCGCATATAGTAAAGACTTTGCCATTTTTTATTAATAAATGTAACAATCTTTTTAAAATTTCTAAAGTTTTAAACAACAAATGTCGATACCCATAGAGTACATCTAAGGATAGAAAGTATGGTAAAACACAAACCAAAGTAATGAACAGGGAACTGTCATTCGGTAGAAACTTAGGAGAAAGAATACTTGAATGACGAGTGATTGTTAACATTTTGTTACAATCCTGAAAAGCCATTATTTTAAAAGTTTTTAACAAGGCTCGATATATAAAGTATATATTTTATAGACAATTTATATATCAATAAAACGTTTATAACTACATAGTGAAAATAGTGAATGTACTTAATAACATGAAAGGACAAAAACATGACAATTTCAGTTAATGGAACTCCGGCTCCACAACCACAAAACAATCCGCAAGGATTAAACCCACAGCAACAAAAACTTGTAGAATTAGGAATACCAAAAGATGTTGTATTACAAGGAGATGAAGCAATAAAAAAATTTGCTGAAGCAAATGGCATCCAATTACCGGCAAAAGCTGACCCCGCATCAGCTGCAGCAAGTACTTCTGCATTAAAACCTAAAGCTGATATTAAAGAAGATAAAGTTGAAATTACAAAAAAAGAACCAACCGAAGCTGACCAATTAAAACGTGAAGGCGAAAAAACACGCAAAAAAGTAAATGAAGAATTTGTAAAAGATGCAAAAGATTATTCTCAAAAAGATGCAGCTTTCAGAGCAAAACAAGAAGAAGTAAATCAACTTAGAGCAAAATTCAACCAAGTATCTAAAAAAACAATGAAAAAAGAAATTGAAGTTGAAGATGCAAATGGTAATAAAACAAAGGTTGATAAATTCAAAGCACGTGAAGAAGCGCAAGCAGCTCTTGAAAAAGCAGAAAACGAACTTGTTGCATTACGAAAAGAAAGAGAGGCCGCAAAAGCAAAACTTGAAGGTAAAAAACAATTATCAGCAGCTAACCAATATAATGTTGATAACGCTGACGGAGCAGCTGCAAAAAAACAAGCAGCAAGAACTGATGTTGATGATTACCTAACATCTGATGAAGGCAGAAAAGCTGTTAAAGATAATTTAATCACAACAGCAGATGGTACACCACTTGTCGACAAAGATGGGAAACCATTTAAACGAGGTTCTGCAGAAAGAGCAAAAGCTTATGATGCAATTCAAGAAGAATATGAAAAATCAGGTAACCCTATCAGCAGAAAAGGCGCAAGAAGAATTTATAAAGCAAGAACTAAAGACTTTTCTTCTATGGAAAAAGAAGATGCTTTAGAAAAAATTATCATTGGAGATAAAGATGCTTACAAAGCCGCAACCAAAAAAGCAGGGTTTGATAAAGATATGCCATCTGTAACATATATGAGCGAAGACTTATATGCAAAAGCTCAAAAATTTGCAAAATCCAGAGGTGTTGAGCTTCCAACATTAGAAGATGCTAAAAAGAATGGCTTAACAGGTGCGCAATTAGAACAGTTCCAACAATTATTGATGGACGAAGCCGGAGATGTAGGCAGCAGACTGGATGCTAAAGAAAGAAAAGCTCTTGATAAAGATTTTAAAGATATCTCCTACGGTGATTTTAGAAAAATGTTCACAGCCGGAAATGTTGATGTACAAAAGACATACAATACAGCAGCAGCAGTTGCTGGAGCCGCAGCAAGCATAGGCACCGGTGCAATATTAGGTATTCCTAACCCGGGAACGGCAGGTGTTGAGGATATCGTCGTAGATATTCCAACATACGTAGGCGGCGAACATACCGGTCATTTTGAAACAATACAAGAAATAATTCCGGGGACACCAGGAAGTGGTCGCTCACTTAATTGGAAAAATATAGGTATTTCTGCCGGAGTCGGAGCTGCAGTTGCTATGGGTATTAAGGCAATCGCTAATTACGATCCTAACGGCTTCCACAAAGGAGTAACCTTGGAACAATATGTGTATAACGAACTTGATAAAGATGCGGCATTCAAAAAACTTGCGCCAAACGTCAAAGCAACTATGGCAAAAATTATTGCAGAAAACAAAGACAAGTCAAAAGATGAAATATATGCAGCATGCGACAGAGCATTAGGTGATGCTAACGAAAGAATCAACTTACGTGAATCAGTTGGTGCAGATGCTTCATTAAGAGCACTAAGACAACGACAAAAGCAAGAAATTCCGCAAGATGAGGTAATGCCAGAATTACAACAACGCAAGATTTATGATATTGGCGGCGGAAAGTTTGTTGATGAACAAGGAAACGAAGTTGACATGTCAGATGCTGATTACATAAAAGAGGGCGCCGTAACAGATAATAAAGCAAAAGCTGTTGGTTCAAGAGCAACAGCGTATGATGAAAAAGTTGTTCATACAAAACACAAAAATAATACTGATTTCAACAGAGAAGATACTAAAGCAACAACAGACTATGAATCCGGCGATATAGCTAATAAAAACCACACAGGAACATGGCAGCAAGTTAGATCTCAATACGTTACTGCAAACAACCAAGGCGAAGTCGAGGTAAGAATGGGTAACAGTAAAGATCCAAAAGCTCCGGACGGATTAGTATTAAAAGACGATACAAACGGCACAGCAAACACATACGAATACGCAAAACTAACAAGTGCTGAAATTGCCGAACTAAAACTTGATCCTGCAAAAGGTCCATACTATAAAGTTGTAAGCGCAATAGATGGCGATAACGGTAAAGAAATTACCCAAGCTAAAGGCAAAGTATTCAGACTAAGCGTTGATGAAAATGACAGAGGCTCAACATATCAATCAACAACAAGCGATGGTTATTTAGAATCACGTACAAAATCTGATATTTCACAACTTAATTACCACATGGATGCTGTAACACAAGAAGGCACATCAAGCGCAGTATTCGTTAAGGTATTCAAAAATAAATAAAAAAAAGCATAATAGCCAACAACTAGGATGGCGTAACAGCTATCCTAGTTGTTTTAAAATACATTTCAAATATTTTAACAAAAATTTACAAACGGCGCACACAATAGCAAATATAAATTTTTACGGATTTTTATTAATACATATATAATTAAAATGTGAAGCATGGCTTAAAAAAAAGTAATATTCAGAAAAATAAAATTTTAATCCTGCTACAATTAACTTAAATAAAGATTAAAAGAAAAATATGGAAGGATATACCCTATGAAAAATAGCAACATCAAATCCAAACGAGTGATAGCAATGACTTTGACTGTATTATTTCTTAGTCATCAGACTGTGATGTTATCAGCAGTTGCAAGTAACATAACAGGTGTCACAAATGGCGGACACGGGACATTTAACATTAACCCCGCAGGGACAAAAGGAAATATCGGATATAGAACATATAATGATTTTACTGTAGATAAAGGCGATACAGCTAATTTGCAGTTTAATAATATAGATTCTTTTGTAAACTTAGTAAACAACCAGGTTAAAATTAACGGTGTTGTTAATTCAATGAAGGGTAATAATTTTTATAACGGAAGAGCTGTATTTATTTCTCCAAACGGAATGGTTGTAGGCTCATCTGGGGTAATTAACGTTGGTTCTCTTGGCGCATATACAACAAACATGTCAGATGACCAATTTAAAAATTTAACAGATAATTTTGACTATGTTGTAAACACAAATAGCGGAACATCATTACTCCAAAATTTTTCTAACGGAAATATCGCAGGCGGAACTGCACCTATTACAATCAATGGTAAAGTTGCAACGACAGGAGATGTAAAAATATCAACCGCCGGAGCAATAAATATCGGGGAAAATGCTGTAATTGCTTCAGGCATAAAAGAAAATCAAAGAGAAGTTTATAATTCTTCAGAAGCAGCCAATCAGCTATTTAACAAACTTGTAAATATTGATAATATTAAGACTGCATCCGGAGATCAATTTGTTGCTAATAATGGTAATATAAGCATTGTATCTCAAGGTGGAGGAATTAATATTGACGGTACTGTAATAAATTATGGGAAAACCGGCAATACACTTGTTCAAAATTCTACTATCGACACAAACAATTATGCATTTGGGGATACCAACATAAACGGTAATGTAATTAACAGATCCGGTAACTTAGAAATTAGAAACGAAGCAGGTAATTTAAAATTAAACAAAGACAGCTATGTTTATAACAAAGGCACATCAAATATTACAAGCGTTACTGACACAAATGTAATCTCAGACACAAACAACGGGTTGTACATTAATGGCAACATTGAAAACAACGGTGATTTATTCATTCAAAACACCGGAGAAAAAGGCTTGAATATTGGTAACACAGCAAATATCTCAACCACAGACGGTAAATTATTTGTCGTTAACGGTTACGAAAACGGTCAACACGGAACAACGGCTGATCCTTATTTAGTCAACACGTCAAATAATTCCGGTGCTTTAAATATCAATGGCAACATTGAAGTTAATAATGGCAACGCCGTATTTTATAATACAGACAAAGGTGTTGACGGCTTGAATGTTAACGGTAATGTTCAAGTTTCAGGAACATCAGAATACTATAATGACGGCAAAGCCGGTCTTAATGTTAACGGTAATGCTGCATCAAACGGTAACTTAACAATGGTTAATACCGGAGATGACGGATTAAACATCAACTCTTCAGGCAGAGTTAATAGTGATAGCGACATTACTTTAACTAACACAAGCAAAAATCATGATATGAATACCTTAGCAGACGGTACCAAAATCGCTGGCGGATTGAACGTTCAAGGCTTGGTTAACGCTAAGGGTAACGTAAATATGACAAGCAACAACGCTAATGTTGTTATTGGTGATAAAACTTCAAATAAGGAATATGTAAAAGCAGGCAAAAATATTAATGTAACTGCAAATGAAGCAAGCATTTTAAACTATGGAGTTGATAAAGTTTTATTGGCTGCTGACGGTGATTTGACAATGACTGCAACAAACGGAACAATCGGCTTACCTGTTCAACAAGCAAAATGCGAAGGTTCTGGCTGCACAGGCATTGGTGAAAAATCTGATGGTTCTCGTGATTTCCAAAAATCAGTAAACGGCAGCATAAAAGGCAAAGTTAATGCGACAACAACAAATACTAAAGCGGCATTGAAACCTGATGATTTAGTAATAAATTATGCTGCAATAGATTCAGATATGAACATTGATGCAATCAAAGCAGACGGTCGAGTAATATTAACCGTTGACGATTCCGGCCACGCATTCAATGGTGTAGCAGACGGAAAACGTTATAACATGCTCAATGTTGCATCTGACGGAAATAAAGCAAATGTTGAAGGCTGGGGAATTTCATTAATCTCTAACGGAAACATTGGTGAAAAAGACAACAAATTGACCTTCAATCAACTAAAAGCTCCTGAATATGCTATGGATGCTTTAGCAAACGGAAACATCTATATGAAAGCCCAAAGCGACGAAAAGAACCAAACTAACGAAGTTTGCAATATGGTTTCAAGAGAAGGCGATATTGATGTTGAGTTTGGCGGCAATACACATATTAAAAACATTACAGCTGAAGGTGATATGACAGTTATAACAAGAGGTACAAACCTTACGGTTGATAATGTTGGTCATATCAACGAACCTTCACTTGAAGATAGCAACGGCAAATACATAGATTACTTTGGTCCAAGCCATGATGGTTGGGAATTTGACGGTGGCTACGACGGTGAAGACTACAAGCATGAAATTCTTCCAAACAATGTAAAATTGAAAGCATTAGACATTAATCCATACAACAGACCTGACGGAATTGATCGTGACGGTTACAGAGGTGATGCTAACTCTACAGTTAGAGTATCAAATGCAGTTATTGACCATGGTCAAATGGATATAACTGCAGATGAAATATATGCTAACGGTATTCACGTAAACTTTGGCAAAGACGGTTATACAAAAGAAGTTGACCCATCAACAAATAAAGTTCAAGGTGTATATGTTGAAAATGGTCCAAATATTCCAACAGGACATGCCGTTAGACCTGACGATGTTGAAGATATCGGCAGAGATGAACACGAAAGAAACTATTATTACCATGAAGGTAATGGCGATGGAACATTTAATGGCGAAGACTCACACGTTGACGATGATGACGGTGTAATTGATGCAACACCGCTTGAAATGGAAGATGAGCCGGATGGCGATACCGACAATGATACAGATATTGACACGGATATTGATACTGATACAGATATTGATACAGATACTGATATCGATACGGATAACGACACTGATAATGACACAGACTTAGATAACGATACAGATACTGATATCGATACAGATACCGATACAGATAATGACACGGATACTGATACCGATACTGACTTGGATATGGACACAGATACAGATACTGATACAGATACTGATATTGATACTGACACAGATATTGATACCGATACAGATACCGATACGGATACTGATACTGACATTGATACAGATACCGATATTGATAACGATACGGATAACGACACCGATAATGATACCGATACTGACAATGATACGGATACGGACAACGATACAGATACTGATACGGATACCGATCTAGATATGGATACCGATACTGACACGGATACAGATACTGATATTGATACCGATACCGACATTGATACAGATACCGATACCGACATTGATACAGATACCGATACTGATAATGATACCGATACTGACTTAGATACAGATACCGATATTGACAATGATACAGATGTCGACAACGATACGGATAACGACACTGATAATGACAATGATACGGATAATGACACCGATACAGATAACGATACTGATACCGATACTGATACCGATTTGGATTTGGACAACGATACCGATAATGATACTGATACCGATACAGATGATGACAATCCGAACGGAAGCATCACGTACACTCAACGTAAGATATTAGATAACGCTGTAGATTCAATCGACAAACGACAATACACAAGATACTCAGTAGCAGACAACAAAAATCCGATATTACTTGAACAAGCAAACGGAGTTGAAGGCTTACTTGATATCTCAAGAGGCGGAGTCTCAGTAAAACATAACAATGAGTTAAAAGTCGGCGATGTCGTACCTGTACATATCTCCTACGGCGGACTCGACATAAAAGCAGATGTTAAAGTTGTATCATCATCTAAAAACAGAGCAGGTGCGCAATTCGTCAATCTGGATCAGGCAACAGCAAATCAATTGTTATACCTGAGTATGATACTTGATGATGTCAACAACATCTCTCAAAAATAAAAACTAAATATTAAATATAAGTTGAGGGTAGATTAGCTTACTAATCTACCTTCAATTTTAAGTAAAGATTTGTAAAATTTTGCAAAGATTTATTACAAAAAGCTAAATTTTGAGAAAAAAATGTCGTTAATTAATATATATACTGAGTATATACTAATCATGCCAAAGAAGTGTGCAAAATAACCACCAAGAGGTACCAAGAATTGAAAAATAATAATAGAGAAAATAAATATACGAAAGGAAAGACCATGAATACGAAAAGTAGAAAGAGTCAGAAGCGAATTGTTGCATCAGTTCTGACCGGAATGTTCATTGTTCAGCAGACAATGATGATTAGTGCTTTTGCGACAAGTACAATTACCGGTTATGCAAACGGCACAAGCGGGACTTTTAATATCGATCCTATGGGCGTAAAAAACGGCATAGGATACAGATCTTACAACGATTTCAATGTTGGGACCGGTGATGTTGCAAACTTAAGATTTCAAGACGGTCAAAATTCATTTGTAAACCTTGTTAACAATCAAATTCAAATTAATGGTCTTGTTAACACAATGAAAGGCTCAAATTTTTATAACGGGAAAGCCGTATTTGTTTCACCAAAAGGCATGGTTGTCGGAGCTTCAGGTGTCTTAAATGTTGGTTCATTAGGCGCATACACAACCAGCATGTCAGATACAGATTTTAATAATTTGACAAACAACATTGATTATGTTGCAGGTACAGAGGCAGGAGCAAACTTACTTCAGAGTTTTTCTAACGGTGTGATTGCCGGAGGGAATGCTCCTATTACTATAAATGGTAAAGTTCTTACAACAGGAGAAGCAAAAGTTATCACGGCAGGGGCAGTCAATATTGGTTCAAACGCAGTACTAGCTTCTGGTGTAAATGAAACAAACCGTAGTGTTTACAATGCGACAAGTGATGCTGATGCTTTATTTAATCAACTTGTTAATACAAACAATATAAAGACATCGACCGGAGATCAATTTGCATCAAATAATGGCGTAATAAATATTATATCCCAAGGTGGTGGTATAAATATTGATGGCACAGTTTTAAATTATGGTAAAAACGGTAACACGTTAGTTCAAAACAGCAGCATTGATACATACGATTATGCACATGGCAATACAAATATTGGTGGCAAAGTTATTAACAGATCCGGAGAATTGGAATTAAGAAACGAAGCCGGCGATATGACATTAAAAAATGGCAGCTACGTATATAATAAGGGTGGCGACACAACAATAACAAGTGTAACAGATATTACAAAAATAAGTGATACTAATAACGGCTTAAATTTAAACGGAAAAATTGAATCATCTGGTGGAAAATTATACATTCAAAACACCGGAGAAAAAGGTTTAAATGTTGGATCAACAGCCGAAATTGACCATTCAAACGGGAATCTTTTGATGTTAAATGGATATGGCAATGGAAACCATGGTACAACTACGGATTCTTATCTTGCATCAGCAACTAACAATACAGGTGCTATGAACATCAATGGTAAAGTTAAAGTTGAAAACGGTAATGCTGTATTTTATAACACAAACAGAGGTGCTGACGGCATGAATGTTGCTAACAGCGGTAACATTAACGTTAGCGGAACATCAGAATACTACAATGATGGTGCTGCAGGTCAAAATGTAGACGGAACATTATATTCCGGTGGTAACCTCACTATGGTTAACACAGGAAATGACGGTATGAATATTTCATCTACCGGTAATGTTGAAAGCGGCAACAATATTTACATGACAAACACAAGTAATGATCATACAATGAATACTTTATCTGACGGTACTGTTATTAAAGGCGGCATGAATGTTCAGGGTAAAGTAAACGCTACAAACAATGTTAATATGACAAACACAAAAGGCAACATTGTAATTGGTGATAATACAACAAATACAGAATATGTTACCGCAGGAAAGAATATTGACATTACAGCACAAAACGGAAGTATATTGAACTACGGTGTAGATAAAGTTCTTTTAGCTGCCGGAAATGATTTAACAATGTCTGCAACAAACGGAACAATTGGTTTACCTGTACAACAGGCAGCTTGTTCAGGTTCAGGCTGTACAGGTATCGGACCTAAAGCAGATGGCTCACGTGATTTCCAAAAATCAATCAATGGTAAAATTACAGGCAAAGTTAAAGCAACAACAAAAGATGCTGCAAATTCAGGCAACGATTTAGTTATCAACTACGCAGCAATTGATTCTGATATGAATATTGACGCAATGAAGGCCGATGGTCGCATTGTATTAACAGTTGATGACTCAGGACATGCTTGGGGTAGCGGAGCTAACGGAAACCGTTACAATATGATAAATGCAAGGCCGTCCGATAATACTGACACAAACGTTGAAGGCTGGGGCATTTCATTGATTTCAAACGGAAGCATAGGTACAGCTGACAACAAAGTAACATTTATTCAAAACAAAGCAGCTGAAGGCTACAAAATGGATGCTTTAGTTAACGAAAATATGTACTTAAAAGAAAATAGCTATAATGACTCTAATTATGGCAGAGATAATGAAGTTACAACAAATAAAGCTTGTACAATGATTGCAAGAGAAGGCGATTTAGATGTTGAATTTGCCGGAAATACTACTATTGACAATATCACAGCAGAAGGAGATATGAAAGTTGTAACAAGAGGCAAAACGTTAGAAATAACCAACTTAGGTCATATAGAAGATGATTCTGTAACTCCTGCTGATTATTTTGGACCTCGTCATGACGGTTACGAATTTGATGGCAGATATGATCAAGATGATCACAAATCCGAAGTTTTACCAAACTCTGCAACAATTAAAGCTTTAGATATTAACCACAATATCAGACCAAACGAAGCTATGATTGAAAACCCACAAGCAGGAGAAGGTCAATTTGATGCTTACGCTGGTTCTACAGTAAGAATAACAAATGCTGTAATTGATAAAGGTACTTTAGATATCACTGCAGATGAAATATATGCTAACGGTATTCACGTTGACTTTGGCAAAAACGGATACATAAAAGAAGTTGATCCTTCAACAAACAAAGTTCAAGGTGTATATGTTGAAAACGGTCCTGATATTCCAACAGGACACGCAGTCAGACCAAATGATATTCCTGAAGACAGAGATGTTCATGAAAGAAACTACTATTACCACGAAGGTGATGGAGACGGAACATTTGGCGGAGAAGATTCTCACGTTGATGATGATGACGGTATAATTGATGCAACTCCGCTTGAAATGGAAGATGAACCGCAAGAAAGTGATACAGACAACGATACTGATATTGATACTGATATCGACATAGACACTGATATCGATACCGATACAGATATTGATACTGATATTGATACTGATACCGATATCGACAACGATACAGATACCGATACTGATTTAGATACTGATTTAGATACTGATACAGACATCGATACTGACGTTGATACAGATATTGATAACGATACTGATATTGATACTGATACAGATATTGATATTGACATTGATACTGATAACGATACAGATATTGACAACGATACTGATACGGATACCGACTTAGATACAGACGACGATCAGCCGATACCAATTCCTCCGGAACGCAGACCTGAACCACCTGTTGTAAATCAAGACGGCAGATTCTCATACATAAAAATTAGTGATATGAGCGTTGATGCAATCGATAAACGTCAATATATGAGATTCAACGTAAATGATACAGCACAACCAATAACAATGGAAAAATCAAATAACGGTATAAATTCATTACTTGACATTTCCAGAGGTGGTATAGCCGTAAAAATTGATGACTCATTAAAAGTCGGAGATGTAGTTCCGGTACACATTTCATACGGCGATGTTGATATTCAGGCTGATGTACAAATTGTATCAAAAGCTAACGGCAGAGCAGGAGCACAGTTTGTTAATCTCGATAAAGCAACAGCAAACCAATTATTATACTTGAGCTTGTTGCTGGAAGAAGGAGTTAACATCAGCTTAAGCGAATAAACGATATTATAAAATATTCATGGTCAAAAAAAAGGTCTGTCAAATGACAGACCTTTTATCTTGGCAAGAGATTAGATAGCGAACAGGAAAAGGGGGTAGGGTGTGGTTTGATTTTGATATAAAAAAGCTGGATTCCTCACATACGTTCGGAATGACATGTACCCTTCCTCATTAGGGAGGGTAAGGATGGGTATTGATTTTGATAAAATAAGATTCCTCCCCGATGGGGGGGGTAGGTGGGGAGCGTTCTATAAATCATAAGACAGCACCCCTCTTTATCTCCCCCTTAGGGGAGAAATTTGTTGGGCTTCACCCAACCTAATATATAGGATTTCTCACATACGTTCGGAATGTCATGCTCCCTCACTCATTAGGGAGGGGTAGTTGTAGGGTGTGGTTTTAACCGCACCATTTATATTTTGGGGCATCAAACGATGCACCCTACAATACTTGACATGTTTCCTCTCCTAAAGATTAGGAGAGGGATAGGGTGAGGTATGATTTTGATATACAAAAGCCGGATTCCTCGCATACGCTCGGAATGACAACCAGTCAACGTGGTAACACCGACCTACTTACTTAGTAATATCAAGGGTAAGAATAGAAGAAAAGCTCAAGTGCGACATAAATTTGAGGCAAAGAAAAAGATTGCATAACAAACCTTAAATTATACAATCCCTTTCTATTCACCCGGATAGAAAAACCTATCTTAATCTTGCTCTTTGTATATGACGAACTCTTCCGCCAATTCTGTTCTGATTAGCACCGGGAACAGGCTGTTTTTTATCTAAGAAACCTAACTGAGAACCTGCAGATTGCAACCATGAACCTGCCTGCATACCTTTTGCCAATTTAGCTTCAAATTGCTTATCCAAGCCATCAGATATTACTTTGCTATCTTGTTTAGCAAAATTATCAAAATTTTCTTGCAGTTTAGCCTTTTGTTGAGCCTTTTGAGCTTCTGTAAGTTTCCCATTAGCATCAATTTTATTTTTAGCTTTTTCTAGGTTAGTTTTTTGTTTAGCAATTTCTTTTTCTGCAATCTTGTCATATTGCTTATTAACCTTATCATTAAGCTTTTCAGATTGATTTTCAAGTTTATTTAATGATTTTGAATATTTACTATTCGGATCTTCTAACTTTGCAACTTTAGCTTCTGCTTTTTCTTGAATTTTATCTGCTTTATTTTCAAGTTTTTCAGCTTTATCAAGCTTACCCTCAGCTTTAAGTTTTTCAGCTTTTTCGTTAAGCTTTCCGGCTTTATCTGCAGCTTTTTCTTGAATTTTATCAGTTTTAGAAGCCAATTTATCTTTAGCTTTGTCTGTTGCATTTGCAACTTCTTGATTTACATTTTTGAAACCGCCGGCAATCTCTTTTGTACCTTTAGCTGCGGACATACCTGTTGTAACTGCAGTAGCAGCTGAAGCAAAAGCCCCTGTTATATTACCCTGAGCTACATTGACTGCAGATTTTGTAATATTTGCGGCACATTTTCCGTAATTACCGACAGTTTCAACAGTTATACCAACTTTTTCAACTGTACCGCCAGCCTTAATCAATGCGGCACCTGCAGATGCACCCCAAACAGTAGATGCTAACGCAGTACCGGTAACAATCATGCCTTTACCAACATATTGCGTTGTTTGACCTGCCATTATAGTATATCCTGCAATTTCGTCAGCCTTTTCTGCAACCTTCATAACATTATTTGATTCTTGTTGAGCTGATTCTACAGTTTTTGCATTTTTTATTGCTGTTTTTTGATAATTTCTTGCAGTTCTTGATAATGTTCTTACCTTTTTATTAGTTGCAACTTGAACTTTTTTAAGTTTTACCTGAGATGAACCAATTTTTGTCTGCGTTGCACTCACTCTGTCAGAAGTTGCACTTAGTTTAGCCTGAGCACTTGCCTTATCTGCTTCTGATGCGCCTTCTGAAGATAAAATATCGTTTTGACGTGCAATTTCCTCATTATCTGCATCCATTTTATTAGATAATTCTTCAATAGTAGCTGCCTGAGATTTCATTTGCTGCTGAGCTTTTGCAATAGCTTTTTGTTCAGCTTGCATAGTCTTTTGCATTGTTTTTTGGTCTTTTTTCATCTTTTTATTTAAAGATTTGATATTTGCATTTGTTTTATTCATTTGCTCAGTGCCACGTTCAGTATTAGCAGTTGCAGATTTTGATTGACCTGCAGAACTGTTTGAATCTGCCACAGCAGTATCACCATCTGCTTCCGAGTAATCATCTTTTTTTACTTTTTTATCTTGAGCTTTATCATCCTGTTTTTCAACAATAGAATTTTCAGACCTTTTTTGTATTTCTGAATTTACCTTGCCTAATTTATTTTCTACACTATTAAGCAAAAATCTAGGGAAGTCAGAATCTTTTAATTCACCTAGCACATCTTTCAAATTTTGTAATTCAGTATCAGGAACAGATGTTAAATCATCATAGTTGTAATTAAAAATATTTATATTTTTCTTCTGATCATCATTATTTACATTTTCTTTATTATCTATTGTTTGAGCATTTGTTGAAACTTTTGCAACAGATTTTGTAGTATTGGTTTTTACTACATTTTGTGTTGTTTGAGCTGCTTGAGTATTTTGTGTAGCTTGAGTATCTTGAGCATTTTGAGTTGTACGAACAGCGTTCGCAGCTTTCATTGAGCTGATTGTGTTTCCTTGGGCAAAAATTGAACCATTCATAGACATACGAGGGTCAATTTTTTGTGAAAGAGCCGCTTTTTGACCTTTGCCGCTTTTCATCAGCTTCAATATTTCTTGGATATTCTTGCTATTTTGAATACCGTTTACACTCATTAGTTAAAGCTCTCCAAAATATAATCTCTCTTGTATATATAAAAAATTTTGAAATCTTGTTATTTCAACTGTTTCCGTTTTATTTACAATTGTTTACAATAAATTTAACATTGATAAATTTGATAAAAAAAAACTTTTTTGATAAAATTTAGACGTAATATTTTTTAATTAGGGAGACTTAATATGGATTTAATGAAAGGGAAAAAGGGTGTAATTTTCGGAGTTTCAAATACTCACGGAATTGCATACGGTATTGCAAAACAGCTATATGATGCAGGAGCAGAAATTGCATTCACTTATGCTGGAGAAGCAATGGAAAAAAGAGTTCGTCCTATCGCTGAAGAAATGGGCGCAAAGATTATTATGAGCTGTGATGTTACAAAAGAAGACGAAGTTGCTGCGGTATTCAAAGAAATAGAAAAAGAATACGGGAAAATTGACTTTGTTGTGCATGCTGTTGCCTTTGCAAATAAAGAAGATTTAACAGGAAGATTTATTGATACAACAAGAGCAGGCTGGGATTTGGCACTAGGCGTAAGTGCATATTCACTGGTTACAGTATCTAAATACGCAGAACCAATTATGAATGAAGGCGGCTCAATTTTTGCTATGACATATTTGGGTTCAATCTTATCTGTACCCGGCTACAACGTAATGGGTGTTGCTAAAGCCGCATTAGAATCAACAATGAGATTTTTATCTGTTGACTTGGGTGCAAAGGGTATCAGAGTTAACTGTCTATCAGCAGGCCCTATAAAAACCCTTGCGGCAATGGGTATAGGCGGTTTTTCAAAAATGCTTAAAGCTGCTGTAGCTCGTTCTCCGTTAAACAGAAATGTTGCATTGGAAGATGTTGGAAAAGCCGGCTTATTTTTAGCTTCTGACTTATCCTCAGGAATGACAGGAGAAGTTATTTATGCTGATTGCGGTTGCCACTCAGCTTATGCTTCAGCTGAAGAGATGGATATATTATCAAATAATATCGAATTATAATAACTAATAATAAGATAAAAAATTCGGGATATCCTTGTTGATACCCCGAATTTTTATATTGATTCGTTTTGAAATCTTTTTTTTTCCAAAGGAAAGATTTTACTATGACATTGTATATAAATTCCTAAAATTATATAATATTTTGCAAATCAAAAGAAATTTGTAATTTTAAATCATCCAAACTGTCAAATTTCATCTCAGGCCTTATCATATTAGAAAAAGACACTTTAATATTTTTATCGTATAAATCACCGCTAAAATCTAATATATAAACCTCAAGAACAGCTATATTATCATTTGACACGGTTGGAGAAACACCATAATTTGCCAGTCCCCTTTTAACTGTTCCATCAGGCAATTCAACATCAACGTCATAAACACCGTAAGGTGGTTCTACAATATTTAGAGGATAAATGATATTTGCAGTCGGATAACCAATTGTTCTGCCTAACTCTCGGCCTTTTACAACAGTACCTGATACAGAAAATTTTCGACCTAACATAGAAGCTGCCATATCCTCGACACCTGTTCTTATAAACTGTTTTATGTTTGTAGAGCTAATCATATCCCCAAAAATTGACAATGGAGGAGTAGCAAAATAAACATAATTATATTTATCTTGATAGTCAGATAAAAATTTTACATCACCGGCTCTGTTTGCTCCAAATTTATGGTTAAATCCGGTAGAGATAGCCTTTGGCTTAAAATATTTGCAAATTAAGTCTAAATACTCAGATGGGGATAAGCTGCTAATAGGTGCAAAATCCAATTCAATTATATAATCCAGCCCTAAACTTTCTAAAAACTTATACTTTTCATCATGTGTCAAAATATAAGTAGGAGATTCATTTTTAAGATAACATTCCGGCGGTTCGGTAAACGTAATTATTGCTGATTCTAATCCATTTTCTCTGGCAAAATCAACAGCACTGGAGATAACAGCCTGATGTCCTAAATGAACACCATCAAAAAAACCCAACGCCAGGGACAAATTTGGTATCTCTCTTAATTCTCTAACTATCTCCATAGCTATATTATATATCAACATACAAATATGTAAAGATTGTTAAGATTCTTAATTAAACAAAATACCTACAATAGATGCAGACATATAGCATGTTAAAGTTCCGCATATCAAAGCTCTTACACCCAACCTAGCCAAATTTTTACGCTGGTTAGGCGCTAATTCACCAATACCGCCTAATAAAATTGCAATTGAACCAAAGTTTCCAAAGCTGCATAAGGCAAAAGACGCAATAAGAAAAGATTTTGCGGATAAAACAACATCAGAAGATGTTAAATCTACATAAGCAACCATCTCGTTTAACACTAACTTTGTTCCCATCAAGCCGCCAACAGTTGTTGCTTCACTTAACGGAACTCCCATTGCAATTGCAAATAGGGCAAATATTTTTCCTAAAATTAATTTTAAAGACAAATGAGTCAAATCAAATCCGACATTTGCAAAATTTACATGTAAATATTTAACAATAAGATTTCCAAATCCACCTAAAAACCAATCAATCATAGCAACTAAGGCGACCAATGCCAAAATCATAGCAACGACATTTATTGCAACCTTCATACCTTCTGATGCACCTGAAGATATAGCATCAAAAAGATTAACATGCTGTCTGTTTCGTCTGCTAAACGATAATTTTATATCCTTACTTGTCTCCGGTTCACCGGTTTCAGGATAAACAATTTTAGATATTACCAAAGCTCCGGGGGCAGCCATAACAGACGAAGCTAAAAGATATTCTGCCGGAATACCCATACTAATATAAATCGGCATTATCGCACCTGAAATACAAGCTAAAGAGCCTGACATTGACGCCAGCAACTCAGAACGGGTTAAATTTGCAAGATAAGGTTTTATCATAATTTGTGCAACTATTTGTCCAACAAAAGCACTCGCAACATTTGATAAGGCTTCTGCTCCGCTTACATCAAGCAATTTATTCATACCCTTACCCAATACTGCAACCACTCTTTGCATAATACCGTAATGATATAAAATATTTACTAAAATCATCATAAATACAGTCGAAGCTACAAGCTGAAGCGCAAAGATTGAACCACCATGACCTGAAAAAATTTCATCAAACTTTGCATTCATCAATCCGCCAAATACAAATTCGCCACCTTGCTTTGCAAAGACCAACAGTTTTTGTATAAATAAACCAATTGTCATAAACAACTTCTGTCCAAAAGGAATTTTGAAGATGAACACAGCAAATAAAACCTGCAACAAAAATCCCATACCAACAGTCTTATAATTTATAGCCTTTTTATTATTTGACATCAAATAAGATAATACAAATATTAAAATAATCCCAAATATTCCAATAAATCTACTCATAGCACCCCTTTAAATTCTATAAAAATATTATACAAAAAAGAAGTCTGTAATAGACCTCTTTTTTGTAAAATGTGATAAAAATTAACGCAATTTATCCTTTATTAAAAAATCCCATAATTTTATCTATTAACCCAACAGATTCTTCAGCATCACCTGTTCCGAAATTCTCCAGTTTTTCTAATTTTGATTTTGCAAGCTTATATTCAACAGGATCTTTCACCAAGTCTAAATATCTTTTATAAACCTCTACAGCCTTATCTTTTGCATGAATTTTCTCATAGCCGGATGCAAGTTCTTTTAAACCTTCAACATCATTTGGGTCAGCTTCATACAATTTTTCAAGATAATCAACTTTACCTCTGTAATCGCCTATACTTTCTCTGTACGAAGCAAGTTTTTTAAGAGCTTCACGGTTATTCGGTTCAATTCTTACTATTTTTTCGTAATATTCAGAAGCATGGTTTATATCACCATCTTCTGTCAACAAATCAGCCAATGTAAACATTACCTCAACCTCATCGGCTCTTAATTGAACAGCATTTAAAAATTCATTAATGGCAATATCTTTATTTCCTCTTATTAAATTATATTTGCCCCAATTCAAGTGAGAATGATACTCATCACCGGTTTCATCATAGACTAAAGCTCTCATTTGATATGTCAGGGGAGAATTTGGCTGAGCATTGTTGTATTCATCAATATAATTCAACGCCTTTTCAAAATCTTTTGATGAATAACAATATTGTGCCATAAGAGTTAAGTATCTCGGATTTTTCTTATATTCTTCGGGTAAAGAATTTAATTTTGAATACGCTTCAGAAATCTTACCCAATTCAAGCATACATTGAATTTTTAACAGTTCATCTTTTGTATATTCTATTGCACTTTGAGCATCTCCGCTTTTTAAATAAACCGCCGCCAATGCCTCATTAATTCTTTGGGTATCAAATCCTTTTTGCTTTGCTCGTTGAAGAGCATCAATTGCACTTTGATAAACCTCTTCCTCCATATAAATATCTGCAAGCTGTAAGAATATTTCTTCATGAAGGTTGTCATATTCCAATATCATATTATATTCATCAATAGCCTTCATCTTATCACCTTTTTGGCGATAAAGATTAGCTAAAGTCAAACGAGTCATAACAACCTGAGCATCGTTATCCACAGCATGCGACAAAGCTTTTTTAAAGTCACTTATGGCATAATCCAATTTTCCTTCAAGAGAGTTTTTATTGCCTCTGTAAACATAATATTTATATCTATCGGTATTTTCAAAGATAGACATCAATTGTTCATAAGCCAACTGATTGGTTACATCAAGTTTTAATATTTCGTAGTAATAACCCGCAGCCTCTTGAGGTTTTTCCAAAATCAAAGACAAATGTCCCAAACGCTCTAATATTCCGACATCACCTTGATTAGACTCATACTCTTTTTTATATTCTTCTAAAGCTTGCTCGTATTGTTCATTTGCTTCAAATTGCTCAGCTAACTGTAAACTCATTTACTCTACTCCTTTAAGACTGTTTATAGATTGATTATAACATCATTTATAGAATTACACAACGTATAATAACTAATTATACAAATTTTGAGCTTTTTGCATGCCATTATCAAAATAATATTCAATTGCAGCATCACAAGATTTCAATACAGGCTTTAAATCCTCTAGCTGACTTTTATAAAAATTTTGCAGGACAAATTGTTCTGCCGGAACAGGGGGCTGAGGTCCAATACCAATTTTAAGTCTTGGAATATCTTGTGTTCCCACACATTTTATTACGGATTTAATACCATTATGCCCGCCATCAGATCCATTTGGTCTAAAGCGCATTTTTCCCAATTCTAAGGATAAGTCATCAAAAACAATCAGTATATCATTTACGGGAATTTTATAATAATTCATAACTAATTGTACTGCATCTCCGGATAAATTCATTAAGGTCGTTGGTTTTATAAGCACAATATCTTCCCCATTATACTTATATTTTCCGATTAAACATCTCAACTTTTTATCTTCTTTAAAGGCAACATTATTAACTATAGCCATTCTGTCAACAACCATAAACCCTGCATTATGACGGGTAAAAGAATACTTTTCACCAATATTACCCAAGCCTGCTACCAATTTCATATCCTAGAATCCTTTAACATTAATCTCATTCTTATATTTAATATTTTAACGTAAATAAATATTACCATGTCGATATAGCAAAAACTAGCTTAACAAAAAGATAAATAAAGGGTAAATAATAAATGCTATTCAATAATAACAAGGAAACAAAATGAAACAAAAAACAGAAATAAAAAAAAGCTCACAAAAAGTTGCAGAATTTTTAGAAAAGAATAATCTTCATAAAAAAGATTTTGCAGAAATGATAGGTGTAACATTATCTTACGTATACAACCTTATAGACGAAACTATACCATTTTCGACAAGAGGAACCACTCTTGAAAGAATTGCAACCGTAATGAATATTAAACCTGAAAATTTTGAAGAATACAAAATACCGCAAGAGCCAATTCTTCAGGATGAGAGTTTAGAACTTTTGAAAAGCATAATTAAAAACAAAAAAATAAATATAATAAACTTTTTAAAAGCTTTTCCAAGAAAAAAGAGAGTAGAGATAGTTGACATATTAAGAGGAGCAAAACCAATACCAATTGATATGAAAGAACTAAATATGATAGGACAAATTCTTGAACTTGATAAAGGTGATATTTATAACCTTTGGGAAGACAGATTCAGACAGGTATTGGAAGCAAACGGGATGAACATAGGCGCAAATGGTGATTTCGTAAACGCTATGCTTGAATGTGCAAAAAAATTCGTCCAAATCACAAAACAAGAAAAATAATTATTTTATCAAAAATAACAACTGGCAAAAAATATATTTTATGGTTTTATAATATAATATTAAAGGTAATTTAATATGTACATAAGTCCATTATATATAACCAGTCCAAATAGAAATACATATTTGCAAAACAATACGAAACGAGCAAATATAAATTTTGGTGAACACATTGATTTAGAGCGTCTAAGATATCATTTTCCCAAGGTAACCGAATCTTGTTTTTATAGAAGAGGTTTGAATTTTGATAAGCCATCAGAAGCTTTTGGGCATGTCGCAAATGTATTAAAAGCAGTATTCAGTACTGACAGCAAGTTTCCTAAAAAAATGTTGATTGCAGGCGTCGGAAACTCAAAAGAACCATACTCATATTTGGCAATTATAAATTCTCAACTAAATGGAAAATCTCTATATGATACTGTCGATATGTACTCAGTTGATTTGCAAAAATTACCTGATTGCAGAACTTTATTTAAAAGCTCAGTATACAATTCATCAGAGCCAATCACTTATGCAAAACAAAGCTTTATAACAGATGACAAACACATAATTGATAACAATAAACCAATTAACAGAGTACAAAATTCAATATATTATTACATGCTAAGAGCATATAACAATCCGACCAAAGCAAAATGGGAAACCCCAATTCAACAAGCAATAAAAACCTATGACAGTAATTTTTTTGAAATAATATCTGCAAATAACATTCTACCTTATGTAAAACTAACAAGCGGAGATAAAGCCTGCGCTGAAGTATTACAAGAAATGCACAGATGCACCACCCCCGGAGGTTACATAATAACAGATCCTAAAATTTACAGATTTACAAAAGAATCAGGAATACTTGAAAAAATGCAAAAAATTGAAGACGGCATTTATAAAAAGATTTAGCACAAATTACTGATAAAAATATAAAATAATCACAATAACAGATTTCGGTCTTTACCAAAGGGGATGACAATAATTCACAATATTAAAAGAGATAACCAATATGGTTATCTCTTTTAATATGCGCTTGGCGCGATTCGAACGCGCGACCTATCCCTTAAAAGGGGAGTGCTCTACCTGCTGAGCTACAAGCGCATAATATAAATCTATTTATATTTACGACCTGTGGTATTACCCACAAGAGTTATATTAACAAGAACATTTTTTATTGTCAACAACAATAGTTAAAATTTTTAGACAACAATTTTTAATTAATTTACAAACAATATTTGCGTCCATTTGAATCTACAAAATTATATTTATCATCAACAATTACAATAGCCGTCAGCGGAGCATCTTTGTATTTACCGCAGCCGGTATCTATACAAATTTTATCTGACCAAACTTGAGGTTTCTCAAATTCTGTATGTCCAAAAATTATTTTATATGGTAAATTGTGTTCCCGATTATAAAAATTACTGCGAATGTATACCATATCAACTTCATCTTGTTCTTCCAACGAATATTCAGAACGAATTCCGGCATGTACAAACAGGTAATTTTCTATTATGTGATAATATTTTAAAGATCTGAAAAAATCGCCATGCACCTTCATTATATTATCAAATCCGCCATAACTTTCAGCAGTAGCATCTCCGCCATAGTTCCAAAAAAGATAATCATAATAATCATCAGACTTTGCATGCATCATTGCATACTCGTGCGAGCCTATCAGATATACACAATTGCAATAATTTTGCATATCTATGACCTTATCAACAACCTGCTTGGATTTTTTGCCCCTATCTATGTAATCACCCATAAACACAATTGTGTCTTCAGCTTGGATATCCAGATTATTTATAAGATTACAAAGTTTTTCATATTCTCCATGTATATCAGTTATACCAATAAGTTTTGCCATAAAAACAGAATATCATAAAAACAAAGTCATAAAGTATACCTTATGACTTTGTTTTTATTCACCTTATATTTACCACTATTTAATTTGGAAAGTAACATTTGAAACAGCTGTAATTTTCTTTTCAATAGTTGAGGTATCATTTATACCCATATCGGAAACCTCAGTAGAATCTACAGGAGTAATTTGGAAAACCCCCATTCTTACTGATTGAATCTTACCAACACCGTTATTTGTTGATTTTAACATAGCTGCTGCCCTTTGTTTAGCATCAGTTGTTGCCTTTTTCAACAATTCAACCTTCAAATCAGCCAATTTTGAGTATGAATAATTTGTTGACTGAACCTCTATATCGATACCTTTATCTGAAAGTGATGTAATATCAAGTGAGGCTTCTTTAATTTTATTAACGTCATCAGATTTTATTAATATTTTTTGTGAAAAATTATAATGATCTATTTCATTAGAAGTATTGCCATTTGGGTAATATTTGTATGAAGAATAACCGTTTGCGGCCTTTATATCTACATCTTTCTTAGCATCAAAGCCTTTATTTTTCAAGTAACTAATAACTTCAGGCAACTGCTTTTTGGCAATTGAATATGCTGCGGCTTTTGTCGGAGCTTTTACCTCCAATTGGACCTCTAAATTTCCGGCATCAGATGTAACTATTTCATAAGCTGAACCTGTTACTGTAACAGAATTTTGTTTAAACGGGGAAACACCTGACTTTACAGCTACAATTAAGCCTAATGCTATCAACAATCCTAAAATCGCAATCTGTAATTTTTCAATTCTTTCTAACATGTCATAACTCCTTTTCTAATATTTTCAATATAGTCAGTAAAAATATTATTGCAAGAACAAATTTTATGCTGCTTTATCTAATTTGTTATCAGACTTATGCTCTGCATTTTGACGATTTTTGTACAATAGATATGCCCCTGACAAAACTGCCGCACATCCTACAATAGCCAAAACGAATTTCATAGGACGAGATTTTGCAGAGGTATGAAGAATTTCTTCTCCTTTTTCTCTAAATTCACCAAATGCACCCAGTAAACGTCTCATTTTACCTTTATTACGAGCATCCCATCCTTTATCTGTTTCTAAAATATCTTCAAGATATCTTTTATTTGCAGATTTACCCTTGTTATACTCAACATTTTCATGCCAATCTATTTTTTCTTCAATATTTTTCTTACATTTTGCTATATAAGACTCTCTGTTATTTGTATGTTCATCAGCCATTTGTGCAAATATTTCAGAAACCTGATCCCCTTGTCTTGCACAACGGGCATCATCTATCTCATCCATTGAATTATTCCATGTTAAGCCATAACGCTCAGGTCTGCCTTCAACAGCTTCTTTTGTCAAATATCCGTTTGAATCATTTGTATAATCAACAGGTCCACCGGTCTTAGTAGCGCCATAAGGAACACCTGCCGCTTTACACTCTAGCGGTGTAATTCCACACATTTCACGTCGAGATGTAAACATACCATATTGCGCACAGCCTACCAATCTATTTGGGAAGAAACCGTCAACATACATTACAAGACCTTTATAAATACCGCCGTCTAATTCTTCTATTTCATTCATCAAACGAACAATTGATTGATAATCTCTTGCCCCTTCATTCCATTTACCAGCACCAATTACAAGTCGGAATTTCATTTTTTGTTCCTGAGGGATATCTTTTCTTTGCAAAAATTTCTTAAATCCGTCTAATGTAATATTATATCCCTTTTGTTCATCCGGTCTACCCCAACCCATAACAACGATATCACCGTCTTGTACAGGTTTTAAAAATCCTATAACCTTTTGACCTTCTGATAATTGGGACTTGTTGAAAAACAACTCATTAAGCTCCTTTGGTCCTTTCTGATAAGCATCATAGACCAAATTTGTAAACCAACGAGCATTTTTTTCACGAGCAGCAACGACTTCTTCTATATTTGAGCCGTCATATTTAAAGGTTGTAAATCCTGCTTTATTTTCGGATAAACCGTTATTGCCACGACCAAAAGCCGCATTTGGATTATCCAATTGCAAATTAGCCGGAGTAGAACCGTTTAAAACAGACTTTGTTTCAATACTTGCAAAATCATCCGTTAAAGATTTTGCAGCATCCGGAGTTTCCTGACTTTTCATTTCTTTTTCAAAATTATAAGAAACAGTACCGTCAGAGAAATTTTCAGGATTTGTTTGAACAGCGGCAATACCTGTTTTAATTATATTGTATGCCCCAAAAGCATCTCTAAAAGGTCTTAGCGCAGGCTCTAGCACAGACCAAGCGATTTGGCGTTCTCTTGGTGATAACATATCAGCGTTGTTTATACCGTATTTTTGAGCTTTTTTTAATATTTCAAAATGTGGGTTTTTCTTTAATTCTTCAAGGTCAAGCTCATCTCCGACAATTTGTAAAAACTTGATAGGATCATCTGTTCTGCCTTGATAATTAAATCCGGGGTTATGTTCCCAAATATGCACCTTTATTCCATCTAGCGAATCATTTCCTCTTGCTGATAGATTGGCAATATGATTTGCAAGAGTGTGCATAGGTCTGTCATGCGCAAAAGCGTTTGCCGGTCTGTAATATCCGAATTCTTCCGTATTAAATTTATCTTTCGATAGAGCATCAGCAACAGCTCTCATTTCATCTGAATTAATAATTTCAGCTTCAAAAGGTCCGTTACCCCATGCATCATAAGAATATGGTTTTGCCGTTTTTGCTAAATCAGGAGTCCATATAACATAATGTGGCTCACCTTTTAACAAATTATAAGAGGGGTTATGTTCAGATATTTTGAAAAACTCATAAGGAATGGTTTTTATTTCCCCCATAACCTCATCAGACATCCTGCGAACCTCACCTCTTGCACTTGTAGGTTCTAATATGCAATATCTTGATTTTGCTTCCGGACCTTCTCCGTTAGGTTTGCTTTGAATTACGTAACTAATTTCAGAAGGCGATAAATGATATTTACTTGCAACCTGCTCTAAAGTTTCACCCTTTTTAGCACTATGAAACCATTTTTGAGGTATTTCATCAGGTAAATCAGCAACACCGTTAGGAAATTCTGATTTTGGGTGGATTAACAATTTATAACCGCCTTCTCCGTTATTATATGACCAAAACGGCATCACACTTCTTGCGTCAACATTTTC
Source organism: uncultured bacterium (assembly GCA_902766105.1). GTDB lineage: Bacteria > Cyanobacteriota > Vampirovibrionia > Gastranaerophilales > Gastranaerophilaceae > Zag111. Next base: position 96,969 of record CACXCI010000062.1, read on the forward strand.
ATGTTTGCGCATGCTGGCAACAACCTCATAGCCAACGCATCCTTCTCCGCCTTGTTTAGCTTCCGCTAACCCTAAACCGTTATTCTCAGGCGTTAATGATATAAGTTGATTCATATTCAAAGGAGAACCCGTAAAACTCAAAGGTAAAATATTAGAATTCGGACTAAATGTGTTTGTAACATAACCTCGTTTTGTATTAAAACCATTTACAAAATTTGGATAAACACCAGACCCTATAATCGAATTTACACGCATACAATTCCCCTTTATTTAATTCATTCTCAGTTAAAAGATATAAAAAACACACAAAAAATTTTTTGAATAGTGAATGCAGAAAATATTAAGAAAAATTACAAGACAGGGGCATTACACCCCTGTCTTAATAATTATTATAATGAGGAAGTTTCTTCAACCTCTTTTTCTTTTCTTGTTCGTTTGGCTTTTTTATCAAAAGAAAGCTTACCATCAACCAAGGTAACTTTTATGGTATCACCGCTTGAATATTTACCTGACAAAATTTCTTCGGCCAAGCTATCTTCCATTTTGCGTTGTATCAAACGTCTTAACGGTCTTGCACCATAAGCTTCCGAGTATCCGTTTTCTGCCAAATGATCTTTTACTTCATCAGAGACTTCAATACCTATACCCTTTTCAGACAAGCGTTTAAACAAGTCTTTAAGCATCAAGTCAACAATTTGTCTGATTTCTTCTTTTGAAAGATGGGAGAATACAATCGTTTCATCAATACGGTTCAAGAATTCTGGTCTAAATGCTTTCTTCATTTCTTCAGTAACAGTATCTTTTAATTTTTCGTACTTAGATTTTGATTCATCCTCAGCTGTTGAGAAACCAAGTTTTGATGTATTTGTAATCATACTTGCACCAACATTTGATGTCATAATAATTACCGTATTTTTGAAACTTACATGACGACCTTTTGAATCAGTTAATCGTCCATCATCCAAGATTTGCAACATAATATTAAATACATCCGGATGAGCTTTTTCAATTTCATCGAACAACACAACCGAATATGGTTTTTTCCTTACAAGTTCGGATAAATGACCGCCATCATCATAACCTACATATCCCGGAGGAGAACCGATAAGTTTGGCAGTTGAATGTTTTTCCATAAATTCTGACATATCAACACGCAACATATTATCCTCAGAGCCAAACATAGCCTCAGCCAAAGCTTTAGCTAATTCTGTTTTACCAACACCTGTCGGTCCGCAGAAAATAAAGCTTCCGATAGGTCTGTTTGGAGCTTTTAAGCCAACTCTGGCACGTCTGATTGCTTTTGAAATGGCTACAATCGCATCATGCTGCCCTATTACACGTTGATGAAGAGTATCTTCCAGCTTTAACAATCTTTCACTTTCACCTTCAGTCAGTTTTGTAACAGGAACACCTGTCATCATAGCTATAACCTCTGCAACATTTTCAGCAGTTACTGTCGGTTTATTCGCATCATGTTCATCACGCCATTTGGCGGAAACCTCACGTATTTTATCACGCAAATCAGCTTCTTCATCTCTTAATTGAGAAGCTTCTTCAAATTCCTGATTTCTTATAGCTTCTTCTTTCTCTTTAATCAATGACTTGAGCTGTTTTTCCAGCTCTTTACCTTCCGGACACAAATTGGAAACCTTCAAGCGAACTTTTGAACTTGCCTCATCAATGACATCGATAGCCTTATCCGGCAAGAATCTGTCATTTATATATTTGCTTGATAATTTTACCGCTGCAACAATTGCCTCATCAGAAATTATCAATCTGTGGTGTTCTTCATATTTTGGTTTTAACCCCTTGATAATTTCAATTGATTCTTCTTCTGTCGGCTCATCAATTTGAACAGGTTGAAAACGTCTTTCCAAAGCAGAATCTTTTTCAATATATTTTCTGTACTCATCAGATGTTGTTGCACCAATAACCTGAATTTCACCGCGAGATAAAGCAGGTTTTAAGATATTAGCTGCATCAATCGCACCTTCTGCAGCACCAGCACCAATCAAGGTGTGCATTTCGTCAATAACAAGGATAATATTGCCAGCCTGACGAATTTCATCCATGATTTTTTTCAATCTTTCTTCAAATTCACCACGATATTTTGTACCGGCGACCAAAAGTCCCATATCTAACTGTATAACCTTTTTACCATCTAAAATATCAGGAACTTCAGCATTAACAATTCTTATTGCAAGACCTTCTGCAACGGCAGTTTTACCAACGCCCGGTTCACCTAATAATACAGGGTTATTTTTAGTACGTCTTGCAAGAATTTGTATAACACGCTCAATTTCTTTTTCTCTGCCGACAACAGGATCAAGTCTTAATTCCTGAGCTGCCAGTGTCAAATCTCTGCCAAACTCATCAAGACTAGGAGTTTTTGTTTTCCCACCTGTAGAAGAAGATGAACTTGAAGAAGATGAGGATGCCCCTGCTGTTGCAGTTCCGGAGCTTGGCTTTGATTCTCCAAGCATCTTTACAACATTACTTCTTACTTTATTAAGATCAACACCAAGATTTTCCAAAACCCTTGCTGCAACACCTTCACCTTCCCTTATCAAACCCAGCAAAAGGTGTTCTGTTCCTATATAATTATGACCTAACTGTCTTGCCTCATCCCAAGAAAGCTCTAATACTCTTTTTGCCCTCGGGGTAAAAGGAATTTCAACGGCTACAAAACCGGAACCTCTGCCGATAATTTTTTCAACCTCGGTTCTTGCATCTTTAAGGTTTACCCCCATAGATTTCAATGTCTTTGCCGCAACGCCTGTACCTTCTCCAATTAAGCCAAGTAAAACCTGTTCGGTTCCTACAAAGTTATGACCTAATCTTCGAGCTTCTTCCTGAGCAAGCATTATGACTTTTATTGCTTTTTCTGTAAAACGTTCGAACATTATTTTACTCCTATCTCTTCTATGCAAAAATTATATACAAAAAAGCAAAAAGTTTCAAGGTGTAACAATTGTTTATAAATTTAAAACAATAAAAATTACAAACCTAAGTCTTCTAAAAATCTTGAATTTTCTGACAACTCGAGTAAAGCCTCATCGGAAAACGGATTTTTACAATCAGTTTTTGCAAAAAGATTATCGACCATTTCATTATGAGAATCATTTTCAGGGTCAGACAACACAAGTTTTTTAAAATTATTTATATCTGTTTTACGCTCATATAAATTAAGAGCATACTTTGACATTTTAGACAAAAACGGGGTTTTCACATCATCTTTGACAGGAGATGTCATTGGGGAAAAAGTTTTTGACATATATTCAGACTTTAATTGTTTTGCCAGTTTTTTAAACATTATATCACCCTAATTAAAACAACAATATTATACATTATTTTTGAATTAATGCAAATTATTAAGAGTCAACAGAGCAATTTTACAAAGAAGATTCATGACAATCTGTTCCACCGGTTTTTAACAGATTAAACTCATCAGCTATAGCTTCAATGTCGTTTGGATTAGAAAACTTTAGATACTTTCTCCAGCGAGGATAAGGATAATAAACCTCAATACCGTCTAAGCCCAATTTTACGAGTTCCGAAACAAATGTTCTTATGTTTAATGCCCAGCAAGAGCATGGATGAGCCAATACTGCGATTCCTCCTGACTCATGAATAGCAGAAATCAAACGTTTTAAATCTCTTTTTGCAAAAATGCGTATAATATCTTTTTCAGTACCTTTTTTGTCCTTTGAATAAAATTCCTTCATGCAATCTGAATTTATATCAAATCCGTAAGCTAACAAATGTAAAAAAATGTATTTATACCAAACATCAAATTCCACACCTATAATTTGTCCGCAATCAGGATTATCTATATGACCTTGTACGGTATTATGATCAGTAACAGCAAATATTTTATATTTATCCCTTGCTTGCTCACATATTTTTTTAAAATCACCTAAGCCATCTGAATATGTAGTGTGAATATGAAAATTAACACTACCGTTTTTATAATCCTCTGCGGATAAACCTTTAAAAATATCCTTACAATTTTGCATATCTGATTTGTTATTTACCCCCGTTTGTAATATTATTATAATACAAAAAGGAGCAATTATGTTGAAAGATGGCATTAAAAATAGTGTTTGGTACGTATTAGCAGAAGGTATAAAAATTTATTTTTCAAACATTGATAAATTTTTTATATATATGCTGTTTCCTGTCTTTGGACAAATGATAGGTATAACACTGGCATTTAGTTTATCATTAGGATTTGCTGACAAAATAGTAGCAAAAACAGACAATCCGTTACATGCACTGTTACTTGTTTTACTCCTTGCCATACCCGGACTCTTGATATTTATGAAAGCTTTTTGGGATTATATGGTTGCTTACATATCTCTTAACTCAATGACAGAAGGTGCAATAAACACAGGCAAAGTTTATGATATACCTTCTCACAAAGAGGTTGCGACAAGACGAGCATTTCAATATGTATTATTCTTGCTGCTTGTGGGGGTACTAACCTCTATTGCAACAAGCATATTCTTTATCATTCCCGGATTTGTTCTTTGGATATACTTTATTTTGATATTCCAAGTTTTTACCTTTGAACCGGAACTTTCTATACCGGATATTTTCAAAAAGAGTTTTGTTCTTATCAAAGGAAATTGGCTTAGAACATTCATACTGCTTGCTGTTCTTATTTTCTTTTCTATTTTCATAATTACAGAAGGCTTTTCTGTTGTTTTTGATTATCTAAACCTAACAGATAAAATATGCGCTCTATTTAATTTTATTTCATATCAAATACCGCTTGATTTTACAAACAAGGTGCTTGTTTATCTTAAATATCCGATAATAACGCCTGATATGATATCAAAATGGATATTTATGAGTATCTTATCGTTTATTGTATGCGGGTTGACTCTACCTATAAGAAGTATTTGCTGGACTTTATGGTATAAAAGCTTGAAGGATAAAAAATTTGAGGCAAATACAAGACCTAAAAGAACTAAAAGACAAAGTCTAAGAAAAGAGGAAGAATAATGTTTGTCTGTAAGAATTGTAAATCTGTAGACAAATTTGAACTTATGTTTTCTCCGGATTATACGGGAAACAAAAAATTTTCTCAGCGATATAATGAAAAGGGAGAGATAGAAATAACCGTTGACGGGTATATTTTTGTACCGGATTTGCAATTTATGAATGCACATGCTGTATGCAGATATTGCGGACAAATTTACATGTGGGACTATGAGGGGTAAATATAGGAGGAACGAATAATGACAAGACTTGAAAGTAGAGAAAATAATCAAACAAGAGAAATTAAATTTACAAGAAATTACACAAAGCACGCCCTAGGTTCAGTTCTTGTAGAATTTGGCGACACAAAGGTTATAACAACAGCATCCGTTGACAATTCAAAACCAAAATGGATGGACAAAGACGATAAAAGAGGCTGGCTAACTGCAGAATACTCATTATTACCATCTTCAACCTCAACAAGATGTCAAAGGGAAAGAACTAAAATATCAGGCAGAACACAAGAAATTCAAAGACTTATAGGAAGAAGCCTCAGAGCATGTGTTGATTTGGAAAAAATGCCTGATATAACAATTACAATTGATGCTGACGTAATACAAGCAGATGGTGGAACAAGAACCGCAAGTATTTGCGGGGGTTTTGTCGCTTTATCCGATGCAATAGAAAAGCTTATAGCAAACGGAACGTTAACTCAAAACCCGATAATTGAACCGGTTGCAGCAATTTCAGCAGGTATTGTCGACGGCGAGGTTAAGCTTGATTTGAACTATGAGGAAGATTCTCACGCTCAGGTAGATTCAAATGTAGTCTTAACAAAAAGCGGTAAGATAATCGAATTTCAAACAACTGCAGAAGGGGAGCCTTATGAATTTGAAAAAATGATTGAAATATTTAACTTAGCAAAAAAAGGTATTGAAGAAATAATTGCAAAATATTAGTTTTTGATATATTCTTTTATTATGAAAAGGGTTGAGTTAATATTATCTGTAATAGTTGGTCTTGTGATTATGTCTGCACCAATTTTGGCAAAAGAAAAGCCGCAAGTCCAATCAACCGAAGGATTCACCTTAGAACAAAGCGTTGAAAAAACAATAAAACCGACAAAAGAAGATAAAAACAGTTGGAAACAAAAAAGAAAAGAAAATAGAAAATACTTTAAAAATAAAAAACAAATAAAAAAACAGGACTATAAAAAGTCAAAAAAATTAAAAGAAATAGAATACTTAGAAAAAAGGTTGGAAAATAAGAAGAAACAGTTAGAAACTTACAAATCCAACCCCGAGAAAGGAGAAAAAGAAGAATGAAAAAATTAGTATTATCTTTGATGGTTGTATCCGTACTATCATTAGGAACTGCAGCTAATGCAACAAATCCTGTAAGCAAATGGTTAACTAACACAGCTAATTCTATTACTAAAGCTGAAAATGATTTAACTCAAGCTCAAAAAGATCAACAAAAAGCTGTTGAAAAAAGACAAAAAGAACTTAAAAAACAACAAGAAGCTCGTGAAAAAGCTATAAAAAAACAACAGCAAGAATACCAAAAATCAGTAAATGAACAAAAAACATTTTGGTCAAATCAAAAGAAATTCTGGAAAGGTTTATTTACTTTCAACAAATAAGAAAGATTTGTAAACTGATAAAAGAGTCGAAACTTAACATTTCGACTCTTTTGTTGTATATATAAAATCTCCGTGATATTATAAATATGTCTATAAGGTAGTATAAATATATCATGATAACCCAAAACATCACAACAACAATTACCGGTGCAAAAGCAATCATAGAGGCATTAAAGAACTTAAATGTCGATACTGTTTTTGGCTATCCCGGAGGAGTAGTTGTTGATATTTATGATGAATTATATAAGGATAATTCGATAAAACACATTCTTACCCGACACGAACAATCCGCAGTACATGCAGCAGAAGGCTATGCAAGAGCAACAAACAAATGCGGCGTTGTTATAGTAACATCAGGACCTGGGGCAACAAATACAATCACGGGAATAGTTAACGCTTATATTGATGGTTACCCGCTGATAATATTAACAGGACAAGTTTCAAATAATCTTATAGGAACAAATGCTTTTCAGGAAGCAAATATTTGCGACATGGTAAAAACATGTACAAAAGCAGCGTTTCAAATAACATCAGCAAAGGATATCCAAGATACCCTTTATCTAGCATATAAAATTGCCACCTCAGGGAAAAAAGGACCTGTTGTAATAGATTTGGTTAAAGATATTTTTAAAGAGACTGTCCAATTAACAAACAAAATAAATACCTTTGAAAATGATGAAAATAAAATTACAACATCAGATTTGACAGCACTCGAAACCGCTATAACAAATTCAAACAAACCTTTAATAGTTGCAGGCGGAGGAGTTAAACATTCACAAGCGGAATACACATTATTAAACATTGTGAAAAAGACCAATATTCCTGTTGTTTCAACAATGATGGGGTTAGGAACATTTCCGCAGGATAATTCAAATTATTTTGGAATGATTGGAGTATTTGGAGATAACAGTGCAAATCAACTTTTAACAGAAAGTGATTTGGTTATAAGTTTAGGCGCAAGATTTAACGATAAAATAACAAAAAGAAATGAATTAAACGGTAAACTTTTCCAAATAGATATAAACCCTGATGAAATCTCTAAAAATGTAAAAACCGACAAATTCATCATTGGAGATATAAATGACATACTTAAAAAAATCCACATAAACAAGGATTTTTCAGGCTGGAGCAAAATTTGTCAAACATTAAAAATAAGCAACAAAAAACAAGAAAAGACTACAAACTTATTACACTCATTTGAAGTAATACAAGCTATTGAAAATTATACAAAAGACAAGAATATAACATTTACATCCGAGGTAGGACAGCACCAGCTATGGACAGTTAAAAACTTAAAATTTAATAACAAAAACAGAAAAATATTTGTATCAGGCGGAACCGGGACTATGGGATTTGGCTTACCTGCTGCGATAGGAGCATCGGTTGCCGATAAAAGCAATTGCGTAGTTTGTATAACAGGAGATGGTTCATTCCAAATGAGTTTACATGAGCTTGCAACCTGCAAAGAAAACAACTTAAATATAAAAATTATTATACTAAATAACGGTTATCTTGGTATGGTTCGCCAAATTCAGGAAAAACAATGCAATTGCAGATATTCTCAAACAAAAATATCAAGTCCTGATTTTGTAGCTTTAGCAAAAAGTTACGGAATAAACGCAATTAAAGTTAATAATTACAATGAGATAAAACCCGCATTAGATATGGCATTTTCTAATAATGATACCTTTATTATAGATTTTTCCATTGAACCAATGGAGATATTGTAAATAATTTGTATATTTTTTAAAAATGTATTACCCTAATAATAGGAATTAAGAGGACTTAAACTATAATGAACGAAACAGTCATAAAAGAAATAAAATCAATTTACTCCGGAAGAATAAAATCAACAGTACCCCCAACTGTAGTTGCTCCCGAAATATCAACAATAAAACCCCACACTCACGGTGAAAAAAAATCTTTCTTTAATGGGGTAATAGATAAGTTAAACATTATAGTTAGCGAAAAAAAATAGTTATTTTTTACACCCGCTGCAAGATGAACAACCAGCAGAACATTTGTGCTTAAATATCTCTGAAAAGTCAAAAACTTTATCGTTAAGTACAGCAGACGCAACCGGAGGGTACAACTTGTTCCCTATTGAGGTTAAAGCTTCAACATATTCATTATAATGCATATCGCAATCAATAAATATCGGATACTGAGCAATTATTCTGCCATAAAAGTTATTTTTTTCAACATAGTGAACGGTTACTCCACTAACCTTCACCCCTGAAGTATATGCTTGAGATAGCGCATTTTTGTTTGCAAATGCCGGCAATAATGATGGATGCAGATTTAAAATTTCTGTTTTCTCAAACAATTCAGGCGGAACTGAACCCGAATAATTATTCAGCAATAACAAATCTGCATCAATTTCTGAAATATTTTCACATAAAACAATTTCAGTCCTATTTTCAAAATATTCAGCCATTAGGCTTTTTAAATACATATCATTTGTAGCAATTTTTTTATTCATAAAGAAATATTACAATAAAAAAATATTATTTTCTAAAAATGACAAAATTATTTTTTACAAGTTTTAAAAGCCATAAGAAAGGTAAAAAAAGAAAATAATTATAGGAGTTTAAAGTTATGCTAATTAGTTTTGATGTAAAATCACAGCAGCCTCAATTCGGGACAAAAGTTCCTGTAAAATCATTATTTGAAACAGTATCAGGCAGAGCTTTACAAGGAGAAAACGAAAGAAAAGCAGAACAAATACACCTTTTAACGATTTTGCCTGACAGAAAACTTGATTTGGAAAAAATAGACATAAATAAAGCGATTAAAAATCTCGGACAAATTCTTCGTGATATGCAGCCAAGCCTAAAAATTCTTGGAGAACATATCAATGCTCGCTGTCGAGAATTGACTCATCTTAGAACATGTGAAAAAGCTACCGAAGCTAAAATTTCAGAAGAAATTGCAAAACTTGTCAAAGAAGAAGAATTCAATTTTGGACTAAAAGAAATTGATATTCCAAAAATTAATGCAAATGACCTTTTAAAATAGTAAAAAAAAGACTCCAAAAAGGAGTCTTTTTTATATAAATATGTATTTATATTATTAATGACACAAAGCAAGTAAAACACCTGCAGCAACGGCAGAACCAATTACACCTGCAACGTTTGGTCCCATTGCGTGCATCAACAAGTAGTTTTGAGAGTTATATTCCAGTCCTACTTTATTAGACACACGAGCAGCCATCGGAACGGCAGATACACCTGCAGAGCCGATTAACGGATTAATCGGTTTGATTTCTTTACCGGTAATTTTACTGATAGCATTTGTACAGCAATTCATAAATTTTGCCATTAAAACACCTGCAGCTGTAGCAAATGAGAATGCGATAATTCCAAGGAATAAAATAAACAGAGTTTGTACAGTTAAAAATTGTTCAGCTGAAAGTTTTGAACCTACTGTTAATCCTAAGAATATTGTTATAATATTTATAAGTGCATTCTGCATTGTATCAGATAATCTGTCAACAACTCCGCATTCTTTACACAAATTACCAAATGTCAAAGCTCCAATCAAAGGACAAGCACTTGGTAAGAAAATTACGCAAAGCATCAATACAACCAATGGAAATACAATCTTTTCTCTTTTTGAAACAGAGCGTAATTGTTCCATTTGGATTACACGTTCTTTTTGAGTTGTTAACAATTTCATAATTGGAGGCTGAATAACAGGAACAAGCGCCATATAAGAATATGCAGCAACAGCAATTGCCCCCAAAAGTTCAGGTGCTAATTTCTGTGTTACATAAATTGATGTCGGGCCATCTGCACCACCTATAATACCAATAGCACCGGCCTGAGAAATACTGAAGCCAAAGCAACACAATGCAAGCAATAATGCTCCGAATATGCCAAATTGAGCAGCACCGCCCAATAATGCTGTTTTAGGGTTCGCAATCAACGGTCCGAAATCAGTCATAGCACCTACACCCATAAATATTATCAATGGGAATATACCTTTGTGAATACCGGCTTCAAAAATTATACCTAAAAATCCGTTTGGACCTGCAATTTCTTCCCCAGGTGGCATAGGAATATTTGACAACAAACCACCAAATGCAATTGGTATAAGCAATAGCGGTTCATATTGTTTTTTTATGCCAAGCCACAACAGGAACAAGCATATCAAAATCATAATCGGATGTCCGAATTGATGTAAAAACTGCTCAACACAATTTGTTATATTCGGATCTACCTTTTCAACAAAGTTATATATACCGGTAGAGTGCCATAATTCCAGCAATCCCGGTTTTATTCCTAACCATAAATTATATAAGGTTTCACTTAAACTCATCTAACTACCCCCTAACCTACAGTTACCAAGACTTGACCGGTTTGAACTTTATTGCCTACCTCTATTTCGACAGATTTAACCGTTCCGCCAACAGGAGATTTGATTTCTGTTTCCATTTTCATCGCTTCTACAACAGCAATCACATCACCTTCAGCAATAGTATCACCTTCTGATACCAGCACTTTTAAAACGTTACCCGGCAAAGCCGCCTTAACAGGAGTACCTTCACCATCAGAAGCTGTTTTTGCTTCTATTCCTTCTTTTACAGCAATATCATATAATTTACCATTTACGGTAGCCTTGTTTCCTTCCAATGCAACAGCATATTTCTTACCGTTTACCGTTACCGTGTAACCATTAGTATCACCACCAGAAACAGTAGAAACTTCTTCGGATTTAGCTTCGTTTTTACGAACACCTATTGTTCCTTTACCTTGCAAGAAAAGGATACCTTTTTCTTTACAAGCTGCTGAAATAAATAAGTTTTCATCATTAACTTCTAACCCAGCATCTTCTAAGCGTTTCTTAGCAACCTCAAGACCTTTGTTTGGATCTTTATCATTCAAATCAACTACAGTTTCGGTTGTAGGTTCAAGACCAAGTTGTTCTTGGGCAATTTTAACAACCTCGCTATCAGGTTCGCATGGAGTTTTACCAAAATAACCAAGAACCATTTTTCCATAACCTTCAGCAATTTTCTTCCATTTACCAAACATTACGTTATTAAATGCTTGTTGGAAATAGAATTGAGAAACAGGAGTAACAGATGTACCAAAACCGCCTTTTTCAACAACCTCTTTCATTGCAGCAACAACTTCCGGATATTTGTGCATCAAATTGTTATCACGAAGCATTTGAGTATTAGCAGTCAAAGCTCCACCCGGCAACGGAGATTGAATAATCTGAGGATTTACAGCCAACGCTTCCGGTGGTAAGAAATAATCCTTCATGCAATCTTTGAAAATTTCTTCTGTTTCCAAAATCTTTTCTACATCAATACCCAAATCATATTCAGTACCCTTCAATGCATGCCACATAGAAACAATATCCGGTTGAGCCGTTCCGCCTGAAACAGGTTTCATTGACAAGTCAATACAATTTGCTCCGCCTTCCAAAGCAGCTAAATAAGCTGATAAGCCTGTACCTGCTGTTTCGTGAGAGTGGAATCTAATATCAGCATCAGCACCCAAAATTTCACGAGTTCTTTTAACTGTTTCATACACTTTATGAGGAGCAGATGTTCCTGAAGCATCTTTAAATGCCAATGAATCAAATTCAATACCCGCATCCAAAATAGAACGTAAAACTCTTTCATAAAATTCTACGTCATGCGCACCGGTACAACCAATAGGCAATTCCATCATTGTAATAGTAACTTCATGACGCAAGCCATGTTTTTTTATACATTGACTTGAATATAATAAATTATTTACATCATTCAAAGCGTCAAAGTTTCTTACAGTTGTAACACCGTGTTTTTTAAACATTTTTGCGTGTAAATCAATAACATCACGAGGTTGAGAATCCAAGCCTACAACATTTACACCTCTTGATAAAGATTGCAAATTGATGTCAGGACCAACAGCAGCTCTGATTTTATCCATTGTTTCAAAAGCATTTTCATTACAATAAAAAATCGGCGACTGAAATCTTGCACCACCTGCAACCTCAAAATGTCTTATACCTGCTTCTACTGCAGATTTTAAAGCCGGAAGAAAGTCATCAACAAAAACTCTCGCCCCGTAAACCGACTGGAAACCGTCTCTAAATGAGGTATCCATTACTTTAATAAGTTTTTTTCCCATATTTATATCCTTTCGTATTAAATTTAGTCGTAATTATTTGTTTGCTCTTTTTGCCATAATAGCTGCGATTGCAACTGCAATAGCATCATCAACATTTGATGAAACCTTCTTAGCTGTTGTTTTAATCTCTTCTACTGCCTCAGGAAAGATTTTGTTAAGCCATAAGACAATTTTAGACATAATTCTCATTGAGAAAATCAGAATTGTCAAAAAGCATAAAACAAAACCCATGCCCATGCAGAGCAAGATTAATCCGGTTTCTAATAAATTTTCGCTCATAATATATCTCCTATTGTAAGTACCAATTCTTTATCATTATCCATCAAAATTAGTTCACCTCTGTCGTTTACCGACTTTGCAAACCCATTTTTAATTTCATCAAATAATTGAATATTTAATTCTTTTCCAATAAAGCAATTTCTTAAAATATAATCCTGCTTTATAAACTCAAAGCCAACTTCTATAAAACTATCATAATTTGAGAAAAATTCATTTATTAACTCATGCCTAAAGATATCAACATCAATTTGCTTTCCGATTTCCACATTCAGCGCAGTTGCAATTTTATCAGGTATATTATGCAGCGACTGTTCATCAGCATTAAGATTAACCCCAATACCCAAAATAATGCCTTTTGATTTACCGCTGCTTTGAACAACACTTTCCGACAAAATTCCGGCTATCTTTTTACCATCAATCAACACATCATTTGGCCACTTAATTTGCGGTTTAAGATTATAAGATTCCAGAACTTTACAAAGACAAACTGATAAATACTGAGTAAGATTTGCAAAAGATGCTGCATATTTATCTTCAGGTTTCAGAACAATAGACATAAAAAGATTACCTAAGCCTAAGTCTACCCATTTTCTATTTAACCTGCCTCTGCCGGAGGTCTGGATAGCGGCATGAATAACCGTTTTATCTGCAAGGTTATCTAAATTTAACTTTGCATAGCTATTCGTAGAATCAATCTCCTCAAGTCTTATTTCTCTCATTTATCCTCTTTTATAGATTTACCAATTAGTATAATTATACAACAAACAAAATAAAACCTGTCAAAAAATTTTGACAGGCTCTATTTTCAAATAAAAAAAACGATTTAATGCATGTACATATAGTGATCAAAAGGAATTCCTTGATTGAATACTTCTTTATATTCTCTGTAATTTTTATCTGCATTCATTTCATCTAACATGTCAAAAAAGCCTTTCGGTTTTTCCGCAGCTGAAGCTGCAGGCTGTCCCACAGGAACAGGTTTAGCTTTTATTTTTTGTAAAAATTTTGCTGTAGTTTTTGAATTTTTAAATAAACTTTGAACGGCGCTGCTTGCGACTCGACCACATTTTACAATTTTTCCCCAAAATGCCATAATTCTTCTCCTTTTCCCCTATAACAAATAAAATAACTGTATATTAATAAAGTATATTTGAATAATAAAAATGCCAACCATAACGACTTTATTAAGTATTGTTACAGCAAATTTTTAAATTGCAAAAAAATTTTTAGATGATATTATAACCATGAGGGAGTAAAATGGAACACTGGGTTTATACAGCAGATATATTAGGGAAATCAGTATCTTTTAATATGGATACTCTAATTACAATGTGGTTTTCAATGGCAATATTGATAGTCATAGCCCTAATGACCTCAAGCAATTTATCCCTGGTTCCAACTAAGCTTCAACTTATGGGTGAAGGCATAATAAAATATTTTAACAATATTGCAAAAGCCAGTATGGGTAACGATAATGCGCAAAAGCATATTGCAATTATATTAACCTTGTTTATGTTTATATTAACTGCAAATCTGGTCGGACAGCTACCGTTCAAACTTATACATTTGGCTAACGGGGAATTTGCTTCACCAAATAACGATATAAACATGACAGCTGCAATGGCAATAGTAGTATCAATATACTACATATATTACGGAGTAAAAAAGAACGGCTTTAGGTTTTTCTTCAAAGGTTTCAGTATTGACGGCTTAATAATAACCTTTGTTGATGTCCTTGAATTATTCGTAAGACCGTTTTCATTAGCGCTTCGACTTTTTGCTAATATATTAGCAGGAGAACTGCTCGTAACGACGTTTATAGGGTTGTTCGCAATTGCACTGCCACTTCCGTTTATGCTATTTGAATTATTTGTTGCGTTAATACAGGCCCTCGTTTTTACGCTTTTATCAACGACATACATATCAATGGCGGTTCAGGAAGAATGATAATTATAAAAACATACAATAATATACAATTGAAAATATAAGGAGAAAATTATGACAATTGAACAAACTTTAGATTTGGCAAAATTAGGAGCAGGTATCGCTATAGGCTTTGGTGCTATTGGCGGCGGACTTGGTTTGGGAATTGCAACAAAAGGTGTATTAGAAGCTATTTCAAGACAACCGGAAATCAAAGATGAAGCTTTTAAGAATTTCATCATTGGTGCAGGTTTAGCTGAAGCTACTGCTATTTATGCATTATTTATAGCAATTATGCTTATATTCAAATAGGAGAGCTTCCGGATAAATGATTGAATTTAACGCTACATTCATAGTTGCTATATTAAGTTTTTCAGTGTTCATAATAATAATGAACGCAATATTTTACAACCCGATTTTGAATATAATAAAAAAAAGAAATGATTATATAGAATCAAATAACATTTCGGCTGAAAAAAACAACAATACGGCAAAGGAATACATTAACACTCATTCTAAAAAAATCGAAGAAAAACAAGATGAATGCAGAGAAAAATTCAAATCATCAATTGAAAATTTGCAAAATAAATCAAGCGAAGAAATTTCTAAAGCAAGAGAAATATCTAAAGCTGAAATTCAATCTCAAAAAGATGAGTTAATTAGGAAAAGTAACGAATTACAAAACATTGTAGACAAAACAATAGTTGCAGATTTAGCTAACTCAATTGCTAAAAAAATAACACAAGGAGTAATTCAATAAAATGCAGCCACTACTTGATATTCTAAAATATTTAGCAACATCAAATACCATTAACTTTATTTTAATGGTTGGCATTTTGTACTGGATTAGTCGAAAAATTGAGTTAAATAAAATTTTTGAAACCGGAATACAAAAAATCAAAACAGACATTAAAAATTCTGAGAATAAAAAAGAAGGCTCAAAACAAGAGCTGGAAAAAGCTAAAACTATACTTGCTGGACTGCCTGAGGATATAAAAGAGCTTGATAATAATTGCAATGAAAAAATTGATATTTTTAAAAAGCAAATTCAGGATAACACTAAAATTAGTATATCTAAGGTAAATTCAAATATTGAGAGGGTAATTTCAATTGATGAAAAGAAAATATCTACTCATATTCTGGAAGGGACAGCAAAAAATTCCTTAAACATAGCTGAACAAAATATTATAAAATTATTAAAAGAAAAACCTGAACTACACAATAATTTTATACAAAACAGCATAGATGAACTTGATAGGGTAAATATACAATGACAACAATAATTTCAGAAATATCAAAAAATTATGCTAAAGCCTTGGTAGAAAAAGCTGCCGAGAACAATTGTTTTGACCTGTATTCAAATCAACTTTGCCAAATTTCCGAAATTTTTGAAAATTCAAAAGATTTACAGGTTGTAATCTCTAATTCATCTATTTCTGTTAACAAAAAAATTGAGATACTTGATGCAATATTTAAAGACAAAATTGACAATAGACTGTTAAACTTTCTAAAAGTTTTAGTAGAAAAAAACAGATTTAACGAATTTAATTCAATTGTGGAATGTTACTCAAACATGCTTGACAGTAAAAACAGCAAAAAGAAAGTTGAAATAATCTCTCCAATAGAATTAAATTTTGAAAACAAATCAAATGTACTGTTCAAATTAGAACACAAACTAAACTGTGAAATAGTTCCGACTTGGACGGTAGATGAAAGTATAATTGCAGGGCTTGTATACAAGTTTGATGATTATGTAATAGATACAAGCATTCGTTCAAAATTAAAAAGTTTCAGTAAGGTAATTAATAGATAAGGCAGGAAAATTATGGCAATAATTCAACCCGACGAAATTAGTTCAATTATAAAAAACAAAATTGATAACTACGATATTCAAACGGAAGTTTCAAATACAGGTACCGTACTTGAAATAGGTGATGGCATTTCAAGAATATACGGTTTGAGAAATGTTATGGCAAACGAGCTTGTTCAATTTGAAGACGGGAATGATACCCTTGGTATTGCAATGAACTTGGAAGAAGACAACGTAGGTGTTGTTGTTCTTGGGGATTACACCAATATCAAGGAAGGAACTATCGTAAAAACAACATCAAGAATTGCATCAGTTCCGGTTGGAGATAGTCTGCTGGGTAGAATTATAGATCCGACAGGTAAACCTTTAGACGGAAAAGGTGAAATTAAATACACAAAAACAAGACCGATAGAAAGAGTTGCACCAGGTATTGTTACGAGAAAATCTGTTCATGAGCCGCTACAAACAGGTTTGACGGCTATTGATGCTTTAACACCAATCGGTAGAGGACAAAGAGAACTTATTATCGGGGACAGACAAACAGGAAAAACCGCAATTGCTATTGACACAATAATCAACCAAAAAGGTAAAGATGTTATATGTATCTACGTTGCAATCGGTCAAAAAGCTTCAACTGTTGCACATCTGGCAAAGACCTTAGAAGATAAAGGCGCAATGGATTATACAATAATTGTATCTTCAACAGCGAATGAATCAGCACCGTTACAATATATTGCACCATTTGCAGGTGTATCTATCGGTGAAGAATTTATGGAGCAAGGGAAATCCGTCCTTATTGTTTATGACGATTTATCAAAACACGCACAAAGTTACCGTGCAATGAGTTTATTATTAAAAAGACCACCGGGACGTGAAGCATACCCCGGAGATGTATTCTATCTGCACTCAAGATTATTGGAGAGAGCATGCAAGTTAAATGACGAGCTTGGAGGCGGCAGTATAACCGCATTACCAATAATTGAAACACAAGCAGGGGATGTATCTGCATACATTCCGACTAACGTTATTTCAATTACTGACGGACAAATTTTCTTGGAAAGTAACGCATTTAACTCCGGAATCAGACCTGCCATCAATGCCGGTATATCAGTTTCTCGTGTTGGAGGTGCCGCTCAGACAAAAGGTATCAAACAAGTTGCTGGGAAATTAAGACTTGATTTGGCTCAATACAGAGAACTTGAAGCTTTTGCTCAATTTGCATCAGATTTGGATGCTTCAACTAAAAAGCAATTGCTGAGAGGTCAAAAACTAACAGAAGTTCTTAAACAACCTCAATATCAACCGCTAAGTGTTGCAGAACAGGTATCAATATTGTTTGCAGCAAACGAAGGAACTTTAGATGATATTGAAAATACTCAGATTGCACGCTTTAAGAAAGAATGGTTCGTGTATTTCAATGCTAATTTTAAAGAATTGGTAGAAAATTTGAACAATGGTGCAGCACTATCTGATGAAGATAAAAAAGCTTTATTAGAAGGACTTGCGACATTTAAAAGTACATTCTAAGAACGATACTAAATAGCAGGTCGAGATTGCCATCCCGACAGGTAAAAATAAAAAGGAATGAAATGGCAAATTTAAAAGATATAAAAAACAGAATACAAAGTGTGGAAAGCACAAAAAAAATAACTCGTGCGATGAAGATGGTTGCGGCAGCTAAGGTTAAGCGTTCAGAAACCGCAGTAAAAGCATCACGTCCATACACAAAAGAGCTAATCAATATGTTTCAAAAGCTGTTGAATTCCGTTGATACATACTGTTCGGACACTTTGAAGATAAAATATGCAATTGATGATTACCCTGCTTTGCTCGAAAAACGTGAAATTAAAAACGTAGGACTACTTATATTATCTTCTAACAAAGGACTTGCCGGTGCGTATAATGCCAATGTCGTAAGAGATGCAATAAAACGAATTTTAAATTACCAAAAGCAAGGAATTGGAGTTGAACTATTTATCGCCGGACAAAAGGGTATTTCAGGAATTAGGAAAAAAGCACAACAACTCGGATGCCCGATTGTAAAAAAATATTTTTCTGCTGTAGATAAACCTTCTCCTATAGAAGCAAGAGATATAGCAGAAGACCTTGCAGAAGAATACGTTGCAGGCAAAATTGATAAAATTGAAATAGTTACAACCAGATTCAAAAATATGATGAGTTATTTCGTTGAAGACTGGCAGGTACTACCTGTTGCAGGGGTCACGGATAATCTTGAAAGGATATCTGATAATGTTATAGAACCTTTAATGGAATTTACACCGGACAAACATCATATTTTACAAAAAATTGTTCCAATGTATATGGCAAACATTTTCTATCAGGCATTATTAGAAGCTCAAGCATCTGAACTTGCCTCAAGAATGACCTCAATGTCAGCGGCTACTACAAATGCTGAAAAAATTATAAAAGATTTGTCTATTCAGTACAACAAGACACGTCAATTCGCAATTACTCAAGAAATAATTGAGGTCGTGAACGGAGCAAATTCAATCTAAGCTTTAAGAATTAGCGTAATTAATTTATAAATAAGACTCAATTTATCAGGATTTTCATCAATAAGATTATTTAGCTGTTCTTTCATATCCTGATGCGGAATATGTAAATATTCAAATTCAAAAAGCAGTTTTGGATGGATTTTTAAAGTGTCACAAATTTTTGACAAAGTTTTTGATGTAACAAAATTAATACCACATTCGATAAAAGATAACGAACGGGCATTCATATCTATCCTCTCAGCTAATTGTTCCTGAGTTAAAACTCTTAACTCTCGGTAGTATTTAACGTTTCTACCTAACGATTTTTTATATAGCTAATAGGTCGGGTTTTAACCCGACAAAGCGTGTAGCTTTGTAGAGTGCATCATTTGATGCACCAAAATATAAATGGTGCGGTTAAAACCACACCCTACAACTACCCCTCCCTAATGAGGGAGGGAACATGTCATTCCGAGCGCATGCGAGGAATCCGGCTTTTGTAAATTCAAATCATACCTCTCCGTATCCCTCTCCTAATCTTTAGGAGAGGGAATAGCTAAGGGGGTCGGCATTGCCACGCCGACAATGTTTCATCTTAAAAATTTATAACGCACCCCACCTACACTCACACAGGGGGAGGAATCTTATTTTTCATCACCCACTTGCAAAAATTTTAAAAGCATGCTAAAATAGTACTATAAGTTATATTTTTTATTTGAAATCGATTTATATTGTGAGGATGTTTCATTAAATTTATTTACTGGTATTATTTTTTATTAAATTAAGAGGCTTTTAATTATGTATGTTAACAAGTGCATTAAGTGCGGTC